>DASYAZ010000180.1:0-3048 GCA_036501085.1 Pseudonocardiaceae bacterium | reverse complement strand
ATGTCGGCGGCTTCGCCGCTGGTGGGCCGGTCGGTGGCCCAGCCGATGACGGTGGCCATCTCGTGATGGCCCAGGACGGCGGCCAGCAGGTAGGCGCCCATCACCATGGTGGCCCGCTCGCGGAACACCCGGTCGTTGCCGCCACCGTGTCCGCCGCCGGATTCGATGCGGATGGCGGAGGCTTCCACCATCGCCAACGCTCGTCGGTCCGCGACCGCTTTGGTGGTGCAGCCCTGGATCGGTGACCAGCGCAGCTGCGCGGGCCAACGCACGCAGCCGGTGGTATCGAACACCAGCACCGGGCCCAGATGGCTCCGGCGGGTGCGGGCCAGCGCGGTGAATTCGAGCAAGTCCGGTTTCGTTGTGGAACACAGCAACGCCCCCGGCGCCCCGAGTGTTTTGTGCACCAGGTCGCCCCGGGACTTCCCGCTTTGGGTCGGGGCTAGCGTGCCGGTCGGGTTGGTGAACGGCGCCACCAACGGCCCGATCGGGCCTCGGTGCATCGGCGCGCCGACCTCGTCCAGCGGCGCGCGGCGGCGTTCGGGCTCGGGCATCGACGGTCGGGTGACCGCGGCGGAGGCCCGCGCGGCGGTCAGGGACAACTCGCGGCGGATCTCGGCTTTGCTGGCGTGACCGGGTCGGGTCGGCCCGATCAGCCGCCACCCCAGCCACCCCACCGCGGCGATGATCGTGATCTCCACGAGGGCTAGGACGTCGGCGGCGATGCCGGGCCAGGCGAGCTTGCCCAGCAGCAGCCCGGCGAACGCCCGGAACGGGTTGACCGGGACCGGTTCGCCGACCAGGCGGCCACCGACCCACAGCGCCGCCCACCCGCCGTAGAACACGGCCACCCCTGCGATACCGAGCCCGAGCATGGCGGCTTCCTCGCGCCAGGTTTCCGGCGCTACCCGCTCAGCGGAGTTCCTCATCAGCGGTGGCCCTGGGTGTCGTAGCCGTCGGCGTCGCGACAGACGTCGGGGGAGGCACCGGTGACGGTGTACCCCGCTGTGGTGCAGCCGGTGGCCGCTGTCCGCGGACCTGGTGGGCTGGGCCAGACGCACTGCTGGGAGTTCTGCCCGTCGAGCTGGTAGCCCGGTGGGCAGGAGTTGGTCTTGACCCAGCTACCGGCGGATGCCGATGCCGATGCGGTGCCGGCGCACATCGTGGCGCCGGCGAGGAGCAACGCGGCGGCCGCGATCGATGCGGCCGGCCCGCCATCAGATGCTCGAGTCATCGTGGGGTCCTTTCCTGGGAATCCGAAACAAGGGATGGGCGAAAATGGCGGGGCTGGATCGCCGGGGTGGCCGTATGCGACAACGCGGCTCAACTCGGCGGACCGGCCGCGAGAACCTGCGGGTTCGGGCCCGGGGTGGTCGGGGGTGGGGTGATCCGGCGGATCCCGACGAGCTTCGGCGCCCAGGCCGCGAGCGGTTCGACGATGACGCCATGGCGGCTGTCATATGCGTCGATCACCACACCGTCGCCGGCGGCGAGCCCAACATGACCGGGGTGCGCGGCAGACCCAGCGTCGCCGGGGATGAACAGCAAGTCCCCAGGCTGGACCTGGTCGATACCCGCTACCGGGGTGCCGTCGTGTACTTGGGTGGCGGTGGTGCGTGAGACCGGGACCCCGGCGGCGGCCCAGGCGGCTTGCACCAGCCCGGAACAGTCGAACGCGTTTGGGCCGGTCGCGCCCCAGACGTAGGGCTTGCCCAGCTGGGCGATGGCATAAGTGAGCGCGGCGCGGGTGCTCGGGTCGGCAGGTAGCTGATAGCCCGGCGGCATGCTCTTCGACGGCCCGGCGCCGCCGGGCAGCGGTGCCGGTAGCGGGATGTTGGAGCCGCCTTGGTCGGGGCAGCCCAGCCGGCCGAACACGACCAGCTGGGTCGCCGCGTCACCGCCGAGGCTCGGGGTGGTGGGAATGGGGGTGGTGGGGACCGGGTTGTCAGGTCCGGTCCAGAACTTGGCCACCAAGTCCTGGGCGGCGGGTTCTTGGGAGGCGTAGGCGCCGGGGTTGGCGGATCGTTGCACCGCCTGTTCCGCCGCGCCGGATGCCATGGCCGCCCAGCCCGCGATGGTGAGGAGGTGGTCGTAGAACCGGCCAGCGGCTTGGGTGGGGTTGAGGATCTGCGCCGGGCCGCCCCAGCCCTGTGAAGGTCGTTGTTGGAACAGCCCAAGCGAGTCGCGGTCGCCGTAGCCGAGGTTGCGCAGCCCCGACTCCACGATCGCCGTCGCCACCGCCAGCACCGCGGCCCGGCGGGGTAGCGCTCGGGAGATGGCGACGCTGGTGATCACTTGGGCGTTCGCGGTCTGCTCGCCGGACCAGGTGCGGGGCCCGATCTGCCGCGAACCCCCACCGGGCCCGCCGTCACCGCCACAACCCCCGCCTGAGACGATCCCGCCCAGCAGCGCCGCGGTCAGGACGCCCAGCAACGCGCTGACACACACCGCGACCGCCGCCATGGCGGCGGCCACGGCCAGCGCAATCCGAGAACGGGAGAACATCCGCGTGCTACCGCAACCCAGCCCGGGATGGGTGGCCTGGTCGGCGGTCTCGCAAGCCCGCGTTGGTGTCGAACACCGCGAGTTCGGTCGGGGACAGAACAGTCTGTATCTTTGAGCCGGTCTGGTTTTCGATCTTCCACAACGCGCGGCCGTGGCGTTCCATCGCCCACCCGGTGACGACCTGCTGCTCTTTCTCCGACAGGCCGAGGTCTTCGGCCAGCTCGTCGGCCACCCTCGTGGACTGGCCACCGAGGATGCGGGTGGAGCACAACGCGAGGAGGTCTTTGGCGATGGCGACTTCCTGGGAGCCGGCCGCGCCGACCGAGAGCGGGTCGGACGGTTTGTGCATCACCAAGATCTGAATTTTCTTCTCCGCCCGCGATAGCCGCAGGTCGGAGTCCACGGCCTGCACCGCGCGTAACCCGAGACGCATCTGGCGCCACACCTCGTCGCGGACCACGATGCGGATGTCCCCGTCGTCTTGCAGATCAGTGATCAGCGACGTCCACGACCCCAGGCAGGTCAACGCGACCGCGATGGCTT
>DASYAZ010000179.1:0-2690 GCA_036501085.1 Pseudonocardiaceae bacterium | reverse complement strand
GCCGAGGATGTCGAACAGGTCGACGCCGTGATGCTCGCCGCCCGGGTCCTCGTCGCCATCACCGCACGGTCCATGGCGGTGCTGGAGGAACAGCTGAGCCTGCCGCAGTGGCGGGTGCTGGTCATGGTGGAACGTGATGGGCCGTTGAATCTCGGGGCGGTGGCTCGGGGGCTGGGTGTGCATCCCTCCAACGCCACCCGGGCCTGCGATCGGCTGGTCGCCGCCGGTCTGCTGCACCGGGGCGAGGACGCCGGCGACCGTCGCAATCTCGTCCTGACGCTCACCACTCAAGGAAGCCAACTGGTGCAGACGGTGATCAATCACCGGCGGACCGCTATTCAGGATGTCCTGGGCCGGATGCCGGACCAGCAGCGTCGCGAGCTGGTGCCGCTACTGCAGGCCTTCGCGCAGGCCGCGGGTGAGTCCCCCGGCAGCGGAGTGTCCGCGCTGGACTGGGCTGCGCGCACCGGGTGAGTCTCGCTGCGGCTCTGGTTCTCACGACGGTTCTGGTTCTCACGACGCATCTGGGTTCTCACGACACTGTGCGGCTCGGCGGATCGCTGAGCAGAGGGATTAAGCGCGATGGATTCTGGACAGAAGAACGCACCGGGAGGCTGGGATTCGCCGGTCAGGCCGGTGGATGCCAATCCTTACTTGTTCCGCACCGGTCGGGTTCCGCTGGTGATTGAGGGCGTGCTGCTGATCGCCCTTGGAGTATGGGGTCTGGCCGCCGACTCGACGTATCCAGTCATTGGTCCGGCAGGGGCTCCGGTGCTGGTGTTCCATTTCACCGTGCTGCACAGCGGGGTCCTGCTGACCACCGGGGTGCTCGCGGTGATCTCCGCGCGCCGCAGGCACACCGCGCTGATCTTCACCGGTTTCCAGTTCATGGGATATATGCTGTTGTTCGCGGTCGGCTCGGTGGCCTTTGCCAGATCGGCTCGGACTCCGATGGGTTTCGACGCTCTCGACAGCGTCCTGCACCTGATCGTGGCGGTGGTGGGCGCGGCCATATTCTTGTGGCTGGCCGGGCAGATTATGGAAGGTCCGTGGTGGGTTCGGGGCCGGACCCAGGCAGAACGCGGTGACCCGCATCCACCGCGCATTGCCGTAAGGCAGGCGTCTCCGCTGCCCTCTCATCACGTCGCTCCCACTATCCGAGACACCGAACGGTTCGCGCTGGGTCTCCAGGACGACAGCAAGTTGGAACGGGTGAAGCTCGGCGCCGGTGCGGTGTCGGTAGTGGCCCTGGTAGCCATGTTCGTCACGTCGCTGTTCCGGGCGCCCAGCACTGCCGCGACCGTCGTGTTAGCGGCCCTCGCGGTCGGAATCGGCGTGAAGATAATCGTCGTGATCCTGCGGCAGCACCGGTCCGTTGCGCCGAGGCCGTCAGATGGCAGCCATTCCCATCATCGCCGACTGTGACCTTATTCACGAAACGACATTTATTTGCATGCCCGCAATAGTTCTGGGGAAACCATGCTGTGAGTGCGTCCAGGACCTAAGGAGAGACCGTGGCCACCGTGACCGTTGCTGATCATTTGTTGGGCCGTTTGCGGGAGTGGGGAGTAGACACGGTTTTCGCCTATCCCGGTGATGGCATCAATGGGTTGCTGGCGGCGTGGGGCCGCGCCGATAACCGCCCGCAGTTCGTGCAGGCCCGGCATGAGGAGATGGCGGCGTTCGAAGCGGTGGGGTACGCGAAGTTCACCGGGCGGCTCGGGGTGTGTGCGGCAACTTCCGGGCCTGGTGCGATCCACCTGCTCAACGGTCTGTACGACGCCAAGCTCGACCACGTGCCGGTGGTGGCGATTGTCGGGCAGACCAATCGCAGCGCGATGGGCGGTTCCTACCAGCAGGAGGTGGACCTGCTGAGCCTGTTCAAGGATGTGGCCGGTGACTACCTGCAGATGGTCACCGTGCCCGAGCAGTTGCCCAATGTGCTGGACCGGGCGATCCGCACCGCGCTGGGCCGGCGGGCCCCGACCGCGATCATCCTGCCGGGTGATGTGCAGGAGCTCGACTACTCGGCACCGACCCACGCGTTCAAGATGGTGCCCTCCAGCCTCGGGATCGACTGGCCCGAGCTCGCACCGGACTCCGATGCGGTGCGGCGGGCGGCGGAGATCCTCAACTCCGGGAGCAGGGTCGCGATCCTGGCCGGCTCCGGGGCCCGCGGTGCGGGTGCTGAGTTGGAGCAGGTGGCGGAGTTGCTGGGTGCTGGGGTGGCCAAGGCGCTGCTGGGTAAGGACGTGCTCTCCGACGAGCTGCCCTATGTGACCGGGTCGATCGGGCTGCTGGGGACGCGGCCGAGCTATGAGATGATGCGCGGGGCCGACACGTTGCTGACGGTCGGGTCGAGCTTCCCCTACACCCAGTTCATGCCCGAGTTCGACCAGGCGCGGGCGGTGCAGATCGACCTCGACCCCGCCATGATCGGCATGCGTTACCCGTATGAGGTGAACCTGGTCGGCGACGCCGCGGCCACCCTGCGCGCGCTGATCCCGCTGCTGGTTCGCAAGCACGACCGGTCCTGGCGGGAGAGCATCGGCCCGCTGGTGGGAGACCATGGCGAGGGAGGCCGGCGTCGAGGCGGATCCGATCAACCCGATGCGGCTGTTCTCCGAGCTGAGCCCCCTGCTGCCTGATGATGCGATCGTCTGCGCTGATTCGGGGTCGGCGGCGAACTG
>DASYAZ010000178.1:0-5868 GCA_036501085.1 Pseudonocardiaceae bacterium | reverse complement strand
GCCCGTCCTCGGACAGCCGGCCCCAGTAGTAGTCGACCTCCTCCTGATCGGCGCAGAAGATCTGGAAGGAGATCGCCTCGGTGAAGGGGAACTGCGGCCCGCCGTTGAGCCCGACGAACTGCTGGCCGTCGAGACTGAAGTTCACGACCATGACGCTGCCCTCAGGTCCGGGCATGTCGGTCCCGTAATGCGTCACCCCGAGGATCTCAGAGCGCGGGAAGATCGCGGCGTAGTGCGCTGCCGCCTCCTCGGCCTGTCCGTCGAACCACAGGCAGGTGGCCATCTTCGGCATCGGGGCGTCCTCTCTCGTGTCCCGTCCCGGGTCGTTCCCGGATACAGAAATGACCGTGCTCGTGCCCGAAACTCATCGGTAGGAGCACGATCCGGCCGCGCCCGCGCTATATCGTGCGGAGTGTGAGCAGCGACTTCCCGACCAACATCCTGGATCTACAGGTGGCCGAGCATGGTCCCGACGCCCGCATCGTCATCGTGACCGGTGAGGTGGACGCGCTGACAGCGCCGAACCTCGCCGCGTATCTGGCCACGCAGCTGGCTGCTTCCCGGGTCGTGGTGGTGAACCTCGATGCTGTGCGACTACTGGCATCTGCCGGCCTGCGCGCGCTGTTCGAGGCACACGAGCTCGCCACGCAGCAAGACCGCGAACTGCGGCTCGTGTGCAACTCCCCCGCCGCCAACCTGGCATTGGAAATCACCGGGCTGCGCGAGCACTTCGTCTTCGCGGACAGCGTGCCCGATGCCTTGGGCATCGAGCGCTAACCGCGAAACGAACCGCCGCTCACCAGCACCGGCGCTGCCTGTGCCTGGGGAGTCGAGCTGGACGCCGAATCCACCGGTGAGGTCCGTCCCTCGCCCAGGTCCAGGTGTAGTCGCACGGTCGTGCCTTCCGGATCGCTGTGCAGTTCGACGAGGTCGCTGAATTGGCGAGCCAGCCACAGCCCCCGTCCCCGCGCGGCCCGGTGCCCGGGAGGCAGGTGCCCATCCAGTGGATTGCGCAGTCCCGCGCCGCTATCGCTGACCTGGCACAGTATCGATTCCGGACCGGGCCAGACCTGCAGCACGCCTGATCCACCGCCGTGCTCGATCGCATTGGTCGCCACCTCGTCGACAGCCTGCACGAACTGAGCAGTGGACTGCACCGTCGCCCCAGCCTGAAACGCATGGGAGGTCACGAAGTCGCGCAGGACGGCGAGTTGGTTCACGCGATGGAAGCTCAGCCACAACGCCGGGGCCGGCAACTCGGGCAGCGGCGCGCTGTTGCACTCGGCGTTGAACTGCTCCGGTTCCACGTAACCGAGGTTGGGCTGCGCGTGACCGCTGACGACCATTTCAGGATGGGTCCGAGCCAGGCCACCCACGAAATCCGGATCGACGACACGGGTGTCGTAGCTGCACACGAATGCGACGTTGGTCCCCGCGAATGCCGCATTGACAAGCGACTCGTATCGAACCCACTCCTTCTTCTCCTGCGGCCCCCGAGGCACCCACAGCGGTTCCGCGAGGACTCGGAGTTGCCGCCCGCCCGGAATCGTCGCCTGCACCAGGCGATGCGCGGTCGCCAAGGCCCGGACCGGGTGCTGGTACCACCGGCTGCTCTCGTGGAACTCCACGCTGCTGGCATCGGTGCCCAGCTCACGTCGCAGCCAGCCCGCGGTACGTTCCGTGCTCACGCTGCAGACTGCATCGCCGCCGTTCAGGCCATCCCGGATAAATGGAAGGGCGCTCGCGAGAAATTCTTCTTCCGAGCCGTACAGCAACCCTCGATGTGCCAACAAATCGTGACGCTGGCTGGTGTCAACATCGCACAACACGTCGCCGCTCCCACTGAACTCTTCTGCAACTGAAGACCACGGAACTTCCCCGGCGGAAGGCTCCCCAAACATCGCTCCTCACGATCCACCCTGCGGCTGGGCTGTTGCTGTCAGGAGCAGTCAGGGAGGACCAGATGCAGCCGCACGATCGTGCCAGTTGGATCGCTCCGTACCTCGACCAGGTCGCAGAACTGGCGTGCCAGCCACAAGCCGCATCCGCCGGTACGACCGGGGGGCGGCGGCAGATGCCCGGCGAGCGGATCTCGCAATCCAGTGCCGCTATCGCTGATCTCGCATGACATGACCTGCGGATCAGTCCAGACCCGCACGATCCCTGATCCACCGCCGTGCTCGATCGCGTTGGTAGCCACCTCGTCGACCGCCTGCACGAACTGCTCAACGGGCTGCGGGGCGGCCCCGGCCCAGGTGGCGTAGGAGGTCATGAACACGCGGAGAGTGGCCAGCTGTCCCAGCCGGCTGAACACCAACCGCAAGGCGGTGGGCGGCGGCTCGGGCAAGGGAGACCTGTCGCATTCGGCACTGAACACGATCGGGTCGGTGTAACGGCCGCTCGGGCGGGCCCCGCCGTCAACTACCAGTTCGGGATGGGTCCTGGCCACCTGCTCCACGACCTCCGAGTTCACCACCCGGGTGTCGTAGGTGCACATGAACGATGCGTTGGCGGGGGCAAGCGCGACGTTGACCAGTGACTCGAACCGGGCTCGCTCTCTGGTCTCCCGCGCGGTGCGCGCCGCCCACAGCGGCTCTCCGATCATCCGCAGCCGCTGCCCACCCGGATCGGGCCGGGTGGCCCGATGCAGGGCGGCTAGCGCCCGAACCGGATGGCGGTACCACTCCTGGCAATCCCCGAACACCACCCGCTTGGCGTCTGCCCCCAGCGCCGAGCGCAACCAACCAGCGTTGCGAGCCGTGGTGACGACCCAGATCGAGTCATCACGGGCCAGCCCGTCCCGGACGAACGGGACTGTGCCCCTCAGAAACTCCTCCTCCGAGCCGTACAACAAGCCCTGATGAGCTAACGACCCGCTGCGCCTGCCAGTGGTGCCGACAGTGCTCAATGCGCCGCCCCTTCTCACCGCCAACTCTGCCCGACTGCCGACGCTCGAACCGGGCGACAACGACATCCATGGAACGACATCCATGGCAAGCCCTCTACCCTGGGCTGACCCGGCAGGGATGGGCTCACCAGACCGGCGGGTACCCCGTCCCTTCATCACCGAAACGTAACAGACTGGGATGGGCATCCAGGCAGTTCACAGCCGGCCAAGGACGCCGAACCCTGGTGCGGGACACCCATCTCGGGTGGCAAGCGGGGCGCGCCGGCACTGAACCCGATCAGGAAATCTTGACGAAGGGTTGCGGTACGGGCACTACCCGAGCCACCGTAGATGCGGAGATCCGGTCCTACCTCTAGACGTAATCGCGGCGCCTCCGGAGTCATCGGTCGAGGCGCCATTCCAAGGGGGGCGGGGGCCGTGCGTTCGCAGCGACCGCGCGGCCCCCGACTTTGGACCTAAAAACAACTCTAATCACTATCCGTAGCGGTTCCTCACCCACGGACACCTGGCGACTAACCGGTGGGACACGCCCATTCAGCCCGCGGGGTCAGACGACTTGCTCCCTCGTAGGCCAGGCCGTTGCGGTTGCGCTCCAGCGAATGCGCTGGTCCTTTTGGCTGACTGATGATGGTGGGCTGCTCGCTCTCCACAGGCCAGGAGTTTCCGGCACCGATGAAATCGCGGCACAGCTGTTCGTAGATTGGTGTGGGTGACGTCATTTCCGGTCCTTCCCTTGTCTTTGGCGAGAATTATGACGGTTCAGCTCGATGTCAATGCCTGATCAACCACCTGCGCTGGGTAAGACGGTGAGCGGTACCCGGTAGGCGATCAACGGTCTACCCAGCGCAAGTGGTCCGATGCAACCGGCGCTCTGCTGAATCGGGGTAATGTCGGCACTGTCCGGTCTGGTGTGTAAGAGGAGGTCCCCGTGGGCACGCTGATCTCAGTGGTGATACTCGTGCTGCTGATCGGTGGTGGTGCGGTGTACTACTTCCAACACCGCCGAGCCACCCAGCACAGTGACCTCCAGGACTCCAAGGCGGAAGCGCGCCGTTGGGTCGAGCGGCTGGGTGGGCAGGTGCTCAACCTCACCGGCGCTGACGAGCCCTCCAAGCAAGCATTGGCCGACGCGGCGGAGCGCTACACGGCCGCCAGTTCGCAGCTGGACACCGCCAACAGCGCGGCGCAGAGTCGCCTGGTCACCCAGACTGCGCTGGAGGGCCTCTACTACGTGCGGGCGGCCCGGATGGCGATGGGAATGGACCCCGGGCCGGAGCTGCCCCCAGTCGCGGGCCAGGGCGGCGCAGGTTCGGTTACCGAGAACCGCGACGTGGATGTGGACGGACACCAGTACGCGGCCTCTCCGGACCCCAGCGATCGCACGCCGCACTACTACCCGGGCGGGCGGGTAGCGGGACGTCCGGTGCCCCAGGGTTGGTACAGCGAGCCCTGGTGGAAGCCGGCGCTGATCGGAGGGGCCTGGGGTCTGGGTTCGGCCCTGCTGTTCAGCTCGCTGTTCTCCGGAATGGGCGGGATCGCCTCCGCGGAGTCGTGGCAGCAGGGCTACGACGCCGGGCAGGAGAACGACCTGTCCGGCGGTGGGGACGGTGGAGATCCCGGTGGTGACGGCGGTGGCGACTACGGCGGCGGGGACGGCGGAGACGACTTCAGCAACGTCGACTACGGCGGCGGGGACTACGGTGGCGGAGACTGGGGCGGCGGCGACTTCGGCGGCGGGGATTGGGGCGGTGGTGGCGACTTCGGGGGCTTCTAGAACGCTGGCCGTCGCTGGCAGCTGGGGCACCAGTAGAGATTGCGGCCCACATGCCGCGTGGTGACCACGGTCGTGCCACACGCCAGGCAGGGAGCTCCAGCCCGGCGATAGACATAGACCTCTCCACCGTGCCGGTCCTGCCGGGGAGCGCGCCCGCTGCGGACCGGATCGTGCTCCGGGCGCACCGTATCGATCCGGCCCCGGTGCACGCCCTCACTCATGAGCTCCACGAGATCCACCCATAACGCCGACCACTGCTCCGCAGACAACGCACAACCCGGCAGCAGCGGATACAACCGATGGCGGAACAACAGCTCAGCCCGGTATACGTTGCCAACGCCAGCGACCACGGACTGGTCCATCAGCAGGGAGGCCAGCGGGGCGCGGGAGCGGGTGATTCGGGCCCATGCCCGATCCGGCTCGGCGCCGGCGATCAGTGGATCGGGCCCCAACCTGGCGTGCAGCGCATCCGTCTCGTCCTCGGTGAGCAACTCGCATGCTGCCGGTCCGCGCAGGTCAGTCCAGTGCGTGGGGCCGACCATGCGCATCCGTACCTGGCCCCGGACCGGCTGCACGGGTAAAGCAGCCTCGGTGAACGCACCGTAGAGCCCCAGGTGCACATGCACCACGAGGTCGGGCCCGTAGACGTGGAACAGATGCTTGCCATGCGCTTCGGCACGCAGCAGCACCCGCCCGTCCACCGCCGCGGCAGCCGTCGCGAAGCGACCCTGCGGGCTGGACACCGCTACCGGCGTCCCGGCGTAGCACCGTTGGTGGCGCTGGGCCAGCCGGTGCGTGGTGTGACCCTCCGGCATGCGCAGGCTCAGCTCGGAGGAAGCGGGGGCGGCTCGCCGGTGGATTCGTAGTCGGCTATCTGCTTGATCCGGCGAGCATGCCGCTCGCCACCGGAAAACGGCGTGTTCAGGAAGGCCTCGACGATCTCCGCTGCCTCCGCCGCGCTGTGCATCCGAGCGCCGATCCCCACCACTTGGGCATCGTTGTGCTCCCGCGCGAGCGTGGCGGTCTCGGTGCTCCACGCCAGAGCAGCGCGGCAGCCCGGCACCTTGTTCGCGGAGATCTGCTCGCCGTTGCCGGACCCGCCGATCACCACGCCGAGGCTGCCTGGGTCGGCCACGACCCGGGACGCGGTCGCGATGCAGAACGGTGGGTAATCGTCCTCAGCGTC
>DASYAZ010000177.1:0-33533 GCA_036501085.1 Pseudonocardiaceae bacterium | reverse complement strand
TTGGCGAGATTCCCGGTCGACGGGCAGGCCAGCACCCGGAAACCGAGTTGCCGCGCGGCTGCCAGCGCGACCGCCACCACCCGGTCCTTGAACGAGTGCGTCGGGTTGCCGGTGTCATCCTTCACCCACAGCCGGCGGACTCCCAGGGCTTGGGCGAGCCGGTCGGCGCGAACCAATCGGGTCAGGCCCGGTTCGGTGTTCGGGTGTTCATCGACGTTCTCGGGCACCGGGAGCAGCCTGCGGTAGCGCCAGATCGAGCGGGGTCCGGACTCGATATCCGCACGAGTGAGGCGTCCGAAGTCGTAGCCGACCTCCAGCGGGCCGAAGCACTCGGTACAGGCGAACTCGGCCGCCAGTGGCGTGCTGAAACCACATTCCCGACATATCAGCTGGCGTGCGGATCCCAGATCCAGAGCAGGGGCAGTCATTCTGTCGAGCAGGCCGGTCATAGCGAGGTCTCTCCTCATCTCTCCCGCACGGCGGGTCGGAATTGGCACCGTGATCGCAAGCGGCCTCGCATGAGGCGAAAAGCGCGTGTCAGCTTGCGTCGGTTGCCGGGGCTTCGTCGGGCCGATCCCTCTGCCCCTCTGGATGAGCTGTATTCGGTTGTTCGTTCACCGTAACGTCAGTCGGCACCGACCGCCCAATGGAGTCCACCATGCGGGAGGTGGCGAGCGGGCCCTGACTCGATGCGAGGATGAGCGCCGTGACGTCCCAGACTGCCCCCCTCCCGCCGCTACACCTGATCGTGGGCGAGGAAGAACTGCTGGTCGAGCGGGCCGCGCAGGCCGTGGTGGACGCGGCCCGCCGGGTCGATCCGCAGGCCGAGGTGCGCTGGCTACGTGCGACCGATCTGGTACCGGGTGAACTCGACGAACTGGTCAGCCCCTCGTTGTTCGCCCAGGGGCGGGTGGTGGTGCTCGGTGCCGCCCACGAAGCGAGCAAGGACATCGCCGAGGCGATCGTGGACCATGCCCGGTACCTCACCGAGGGTGGAGGCATCGTTCTGGTCGCCGTGCACGCGGGTGGCGCTCGCGGCAAGGCGTTGGCCGAGGGGCTGCGCGCGGCCGGTGCCGCGGTTCGGGAGTGCCCGCGGATCACCCGATTCGAGGGGCGAGCCGGCTTCGTCCGCGACGAAGTCCAGCGAGCCGGCGGCCGGATCACCCCAGGTGCGGTCACCGCCTTGCTCGACGCGGTCGGTTCCGATTTGCGGGAGCTCGCCTCGGCTGCCGCCCAGCTGAGTACCGACAGCGGTGGTTCGGTGGACGAAGCCGCCGTGCACCGTTACCACCGGGGTCGCGCGGAGGTGACCGGTTTCTCGGTCGCGGAGAAGGTGATGACCGGCGACCGGGCCGGCGCGCTGGAGACATTGCGCTGGGCGATGCAGCTGGGTGTGCCGCACGTCCTGATCGCTGACGCGTTGGCCGACGCGGTGCGCACAGTCGCCAGGGTAAGTGCCGCGGGTCGTGCCGACCCTTACCGGCTGGCCAGTGCGCTGGGCCTGCCACCGTGGAAGGTCAAGAAGGCGATGGCGCAGGCCCGTGGCTGGGAGCGCGACGGGCTCGCCCACGCGATCCAGCTGGTGGCAGGCGTCAACGCCGACGTCAAAGGGGTGGCTGCGGACGCCGACTATGCGCTGGAACGGGTAGTGCTTGAGCTATGCGCTGCTCGGCGGAACTGAGGCCAGCGTGCCGCCGAGCAGCCTCACAGCTCGCCGGCCCGTTTGGCCATCGCCGACTTGCGGTTCGCCGCCTGGTTGCGGTGAATCACGCCCTTGCTCACAGCCTTGTCCAGCTGGCGGCTGGCGGTCTGCAGCTCGCCCAGCGCCCGGTCCTTCTCACCAGCGGCGGCTGCCTCGCGAAACCGGCGTACCGCCGTCTTGAGCGACGACTTGACGGACTTGTTGCGCAGCCGGGCCTTCTCGTTGGTCCGGATCCGCTTCAGCTGCGACTTGATGTTGGCCACGCGTTTACCTTCGATCTCGCCTTCGGGAGGGGGTGCCGTCACGCGGCACGGTGGTCGATCGTAACAGCAGCCTGCTCACCGGCATGAAACACCGGCCGCAAAGCTCCCTGACCCTGCTACTCAGAAAACCCGGTAGGGCAGGAACTTCCCATCCAGCACCAGCCGCACCCGATCGCCGTGCGGGTCCTCGCGGCGCTCGAAAGAGAGCTCGAAATCGATGGCGCTCATGATGCCGTCCCCGAACTCCTCGCGGATCAGCTCGGCCACAGTGCTGCCATAGACCTGGATGACCTCCTGCAACCGGTAGACCGCCGGTTCGGTGGGGTCGACCATCTCCACCCCACGCACCGGCGGCAGCTGAAGGGCCTCGACCACCTCGTCGTCCAGGTGCAGGAGCCGGCCCACCGCGCGAGCCTGCTCCGCGTTCAGCGATTGCTGGCCCAGCACGGCCGAGGTACTCCACACCAGCGAGCCGCCAAGCGTTTCTGCGATCTTGCGCCAGGACACCTGCAGTCGGTGCTTGGCGGCCAGCGCCGCGGTCGCGGCGTCCTGGCGTCCGAGGGTGGGCAGCGGAACGAACGTCACTGTGGATCTCTCCTCCCGGGAGGGCGCTTACCGCTTCGATCCTCCTCGCCCGGTCCGGTCGGCGTCACGCAGCCGAGAGCGAACAGCCCGTCCGTGGCGGGCCGAGCGGGCCCGATCCCTGGCGGCGCGGGTGCCTCCGGCGGCGCGTGGGACCATGGCGTGAGCCCTGCTGCCATCTCCAGGACCCCATCCGAGGATCATTGAGTGACGACGTTTGCCGACCAGACCTTCACCCCTCCCGCGCTGATCCGCAACTTCTGCGTGATCGCGCACATCGACCACGGCAAGTCGACCCTGGCTGACCGCATGCTGCAGCTCACCGGCGTGCTCGACGAGCGCAGCTACCGGGCCCAGTACCTCGACCGGATGGACATCGAGCGCGAGCGGGGCATCACGATCAAGGCGCAGAACGTCCGGCTGCCCTGGCGGGTCGGCGGTGTCGACCACGTACTGCATCTGATCGACACCCCGGGGCACGTCGACTTCACCTACGAGGTCTCCCGGGCGCTGGAGGCGTGCGAGGGTGCGGTGCTACTGGTGGACGCCGCGCAGGGCATCGAGGCCCAGACGCTGGCGAACCTGTACCTGGCGCTGGAGAAGGACCTCCACGTCATCCCGGTGCTCAACAAGATCGACCTTCCAGCGGCCGAGCCGGACCGCTACGCCGCTGAGCTGGCGCACATCCTGGGGTGCGAGCCCGATGACGTGCTGCGGGTCAGCGCGAAGACCGGGCAAGGTGTGCGGGAACTGCTCGACGTGGTGGTCGCGCAGGTTCCGGCCCCGGTGGGGGACAGCGCGGCGGCCGCCCGGGCGATGATCTTCGATTCGGTCTACGACTCCTACCGGGGCGTGGTCACCTACGTCCGGGTCGTGGACGGTCGGATCATCCCGCGGGACCGGATCCGGATGATGGCCACCAACACCACTCACGAGTTGCTCGAGGTCGGCATCATCTCGCCCGATCAGAAACCGTGCGAGGGCTTGGGCGTCGGAGAGGTCGGCTACCTCATGACCGGGGTGAAGGACATCCGGCAGTCCCGGGTCGGGGACACCATCACCAGCGAGCGGGGCGGTGCCACCGAGGCGCTGCCCGGCTACCGCACCCCCAAGCCGATGGTGTTCGCCGGGCTGTACCCGATGGACGGCTCGGACTACCCGGAGCTGCGCGACGCGCTGGACAAGCTCCGGCTCAACGACGCGGCGCTGAGCTACCAGCCGGAGACGTCGGCAGCGCTGGGTTTCGGTTTCCGGTGCGGGTTTCTCGGCCTGCTGCATCTGGAGATCACCCGGGACCGGCTGGAACGCGAGTTCAGTCTCGATCTCATCTCCACCGCGCCCAACGTGGTTTACCGGGTGGTGCGCGAGGACGGGACCGAGCAGGTCGTCACCAACCCGGCGGACTGGCCCGACGGCAAGGTCGCCGAGGTGTACGAGCCGGTGGTTCGCTGCACCCTCATCGCTCCTTCGGAGTTCGTCGGCACGATCATGGAGCTGTGCCAGGGCCGCCGTGGCACCCTGCTGGGGATGGACTACCTGTCAGCTTCGCGGGTGGAGTTGCGCTACACCCTGCCGATGGCCGAGATCGTGTTCGACTTCTTCCATGCGCTGAAATCCCGTACCCGCGGGTACGCCTCGATGGACTACGAGGAGGCCGGCGAGCAGGTCGCCGACCTAGTGAAAGTGGACATCCTGCTGCAGGGCGAGCCGGTGGACGCGTTCTCGGCGATCGTGCACCGCGAGGCCGCCTACGGCTACGGCACGTCGATGGCGACGAGGCTGCGCGAGCTCATCCCGCGCCAGCAGTTCGAGGTTCCCATCCAGGCGGCCATCGGCTCGAAGATCATCGCCCGGGAGACGATCCGCGCCATCCGCAAGGATGTGCTGGCCAAATGCTACGGCGGGGACATCACCCGTAAACGCAAACTGCTGGAGAAGCAGAAAGAGGGCAAGAAGCGGATGAAGACGATCGGCCGGGTAGAGGTTCCGCAGGAGGCCTTCGTCGCCGCACTGTCCACCGACGGTCCGGCCAAGCCCGGCAAGAGGTAGCGCCTGCTCAGCGGGTGAAAACAATCTTGCCGGCGGTGTCGCCGTCGAGCATCGCGCGGAAGCCCTGCTCGGGCTCGGACATCGGCAGCTCGGCGCCGATGTGCGGTCGTATCCCGGTGATGTCCAGGAACGACAGCAGATCGCGCAGCTCGTCGTGGGTGCCCATGGTGGAGCCGACCATCCGCAGCTGCAGGAAGAACAGCCGCTGCAGCTCCGCGCGGTCAGCGTCGCCGCTGGTGGCGCCGCTGCAGACGATGATCCCTCCCGGCTTGAGCGCCTTCACCGAATGCGACCACGTGGCCTTACCGACGGTCTCGAATACCGCATCGACCCGCTCGGGTAGCCGGGCGCCGGACTCGAAAGCCTGGTGCGCGCCGAGGGTGCATGCCAGTTCGCGCTTCTCGCCGGTGCGCCCGGTCACCCACACCCGCATCCCGGCGGCCCGGCCCAGCTGCACCAGGGCAGTGGAGACCCCACCGGAGGCGCCCTGCACGAGCATGGTCTGGCCGGCCCGCAGCCCTGACTTCACGAACAACATCCGGTAGGCGGTCAGCCAGGCAGTACCCATGCAGGCTGCCTCGGTGAAGGTCAGCGACGCGGGCTTGGGCAGGGCGTTGCGCGCGGGCAGCACGACGGTGTCCGCGAAGCTGCCTTGCAGCTTCTCGGTGAGCAGGGTGCGCCGCGGGTCGAGAGTCTCGTCACCGATCCAGCCCGGGCTGGCCACCACCGGATAGATCACCACCTCGGATCCGTCGGGCAGCGTGCCCGCACCGTCACACCCCAGGATCATCGGGAATCGTTCCGGTGCGATGCCCACCCCGCGCAGGGTCCACAGATCGTGCATGTTCAAGCTGGCTGCGGCGACCGTGACGGTCACACTGCCCTCGCTCGCCTCGGGGTCCGGTCGTTCCCCGACGCGCAGCGAGGCCAACGGGTCGGGGTGGTTCGGCTCCGCAGCGTAAACAGCGAACATGCCACCCAACCTAGTGCCGGTGAGGGCTGGGCTGCGCTGGGTGACTCGGGGCGAGCTACCCTGCGGCTGTGCTGTGGGCCGGGTGGGATGCGGTGGGCCGCTGGTGGGACGGGGTGGAGCTGTGGCTCACCCAGCTCGGACTCGCCGAACAGGTGGCCCTGCTGATGCCGGTCCTGCTGCCGATCTGCTGGTGGGTAACCCGGGCCCTCGACCGTGGTGTCGGTCTGATCTTCGAGCGATGTAGCCATCTTTACGGCACGGACGCGGAAGACGGGCAGGAGCCGCGGTGAGTTCCCGCAGGCGGGTCAGCGCTGCGCTGGTCGGTCTCCTCGTGCTGGTGGTCGGGGGCTGGCTGGGGCATCGTGCGCTGCCCGCGGGTCCACCGGTCGACGATCGGCCCGCGGTGGCCGCCTCGGCGGCCCTGCCGGTCCGGCCCCTGTCCCAACTTCCGCCGCAGGCCGCGCAGGTGTGGCAGCTGATCCAGCACGGCGGCCCGTTCCGCTACCGGCAGGACGGGAGCGTGTTCGGCAACCGGGAAAGGCACCTGCCCACCCGGCAGCCGGGCTTCTACCGGGAGTACACCGTCCCCACGCCGGGGGAGGACGACCGGGGCCCCCGCCGTTTGATCACCGGTGGCAGCACGGAGCTGTACTACACCGGCGATCACTACGTGTCCTTCGTCGCCGTCGACCCGAAGCGGTAGTGCCGTGCCACGTGAGGTACCCGATGCCGCCCGCGCACTGGCGCAGGCCCGGGAGCGGGGCGCCCTGGTGCACCTGGTGGACCCGGTGACCAGCACAGCGCAGGCCCTGGACGCGATCGGCGCCGCGTTGAGCTTTCCGGCCTGGTACGGCCGTAACCTCGATGCGTTGTATGACTGCCTGACCGACCTGTCCTGGCAGCCCGACGGTGAGCACGTGCTCGTCTGGGCTGGTCACCGCCAGCTCCAAGCCGCCGACCCGGAGGGTTACCGCGCCCTGCTGGACGTCCTCACCGACGCCCAGAGCCCCCGTTTGTCCGTGCTTCTCGCCGACTCCTGACACCGCCCGCCCACGTGATCAGGGCGCGACCCAGGATGGGGGTCGTTTCTCGGCGAAGGCGCGGATGCCCTCCTGGCCTTCCTCGGAGGCGAAGCGGGCAGCGGACAGTTCGAGCATGGCCGCGAAGTCCGGGCGGCACTGGCGGCGCAGCAGCTGCTTGGTCAGCGCGAGTGCCTGCGGGCCGCCCTGGGCGAGCATGCCGGTGTAGCGCTCCACCTCGGCGTCCAGCTGATCTGCGGGTACCGCTTTGGTGAGCAGCCCGATGGCCTCAGCCCGGGTGGCGTCGAAGGTCTCGCCGGTAAGGAACAGCTCGCGGGCGGCGTGCGGCAGCAGCCGGGGCAGCACGGTCACCGAGATGACGGCGGGTACCACGCCGATGCGCACCTCGCTGAATGCGAAGGTGGTGTGCTGCGCCGCGAGGGTGATGTCTGCGGCTGCCATCAGGCCGATGCCCCCGGCGCGGGCGTGCCCGTTCAGCTTCGCGATGACCGGCTGGGGATGCGTCCAGATCAGCTCCAGGATCCGGGGTAGCTCGTTCACCGCGTCCGGAGGCTCGGTCAGATCCATCCCGGCGCAGAACACCGGCCCGGTGTGATCGAGGACTACGACCCGTACCGAGTCGACGCCGGCGGTGCGCTCCAGTGCGTTCACCAGCTGGGCCCGCAGTGGCGCGGACAACGCGTTGCGGCGAGCGGGATAGTCCAGCGTGATGCTCGCGATCCCGGACTCCACAGCCACATGCACCAACTCATCCCTCATGATCACCATGGTGCCATCCCCACCGCTGGAGTGCCCCGTGGTGAACTCGACGTCAGCGACATCTCCGGCTGCGGTGAGGTGCGTGGTGACGAGTTCACGGCGCCGGGCGGCGCTCCGCGCGGATGCTGGGACGATGTGTGACATGTCAGGGCTGCCGCTCGGCGATCCCGCCCCACCGGACGGGACGCTGCCCGCTGCCGCACTGCGGAACCTGGGGAAGGTGCCGTTCGGGGTGTACGTGCACGTGCCGTTCTGCGCGACCCGGTGCGGCTACTGCGATTTCAACACCTACACCCCCGGGGAGCTGGGCTCGTCGTCCTCGCCGTCGAGCTGGTTGGACGCGGTGTGCCGGGAGCTCGAGCTCGCCGCCGGGGTACTCGGGACACCGGTTCCCGCGGACACGGTCTTCGTCGGCGGCGGCACCCCGTCGCTGCTCGGCGCGGGCGGCCTCGCCCGGGTACTCGACGCCATCCGTGCCACGCTGGGTCTGGCCCCGGGAGCGGAGGTGACCACCGAGGCCAACCCGGAGTCCACCTCACCGGAGTTCTTCGCCGGGATCGCGGCTGCCGGGTATACCCGGGTCTCGCTGGGGATGCAGAGTGCCGCGCCGCACGTGCTGGCCGTGCTGGACCGGGTGCACACGGCGGGCCGCCCGGCGGCGGCGGCAGTGCAGGCGCGGGCCGCCGGGATCGAGCAGGTCAGCCTGGACCTGATCTACGGCACGCCCGGGGAGACTGCGGAGGACCTGGCGGCCTCGCTGGATGCGGTACTCGGCGCCGGGGTCGACCACGTCTCGGCCTACGCGTTGGTGGTCGAGGCGGGGACCGCCCTGGCGCGGCGGGTGGCCCGTGGGGAACTGCCCGGACCGGATGACGACGTGCTCGCCGATCGGTACGAGCAGATCGACACGGTGCTCTCGGCGGCGGGTCTGTGCTGGTACGAGGTGTCGAACTGGGCCAGTGGCACTCCGGCCCGGTGCCGGCACAACCTCGGCTACTGGACCGGCGGGGATTGGTGGGGTGCCGGCCCCGGAGCGCATTCCCATGTCGGCGGGGTTCGGTGGTGGAACGTCAAGCACCCGGCGCGCTACGTCGGCACGCTCGCGGCCGGTTGCTCCCCGGCGGCCGGCCGGGAGGTGCTCAAGCCCGAGGAGCGGCACACCGAGCAGGTGATGCTCACCTTGCGGCTGGCCGACGGGTTACCGGTGGCGATCCTCGATCCGGCTGGTCGATCCGCTGCGGATCGAGCTCTCGCCGACGGCCTACTCGCGGCCATGCCGGGTGGGCGGCTGGTGCTCACCCGCCGTGGCCGGTTACTCGCCGACACGGTGGTACGCGCGCTCCTCGGAGGCTGACCGGCGACGACGCTCGGACCTGCCCGCAGGCTGGATGGGCTCGGGCGGGTCGGGGGAACTACGGGGTTTAACCGGGGTCGAGATAGGGAAGACCCTCATGTGGCCGGGGGTCACGGCCGGGCATCGTAGGTGTTGTTCGGATGCATCGACTGGGCGCAGCGCCGGGACGCCCAGCGGCAGCAGACCGGACGGCCCGTGAGCGCGCAGGCAGGGTAGAGATGCGCGATCCGGGCGGCGGGGGCGGGCCCGGGTCGCCGGGGAGCGGCCCGGGTGCTCACCCGGTTTTCGTCCCTGGCCGGCCGGTTCCACGGCTCGGAATAAGATCGTCATGGTGTATGGTTGTCCGGACGTTCTAGCCTCCGTTGAGTGGAAGGCCGCTGGTGATGGCGCGTCGGGACCGGGCCAAAGCGGTGGATCGGACCAGCCCGCTGCCGCTGTGGGCTCAGGTTCAGGGAGATCTGCGGAAGCGGTTGGGAAATGGGGCGTTCGCCGAGCATTTCCCCACCGAGCTGGAGCTGGTCGAGCAGTACGCGGTATCCCGGCACACCGTGCGGGAGGCGCTTCGGCGGCTGCGGGATTCCGGCGTGCTCGACTCCGCCCGTGGTCGAGGTACCTGGATCGCGCCACGACCCATCGAGCAGCCACTGGGCAGTTTGTACAGCCTGTTCCGCGAGGTAGAGGCGCGGGGCATGCGCCAGCGCAGCGATGTGCTGGCATTGCGCGCTGAGTGCAACCCGGAGGCGGCCAAGCACTTGGAGCTCGCCGCCGATGCCAGGCTCATCTACCTGGAGCGCGTGCGGTGGGCGGATGACGAACCACTGGCGCATGATCGGATCTGGTTGCCCGCGCACCTCGCCGCTCCGGTACTCGATGCCGACTTCACCAGTAGCGGGCTCTACGACCAGCTCGCCGACCGGTGCGGGGTCCGGCTGACGGGCGGCCGGGAACGGATCAGCGCCCTGGTGCCGGATAAGGCCGTGCGGTCACTGCTGACGGTTCCCCGCGCGGTGGCGTGCCTGCTCATCGAACGCACGGGTTGCTTGAATCGCCGCCCCGTCGAGTGGCGGTTGGCGACCGTGCGTGGTGACCGGTTCGCGGTGTACGCCGACTGGGGTCCCCACGGCAGCACGCTGCGGGGCGCGGGGCAGTAGCGCGTCCCCCCACCCAGCCTGGCTCGTGGGGTTCCCGCCGTCCCGGCGGTACCGTTGAAGCTGTCCGGACAATCGGACCGGGACAGAGCCCGAGGAGCAGGCGATGATCTTGGAGCAGTTCTATCTGGCGTGCCTGTCGCAGGCTTCCTATCTCGTTGCCGACGAGGCCTCGCGGCGCGCGGTGGTCGTCGATCCGCGCCGGGACATCAGCGACTACCTCGACGCCGCGCAGCAGCGAGATCTATCCATCGATCTCATCGTGCTGAGCCATGTGCACGCGGACTTCGTTCCGGGGCATACCGAGCTGGCGGCGCGCACGGGGGCTGAGATCGGGATGGGTGAATGCTCACCGGTGAGCTTCCCGATCCGCCGGCTTGCCGACGGCGAAC
Organism: Pseudonocardiaceae bacterium; assembly: GCA_036501085.1. Taxonomy (GTDB): domain Bacteria; phylum Actinomycetota; class Actinomycetes; order Mycobacteriales; family Pseudonocardiaceae. The sequence goes on along the minus strand of DASYAZ010000177.1, from coordinate 23,271 downwards.
GGATCCACCTGGGTGACCACGACGACGGCGTGATGATCGAGGTGCTGACCACTCCCGGGCACACTCCCGAGTCGATCACTCTGGCGGTCTACGAGCACGCTTCGGACAACTCTCCGGTAGCGGTGCTCACCGGGGACACGCTGTTCCTCGGTGACGTCGGCCGCCCGGACCTGCTGGGCGCCGCCGGGCGCACCGCGGCGGAGATGGCTCGCGAGCTGTACCGCTCGCTGCGGACCAAGATCCTGCCGCTGCCCGACGAGGTGCTGGTCTATCCCGGTCACGGCGCGGGTAGCGCCTGCGGCAAGGCACTGTCATCGGAAACTGTGTCGACCCTGGGGCAGCAGCGGGCGGGCAACTACGCACTCGCTCCGATGACCGAGGACGAGTTCGTCGCTGTCGTCACCGAGGGCCTGCCCGAACCGCCGGCCTATTTCGCCCAGGAAGTGGCGCTCAACCGGGTGGGCCATGACGCCTTCGACCCGGACGCAGCCGTGCCGGAGATAGCGGCCGCGCAGGCGCAGGATCGGGCTCGGGACGGTGCGCTGCTCCTCGACGTGCGAGATGACCAGGCGTTCGCGGCCGGTCACCTGCGCGGCGCGGTCAATGTGGGGCTCTCCGGGCGTTTCGCTGAGTACGCCGCGGCCGTGCACGCGCCAGAGCAGCCGGTGATCCTCGTGGGGAGTGCGAGCGAGATCACCGAGGCGCGGATGCGGTTGGCCCGGGTGGGCGTGGACACGGTGGCCGGGGCGGTCACCGCTCTCGATGCGCTGGTCACCCGGCCCGAGCTGATGAGCACCCAAAGCCGGCTCACCGTCCAACAAGCTGCGGATCGCATCGCTTCCGTCGCCGAGCTCCAGGTGGTGGACGTCCGGAGCCCGGGTGAATTCGACGGCGGCACCCTGCCCGGCGCGGTGAACCTGCCGCTGCCCCGCCTCCTTGAGCTGACGTCGACCCTCGACCCGGCCCGGCCGGTGCTCGTGCACTGCGCCAGCGGTTACCGCTCCATCGCGGCTGCGAGCCTGCTGGCAGCCCACGGTTTCGCCGATGTCTCCGACCTCATCGGTGGCTGGAACGCCTGGCGGACCGAGCACGACGGGGCGAAAGCTAGTCCGGTTGTCCGGACTAACGTATGATCAGCGAATGCGCTACGGCTTCGCCATCGACCAGCGCACGTGCATCGGGTGCCACGCGTGCACGGTGGCCTGCAAGACCGAGCACGAGATACCGGTAGGGCAGTTCCGGACCTGGGTGAAGTACGTCGACTCGGGGGAGTTCCCGAACTCGACCCGGGATTTCGGCGTGCTGCGGTGCAACCACTGCACGGACGCGCCGTGCGTGCGGATCTGCCCGACCAAGGCGCTGTTCACCCGCGAGGACGGCATCGTCGATTTCGATCGGGACCGTTGCATCGGCTGCAAGAGCTGCCTGCAGGGCTGCCCGTATGACGCGATCTACCTCGACGAGGAGACCCATACCGCGGCCAAGTGCAACTTCTGCGCGCACCGCATCGACGCCGATCTCGAGCCTGCGTGCGTGGTGGTGTGCCCCACCCACTCGATCTGGGTCGGTGACCTGGACGACCCGGCCAGCGGCATCTCGAAACTGATCACCACGAATCCGGTGGCGGTGCGCTCCCCCGAGCAGCACACCGGGCCGAACGTGTTCTACCTCGGTGCCGATCGCGCCGTGCTCGACCCGCTGGCCGCACCCACCGTGAGCGGCTACCTCTACTCGACCCCCGACCCACACCGGGCGGCGGTGGCAGCCGACCTGCCCGGCGACCCGGTCACCAGGGCCCGGACCACGCTCAACACCGCGCACCCCCGGCCGTGGGGGTGGCGGGTCATCACGTACCTGTGGGCCAAGGCGGTGGGTGCCGGCGCGATGATGCTGGCGGCACTGGCCCGGCTGCTGGGCCTCGACCTCGGTGTGATCGGTGACGTCGTGGCACCGGCGGTCGGGTTGGCCGGTGTCGGGCTCACCGGGGTACTGCTGGTGTGGGACCTCAAGCGCCCGGAGCGGTTCCTGTACATCTTCCTCAAACCCAACCCGCGGTCCTGGCTGTTCTGGGGTTCGGTGGTGCTCTCGGTGGGTGCGGTGTCGTTCACCGTCTGGCTGGTGGTCGGAACGCTGGGCGCGGCCGGGGTGCTCGATGCGGGCGCGGCCGGCTCGATCCTGCACGGGTTGGCCGTGCCGGTTTTCCTGGCCGCGGTGATGACCACGGGGTACACCGGCTTCCTGTTCGGGCAGGCCGAGGGCCGGGACCTGTGGCAGTCGCCTCTGCTGTTCTGGCACCTGGTGATCCAGGCGTTCATGGTCGGGGGTGGCGCGCTGGTGATCGCGGCAGCGGTCTCCGACGTTGAGGGCGACGCTGCGGGCGCCGTCGAAGGCGGGGGACGCGCCCTGCTGGTGGCCGCGCTGGCCCTGGGCACGGTGGTGCACCTGGTCATGGTGCTGTTCGAGTACCTCGGGCGGCACCCGAGCGCGAACGCGGCCGCGGCGGCGCGCCTGGCGGTGCGCGGCCGGTACGCCACGACCTTCTGGGGTGGCGGGATCGGGCTGGGGGTCCTCGGTGGGGCGCTCGCCGCGATCGGCTGGGTCGGTCCGCCGGCCGTCGCGGTTGCCGGTGGCGTCCTGGTTCAGGTGGCGCTGCTGGCCTACGAGAGCGTGTTCATCCGTGCCGGCCAGGACGTCCCGCTGTCATGACCCGCATCGCACCCGGGGATCCCGGCCGGATCCCGCTGCCCGGGGCCCGGACCCACGAGCACCTGCACAACTACCCGCCGCCCGAAAGGTGGGACGACCACGTCGAGTACGACGCCAAGGCCCATCCCCGGAAGGTGCCCCGGCACTACATGCTGGTGCCGACCACGTGTTTCAACTGCGAGTCCGCCTGCGGGCTGCTGGCCTACATCGATACCGACTCCGATGACCTGCCCATCCGCAAGCTGGAGGGCAACCCGGCACATCCGGGTTCCCGGGGCCGCAACTGCGCCAAGGGACCCGCCACGGTCAACCAGATCAACGACCCGGAACGGATCCTGCACCCGCTCAGGCGCACCGGGGAACGCGGTGGCGGTGGCTGGGAGCGGGTCAGCTGGGACACCGCGCTGGCGGATATCGCCGGCCGGATCCGGGCAGCCATCGCCGACGGCCGGCACGAGGAGGTGATGTATCACGTCGGGCGCCCCGGCGAGGACGGCTTCGCCGAGCGGTTCCTGCAGGCCTGGGGGGTCGACGGGCACAACAGCCACACCAACATCTGCTCCTCCGGAGCCCGCTTCGGCCAGACGCTGTGGGGTGGTTATGACCGTCCCTCCCCGGATCACGCCCATGCCCGGGTGATCCTGCTGCTGTCCAGCCACCTGGAGACCGGGCACTACTTCAACCCGCACGCGCAGCGGATCATGGAAGGCAAGCAGGCCGGCGCGAAGCTGGTGGTGATCGACCCGCGGATGTCGAACACCGCCTCGCACGCCGATCTGTGGCTGGCGCCGTGGCCGGGCAGCGAGGCGGCGATCCTGCTCTCGATCGCGTCCTACCTGCTGCGGACCCGCCAGATCGACCAGCCCTACCTGCGCCGCTGGTTCAATTGGCAGACCTACCTGACCGAGCGCCACCGTGATGTCAACCCGGACACCGAGCGGGCCTTCGAGACCTTCCTGGATCGGCTGGAAAGCGACTACGCCGGTTTCACCTTCGAGTTCGCGGCGGCCGAGGCGCAGGTCCCGGCCGGCAAGCTGGCGGAGCTGGCAGCGCTGGTGGCACAGTGCGACCACCGGCTCGCCGCGCACGTCTGGCGCTCGGCGTGCGCGGGGAACTACGGCGGCTGGCAGGTCGCCCGCGCACTGTGGTTCGTCCTGGCCCTGACCGGCTCGATCGGCACCGTCGGTGGCACCAGCCCGAACGGGTGGAACAAGTTCATCCCGCAGGGCCCGGCCATGCCCCCGGCGCACGATCACTGGAATGAGCTGGCCTGGCCGGCCGAGTACCCGCTGTCCACCAACGAGATGTCGATCCTGCTGCCGCACTTCCTGGCCGAGGGCCGCGGCCGGCTCTCGGTGTACTTCTCCCGGGTATGGAATCCGATCTGGACCTGCCCCGATGGTTTCAGCTGGATGAAGGCACTCTCCGACGAGGTCAAGGTCGGGTTGCACGTGGCACTCACCCCGAACTGGTCGGAGACGGCGGAGTTCGCCGACTACGTGCTGCCGATGGGCCATTCCGCCGAGCGGCACGACACGCACTCCTACGAGACACACGCGGCCAGGTGGCTGGGTTTCCGCCAGCCGGTGCGCCGGGTCGCGATGGCCAAGCTCGGCCGGGAGTGCACCGACACCCGGGACGCCAACCCCGGGGAGGTGTGGGAGGAGAACGAGTTCTGGTTCGAGCTGTCCTGGCGGATCGATCCGGATGGCTCGCTGGGCATCCGGCGCTACTTCGAGTCCCCGTACCGGCCCGGTGAGAAGATCACCGTTGACGAGTACTACCGCTGGATCTTCGAACACCAGGTACCCGGGCTACCGGAGAAAGCCGCCGCGCAGGGCCTGAGCCCGCTGGCCTACATGCGCAAATACGGTGTGGTCGAGGTGGCGGGCGGGATCTACCGGGCCGACGAGCGGACCCTGACCCCGGACGAGCGCGACGGCGCGGAGCCCGACGGCAACGGGGTGCTGCGCAAGCCGGTGACCCTGGACTCGGCGCCGCCGCTGATCGGGGAGGCGGGCTCGGTCGGGCTCTGCCACGAGGACGGGAGTGTCACCGCCGGCTGGCTCACCCCGTCCCGCAAGCTGGAGGTGTATTCCACCTCGATGCGGGACTGGGGCTGGGAACAGCACGCCACCCCCGGCTATATCCGCTCGCACGTCGCCCGCGGCGAGATCGATCTCGACGCCGGTGAGCTGGTGCTCATGCCTACCTTCCGGTTGCCGACGCTGATCCACACCCGCTCCGGGAACGCCAAATACCTCAACGAGATCTCCAACTCCCACCCGCTGTGGCTGCACTCCCGCGACGCCACCCGCCACGGCGTGCGCACCGATGACCTGGTCCGGCTCACCACCTCCGTCGGCTACCTGGTCGCCCGGGTATGGCTCACCGAGGGGATCCGGCCCGGGGTGTGCGCGCTGTCCCACCACATGGGCCGCTGGCGGCTGCACGAGGCCGAGGGCAGCCGGTGGGTCTCCGGGCTGGTCGACATCACCCACCCAGATGGCGAGGACTCCTGGCTGTTGCGCTACCGCAGCGGCGTCGCACCCTTCGACTCCGCGGACCCGGACAGCTCCCGGATCTGGTGGACCGACCCCGGCGTGCACCAGAACCTCGCCTTCGGCGTGCAGCCCGACCCGTGGTCCGGGATGCACTGCTGGCTGCAGAAGGTCCGGATGGAGCGGGCGCAGCCGGGCGATCAGTACGGCGATGTCTACGTCGATGGCCGCCGCTCGACCGAGGTGTACCGGGAGTGGCTCGCCAAAACAGCCGAGCGCACCGGCAGCACCCGCCCCGGCGGCCAGCGACGTCCCGAGTTCCTGATGCGGCCGGTCAAGCCGGTCCGGCGAGCGTTCCGGGTGCCCGAGTCGCCAGATACGGGAGGCGGACCATGCTGACCAACCCCCTGGGCCGCGGTGGTGCGCCGGACCTGGACCAGGTCCAGGCGGCCGTCGGCGCCGTCCTGGAGCCGGAGATCGGCCGCACGCTGGCCGAGCTGGGACTGCTGGGTGAGGTCTCGGCAGGGCTCGGCGGCCGGGTCCGGGTGCCGATCACGCTGATCGTCCGGGATCACCCGTCGGTGGATCTGCTGCGCAGCACGGTGGCCGCCGCGGTGCGCGCCGTTCCCGGGGTGCGCCGGGTCGAGGTCGAATTCAACACCCTGGGTCAGCGGGCCCGGGTCGAGCTGGTGGAGATGCTGCGCACCGGCACCCGCCCGGTCACGGCCAGCCCGCGGATCTACGCGGTGGCCAGCGGTAAGGGCGGTGTCGGCAAGTCCACGATCACCGTGAACCTGGCCGTCGCGCTGGCTGCGACCGGCCAGCGGGTCGGCGTGCTCGACGCCGACGTCTGGGGTTACTCGATACCGCAACTGTTCGGGATACGGCGTACCCCGGTCGCTCTGGGCGGGTTGATGCTGCCGGTACGCGCGCACGGCGTGGCGCTGATGTCGACGGGCTTTTTCGTCGCGGAGGAGACCCCGGTGGTCTGGCGGGGGCCGATGCTGCACAAAGCCCTGCAGCAGTTCCTGTCCGACGTCTACTGGGGCGAGCTGGACGTGCTGCTGCTCGACCTGCCACCCGGCACCGGCGATGTCACCCTGTCCCTGCTCGAACTGGTACCCGACACGGCGCTGCTCGCCGTCACCACCCCGCAGCCGGCTGCCCGCACCGTCGCCTCCCGGGTGGCCCGGATGGCCCGGGAGGCCGGCATGCCGGTGGCCGGCGTGGTGGAGAACATGACCGCCGCGGTGTGCCCCGGTTGCGGGCAGGCCACCGCGCTGTTCGGCTCCGGTGGCGGCGCGACGCTGGCCGCGCAGACCGGCGCTCCGCTACTCGGTCAGGTACCGCTGGATATCGCGTTGCGCGACGCCGGGGACCGCGGCGTCCCGGTGACGCTCGCCTCGCCGGCAGCTCCGTCCGCCCTCGAACTGGCCCGGATCGCCGCCACGCTCCCGGCGGTCCGGCGCAGCCTGCTCGGCCGTTCACTGCCCCTGTTCGTCAGCAGCTCCGCAGACTGACGCAGCCTGACGCGGCTGACCAGAGCTGAAACACCAAGGTCCCGAGATCACCGCCGGAAGAGGTCGAGGTCGAGTATCCGCACGTGCAGCGCCGTGCGCTGCTGCAGGGCGGCGCGCATCGCCCGGTGCAGCCCATCCTCGAGGAACAGCTCGCCGCGCCACCGCACCGCGTGCGGGAACAGATCCCCGATCGGCGTGGAGTCCTCAGCGAGCAGCCGGTCCAGCTCCACCACCATCGCGGTGGTGATCAGCTCCGCCAGGGCTACCAGTTGCGGCGGGATCTGTGCCCAGTCCTTCAGGGAGAACCCGTGTTCGGGGTACGGGTGGCCCTGCCGGACCTCTTTGAAGATCACGGCTGGCGCCCCCTCCGTCCCCGCTCAGCGTGCGTGAGCAGCGTATCGGGCGCCCCGGTGGGTCCCGCATCTGCGCCCGGGGCGCACTAGACTCGGTACTCGGGCCGCTACCGGTGCTCACTCGACCAGCTCCACACCGGCACCAGCACCAGCCCAAGCACCGAGCCAGGGAGGTGAGATGAACGCAGACGACCGCCGGTTCGAGGTGCTGCGCGCCATCGTCACCGACTACGTGGCCACCCACGAGCCGGTCGCGTCCCGCTCCCTGGTGGAACGGCACCAGTTCGGGGTCTCCAGCGCGACCATCCGCAACGACATGGTGGCGCTGGAGGAGGACGGTTACATCGCCCAGCCCCACACCAGCGCCGGCCGGGTGCCCACGGACAAGGGTTACCGGTTGTTCGTCGACCGGCTCTCGGAGGTGAAGCCGCTCTCGGTCGCTGAGCGCCGGGCGGTGCAGACCTTCCTGCATGGAGCGGTCGACCTCGACGATGTCCTGCGGCGCAGCGTGCGGCTCCTCGCCCAGCTCACCCGGCAGGTGGCGGTGATCCAGTACCCCACGCTGAGCCGGTCCACGGTGCGCCACCTCGAGGTGCTCGCAGTGACCCCCGCCCGGTTGATGCTGGTTCTCATCACCGACTCGGGCCGGGTGGACCAGCGCCTCCTCGACCTGGGTGACGTGATCACCGAGGTGCAGGTGGGGCAGCTACGGACGCTGCTCAACCAGGCCCTGGCCGGGCGCCGCCTGGCCGATGCCTCAGCAGCGGTGGCCGACCTTCCCGAGCAGTCCCCTCTCGAGCTCCGGGATGCGATGACCCGCGCCTCGACGGTGCTGATCGAGACGTTGGTGGAGCATCCCGAGGAACGGTTGCTCCTCGGGGGCACCGCCAACCTCACCCGCAGCGCCACCGACTTCCCGGGTTCGTTGCGGCAGGTACTCGAGGCGCTCGAGGAGCAGGTGGTGGTGCTCAAGTTGCTGGCCGCGGCGCGTGATCCGGGCACCATCACGGTCCGCATCGGTGAGGAGAATGAGGCAGAGGAGATGCGCGGCACGTCATTGGTCTCGATCGGCTATGTCTCGCACGGCACGGTGCTCGGAGGCATGGGCGTGGTCGGGCCTACCAGAATGGACTACCCAGGCACCATCGCCGCGGTTCGCGCGGTTGCACGATACGTGGGAGAGATCCTGACGACCCGCTGAACTGGGTGGGTGCGGAGTCTCCGACAGCGATGTGGACGGGTTTGCACGACGAGTACCGCGGCAGGGTCGCGGCAGGAGGACGCCAGCGTGGCCAGGGACTATTACGTGATCCTGGGAGTGCCCAGGGACGCCAGCGCGGAGCAGATCAAACGCGCCTACCGCAAGCTGGCGCGGGAACTGCATCCTGACGTCAACCCCGAAGCGCAAGCGCAGCAGCGATTCCAGGACGTCACCGCCGCCTACGAGGTGCTGACCGACCCGCAGAAGCGCCAGGTCGTCGACCTCGGCGGGGACCCGTTGGAGCCTGGTGGCGGGCGCGGCGCCGGAGGTGACCCCTTCGGGGGATTCGGCTTCGGGGACATCATGGATGCCTTCTTCGGCGCGGGTGCGGCAACCGGTGGCCGGCGGGGGCCACGCAGCCGGGTGCAGAGCGGCTCCGACGCGCTGATCCGGCTGCAGCTGACCCTCGAGGAGTGCGCCAGCGGGGCATCGCGCGAGCTCACGGTGGACACCGCAGTGCTCTGCAGGGAGTGCAACGGCTCCGGTTGCGCCCCCGGTACCCGGCCGCAGACCTGCGATACCTGCGGTGGTGCCGGTGAGGTGCAGAACGTGCAACGGACCTTCCTCGGCCAGGTGATGACCGCACGCCCGTGCCCGGTGTGCCGGGGTCTCGGCGAGGTCATCCCGGACCCCTGCCGCCAGTGCGGCGGGGACGGGCGGATCCGGGCCCGCCGCAACGTCACCGCGAAGGTCCCCGCGGGGGTGGGCGACGGGATGCGGGTGCGGCTGGCCGGCCAGGGTGAGGTCGGCCCCGGGGGCGGGCCGGCCGGTGACCTCTACGTCGAGGTGCAGGAAGTGCCGCACGAGACGTTCACCCGCGACGATGCCGATCTGCACTGCACCGTGCGGGTCCCGATGACCGCCGCCGCGCTCGGGACCACCGTGATGCTGGAGACCCTCGATGGCACCGAGGAGGTCCGGGTCGAAGCGGGTACCCAGTGCGCGACCGTGCTGTCCCTGCGGGGGCGGGGGATGCCGCGGCTGCGCAGCACCGGACGCGCCGAAGGGCGGGGCGACTTGTTCGTTCACCTAGACGTGGTGACTCCGACCCGGCTGGACCCCCGGCAGATGGAGCTGCTCCGTGAGCTGGCCCAGCTCCGCGGTGAGGAGCAGGCCGAGCTCACCGCGAACGGTCGGGCCGGCGGGTTGTTCTCCCGGCTGCGCGACTCCCTGGGTGGACGCTGAGATGTGGACGCTGAGATGTGGACGCTGAGGCCACCGGCGGGCTGACCGGCTCCGGCGCGGAGCGGCGGTGACCAGCCTGCCGGTGTTTCACGCTGAGCAACTGCCGGCCGAGGGTGCCGAGACCGTTCTGGCCGGGCCCGAGGGGCGGCATGCGGCGACCGTGCGCCGGTTGCGTGCCGGTGAGCGGCTGCAGCTCACCGACGGGCGCGGTGAGCTGGCCCTGTGCGAGGTGCTCGGTACCGGCCGGGATCGGCTGCAGCTGCGGGTGCTGCAGCGGGCGAGCGCGCCGGCGCCGGTTCTGCGGGTGACCCTGGCTCAGGCGCTGGTCAAGGGTTCCCGCGGGGAGTTGTCCGTCGAGCTGGCCACCGAGGCCGGGGTGGACGCGATCCTGCCCTGGCGGGCCGCTCGCTGCGTGGCCCGGTGGGAGGAGGGGCCGCGGGGGGCCAAGGCGCTGACCGGGTGGCGGCAGACGGTTCGCGAGGCGGCCAAGCAGGCCCGGCGGTGCTGGTTCCCCGAGGTGGCCGATCCGGTGAGTACCACCACGCTGAGCCGGCGCTGCGGCGCCGCGGCGGGATGCCTTGTGCTCCACGAAACCGCGACCGAAGCGTTGCCCGCGGTGCCGCTGCCTGCCTCCGGGGAGCTGCTGCTGGTCGTCGGGCCCGAGGGCGGCATCACCGAGGCTGAAATAGCCGTACTCACCTCTGCCGGCGGCCGTCCGGTTCGGCTGGGATCGGAGGTGTTGCGTTCTTCTAGTGCTGGCGTGGTAGCTCTCGGTGCAATTAATGCCCTCTCCTCCCGGTGGTCCCTGCGTCATTCAGGTGACATATGGTCCAAGAGCGCGGAAAAAGGCTTACATTAAGTGTGCAAGAACTGATGTACCACCTGATTGAGTAAACGGTAGTTCGCACTTAGTGAACCTGGTTCGGACACCGGATTCCGGTCGGATTCGGACATCAGAAGTGTTAAGGCTCCGCCGGGCACCTCCCCCCTCGGTCCGGCGGCGCCGCGCCGCGGCGGGACAGCCCCCAGTTACCGCCGCGGCGCGGCATCCAGAACCGTCACCGGATGCGCGCCTCGCGATTAGTGCGATTGGCGATACGCACCGGCCTCGCTACGCAGCGGCGAATCCCTGCACACTCGCAAATCCACGCCCCGCAGGCTCGGGACTACGGCTAGCATTCAGTCCTGCCGGTTGATTCGAGACGCGCGAGCGCGCAGGAAGTAGGAACCACGCCCACGTGACCCCTACCCCGATGGAAGGTGCTTCCCGTTCCGGTTCGGAGATGACCCAGCCCGAACCAGCCCTATTGAAACCAGCCCAGTCCGGACCAGCCCAGCCTGGACCAGCACAGTCGAAGATTGTGATCCCGGACTCGGCCGTGCTGTCCCTGCTGGGATCCCGTGACGAGAACCTCAAGGTGATCGAGGGGTTGCTCGCCGCCGACGTTCATGTACGCGGCAACGAGGTGACGCTCTCGGGTGCGCCGGCCGAGGTCGCGTTCGCCGAGCGAGCGTTCGGTGAGCTGATTGTGCTGGCCCGTCGCGGCCAGCACCTCGGTCGGGACGAGGTCCGGGCGACGCTGGCGATGCTCACCCAGGGGGATGAGGAGTCTCCCGCCGAGGTGCTCAGCCTGGACATCCTGTCCCGGCGTGGCCGGACCATCCGGCCCAAGACGCTGAACCAGAAGCGCTACGTCGACGCCATCGATCGCCATACGATCGTGTTCAGTATCGGGCCGGCCGGCACCGGCAAGACCTACCTCGCCATGGCCAAGGCGGTGCAGTCGCTGCAGGCCAAGCAGGTCAACCGGATCATCCTCACCAGGCCGGCCGTCGAGGCGGGAGAGCGGCTGGGTTTCCTGCCCGGCACCCTGTACGAGAAGATCGACCCGTACCTGCGCCCGCTGTACGACGCACTGCACGACATGCTCGAACCGGAGTCGATCCCCAAACTGATGGCTGCGGGGACGATCGAGGTCGCCCCGCTGGCCTACATGCGTGGCCGCACGCTCAACGACGCGTTCATCATCCTCGACGAGGCACAGAACACGACCCCGGAGCAGATGAAGATGTTCCTCACCCGGCTGGGCTTCGGCTCCCAGGTGGTGGTGACCGGTGATGTCACCCAGATCGACCTGCCGGGCGGGCAGGTGTCCGGGCTGCGGATCGTGCAGCACATCCTGGACGGCGTCGACGATGTGCATTTCGCCCAGCTCTCCAGCGCTGATGTGGTCCGGCACCGATTGGTGACCGAGATCGTGGATGCCTATGCGCGGTGGGACGCCGGCCAGGACGGTACCGGGGCACACCCGGTACCCAACCGTGCCGACCGCCGCCGGCGGCGGTGATCGGCGATGGGAATCGAGATCGCCAACGAGTCCGGCACCACCATCCCCGAGGTATCGATCGTGGCCGCCGCGCGCTTCGCGCTGGACCGGTTGGGTGTCAGCCCGCTGGCGGAGCTCTCGGTCCTGCTGGTCAGCAGCGGGGTGATGGCCGATATGCACGAGCGCTGGATGGACCTCCCCGGTCCCACCGACGTGATGGCCTTTCCGATGGACGAGGCGGACGAGGGCGGGTTGCCCTCGGGTGGCAGGCCGGACAGCCCGGCCGGCAGCCCGGCACTGCTCGGGGACGTGGTGCTGTGCCCGGAGGTGGCCAACCAGCAGGCCAGCGCGGCGGGCCACTCGCCGCTCGAAGAGCTGCAGCTGCTCACCGTGCACGGCGTGCTACACCTGTTGGGCTACGACCACGCCGAGCCGGCCGAGGAGCGTGAGATGTTCACCTTGCAGAGTCGCATTCTCGAGGAGTTCCGGCACGCCGACCGAGCGAGCCGCCGCCGGATGGCCCAGCGCGACGCGGATACCCGGCTCCTCGGCGTGGCCGGTCTGGATGGGCCGGAGAACTCCGGCCCTCCCGGATAGTCCCTACGGCCAGGCGGTGCGACCGTGCTGACGTCTCCGGTTTTCCTGCTGGTAGTGGCTGCCATCCTGGTGGTGGCCGCGGGGGGGTTCGCCGCGGCCGACGCCGCGCTGAGCACGGTCTCCCGCGCCCGGGTGGAGGCGCTCGTGCGGTCCGGCCGGATGGGTGCCAGGGCGCTCGCGGCCGTCGTCGCCGACCGGCCCCGGCACATCAACCTGCTGCTGCTCCTGCGGCTGAGCTGCGAGCTGACGGCCACCGTGCTGGTCACCGTCGCGATGGTGCAGGAGTTCGCCCCGACATGGTTGGCGATGCTCTCTGCGGGATTGGCGATGGTGGTGGTGACCTACGTGGTCGTCGGGGTGGGCCCGCGCACCATCGGTCGCCAGCATCCCTATGCCGTCGGGCTGGTCGTGGCCGGATCGGTGCGGGTGCTGGGCCGGGTTCTGGGACCGCTCTCGCGACTGCTCATCCTCTTCGGCAATGCGATCACCCCGGGTCGCGGCTTTCCGGAAGGGCCGTTCAACTCCGAGGTGGAGCTCCGTGAGGTGGTCGACATGGCAGGCGCGCGGGGGGTGGTCGAGGCCGGCGAAGCCGAGATGATCCACTCCGTGTTCGAGCTCGGGGACACCATGGCCCGCGAGGTCATGGTGCCCCGGACCGAGATCATCTGGATTGAGCAGCACAAGGTGGTGCGCCAGGCGGTGGCGCTGTGCCTGCGCTCCGGGTTCTCCCGGATCCCGGTGATCGGGGAGAGCGTCGACGATGTGGTCGGCGTGGTGCACCTGAAGGATCTGGTGGCCGTGGGTCGCCAGGATGACCCCGACGGGGGAGCGGTCGGCGAGGTGATGCGGCCCGCGGCTTTCATACCGGACTCCAAGCTGCTCACGGCGTTGCTCAAGGAGATGCAGGTATCCCGCAACCACATGGCGGTGATCGTCGACGAGTATGGCGGTACCGCCGGCCTGCTGACCATCGAGGACATCCTCGAGGAGATCGTCGGTGAGATCACCGACGAGTCCGACACCGATGATCGGCCGCCGGTCGAGTCGCTCGGGGACGGTAGGGTACGGGTGATCAGCCGGTTGCCGGTGATCGATCTGGGTGAACTGTTCGCGGTGGATCTGCAGGACACCGACGTGGAGACCGTCGGCGGGTTGCTGGCTCAGCAGCTGGGCCGGGTGCCGGTACCCGGTGCCGAGGCTGAGGTGGCCGGCCTGCTGCTGCGCGCCGAGGGCGGCAAAGATCGTCGTGGGCGGCTGCGGATCACCACTGTGGTCGTGGGCCTTGCCGGTGCCGGCCAGCACCCGGACCCCGTTGCGGCCGAACCGCCGCAGGAAGCGAGCGACGCCCGTGCCTGAGACCGCCCCACTCGACCCGGAGGATGCCAAGATCGCGACGCTGGCCCGCTCGGCGCTGGCGCGCACCGGCGCCGCCGAGGGGGCCGCGGTGCGCGATACCGACGGGCGTACCTACAGCGGCGCCACCGTCTCCCTCGACTCGCTCGCGCTGACCGCGCTGCAGGCGGCGATCGCCGCGGCCGTGGCCAGCGGGGCCACCGGCGTGGAGGCGGCCGCGGTGGCCTCCGAATCGGGGGAAGTGGATGCGCCCTCGCTGGCCGCGGTCCGGGAGCTCGGCCCCGCGGCCCCGGTGCTGGTGCTCGACCAGCGTGGTGAGCTCAGCGACGTGTTACACCCGGCGGGTTGAGCCCGTGTCCCCTGACCCCGTGGTTCCTGACTCGGTGGTTCCTGGCTGCACGGCCGGACCCTTCCGGGCCGGCTTCGCCTGTCTGGTGGGCCGGCCCAATGTCGGCAAGTCGACGCTGACCAACTCCCTGGTGGGTCAGAAGGTGGCGATCACCTCCAGCCGGCCGCAGACCACCCGGCACACCATCCGGGGCATCGTGCATCAGCCGGACGGGCAACTGGTGCTGGTGGACACACCCGGCCTGCACCGGCCCCGCACCCTGCTCGGTGAACGGCTCAACAGCCTGGTGCGCGCGACCTGGTTGGAAGTGGACGCGATCGGGCTGTGCGTGCCCGCGGATGCCGCGATCGGGCCCGGAGATCGGTTCATCGTGGGCGAGCTCGCCGCGCTGGCCCAGCGCACCCCGGTGTTCGGCATCGTCACCAAGACCGACCTGGTGGTCCCGCAGCGGGTCGCCGAGCAGCTGGCCGGGTTAGCTGAGCTGGCCCGAACGGCCGGGATCGGCGAGTTCGCCGAGCTGGTTCCGGTCTCGGCGGTCGACGGATTCCAGGTGGAGCTGCTCACCGAGTTGCTGTTGGCGCGGATGCCCGACTCGCCGCCGCTGTACCCGAGCGGGGAACTCACCGACGAACCCGAGCAGACGCTGGTCGCCGAGCTGGTGCGGGAGGCGGCGCTGGAAGGCGTGCGTGACGAGCTGCCACACTCGCTGGCCGTCGTGGTGGAGGAGATGGTCCCGCGGGAGGGGCGGGATGACCTGCTCGAAGTCTACGCGAACCTCTACGTCGAGCGGGACAGCCAGAAATCGATCGTGATCGGGCGCGGCGGCCAGCGGCTCAAGGAGGTCGGTACCCGCGCGCGGGCGCACATCGAGGCGTTGCTGGGTACCTCGATCTACCTGGACCTGCACGTGAAGGTCGCCAAGGACTGGCAGCGCGACCCCAAACAACTCCGCCGCCTGGGCTTCTGACCCGCCGGTTCCCAGTCCCGCCCGGTCCCGGGCCCGGTCAGAGCCGCTAGTGCGCCGAGTTCCATAGGGCGGCTGTCCAAGCCGCCACGAACAGCCCGGATGTGAAACTCGGCGCATGCAGTGCTGGTGGCGGTCCGGCATGCGCGTCCGCCCTCCGGGCGGGCCAGGGGGTGCGAGGATGGGCGGGTGAGCCTGTACCGCGACACCGGGGTTGTGCTGCGGGTGCAGAAGCTGGGCGAGGCCGATCGCATCATCACCTTGCTGACCCGCCGGCACGGGCCGGTGCGGGCGGTAGCCAAGGGCGTGCGCCGCACCTCATCGAGGTTCGGCGCACGGCTGGAGCCCTTCGGGCACGTCGACGTGCAGTTCTACCGTGGGCGGACACTGGACATCATCACCCAGGTCGAGACGGTCGACGGGTTCGGATCCCGGCTGGTCGGTGACTATGGCCGGTACACCACCGGGTGTGCGGTGCTGGAAACCGCTGAGCGGCTGGCCAGCGCCGAGGGAGAACCGGTATTGCGGCTGTACCTGCTGGTGGTGGGAGCGCTGCGGGCGCTGGCCGACGGGCAGCGGCAAGCTCCACTGGTGCTCGATGCGTTCCTGCTCCGTGCGATGGCCGCCGCCGGGTGGGCACCGGCGTTGACCGGGTGTGCCCGGTGCGGCGCACCCGGCCCACACCGGGCGTTCAGCGTCCCCGCGGGTGGTGTGGTCTGCCCCGGATGCCGCCCGGCCGGTGCGGTCAGTCCCTCGGCCCAGACGCTGGAGCTGCTCGCGGCCCTGACCCGCGGTGACTGGCACACCGCCGAGAGCGCCCCGCCGCCGGTCTGCCGGGAAGCCAGCGGCATGGTCGCCGCCCACCTCCAATGGCACCTCGAACGCCAGCTCCGTTCGCTGCCCCTGGTCGAACGCCCCCGCCCACTCCGCCCGTCCCATTCAGCGGGCTCAGCGGAACCCGGCGGTAGCCCCGCACCCCGCTGAGCCCGCTGAATGCGCACGGGGCAGGATGGGCGCCGCAACAGCCAGGGCGCAGCGGGAGGAGACGGGTAGTGGTGCGCGCACCCGATCCGCATCCCTCCGGTGCCCGCCCTCCGATGATCGCCGTGGAGCGGCTTCCCCGACACGTCGCCCTGGTGATGGATGGCAACGGGCGGTGGGCCCAGCAGCGTGGACTTCCCCGTACCGAGGGCCACCGTGCCGGTGAGGCGGTGCTGCTCGACGTGGTGTGCGGTTGCATCGAGCTGGGCGTGCGGTGGTTGTCGGCCTACGCGTTCTCCACCGAGAACTGGCGGCGCAGCCCAGAGGAAGTGCGCTTCCTGATGGGTTTCAACCGGGACGTGATCCGGCGACGCCGCGACCAGATGCACGAGATGGGGGTCCGGGTCCGCTGGGCTGGGCGCAGCCCGCGATTGTGGCGCAGCGTCGTCCGGGAGCTCGAGATCGCCGAGGAACTCACCGCGGGCAACGACGTGATGACGCTGACCATGTGCGTGAACTACGGCGGGCGTGCCGAGATCGCCGACGCGGCCCGGGAGGTGGCCCGCCGGGTGGCCCGCGGGGAGATCGACCCCGAACGGGTCGATGAGCAGCTGCTGGCCCGCTTCCTCGACGAACCGGACATGCCGGATGTCGACCTGTTCCTGCGGCCCTCGGGGGAGCAGCGCATCTCCAACTTCCTCATCTGGCAGGCTGCCTACGCAGAGCTGGTTTTCCAGGACATCCTGTTCCCGGACCTGGACCGCCGAGATCTCTGGCGGGCCTGCGAGATGTACGCCTCCCGGGACCGCCGGTTCGGCAGCGCCTTCGAGCGCAGGTCCCGAGGTTCCGGAGCGACCGGACCGGCCGGGACCCGCCCTTCTGGAAGGACTATCCGATGAACCGCAACGAGGGCACAGACGAGGCTGCGACGCGCACCGGCGCCTGGGAAGTGCTCGACGCCGCGCGGGCGGCATTGGAGCGCTACCAGGAAGTCAAGGTGGACGATGACGGCTCCCTGACATTCCAGCACTCTGAGGTGCCGTGTGCCGTGCAGGCGGTGGAACTCGCGGACGGGCTGGCGATGCTCAGCTTGACCTGCGTGGTCGCCTGGGACGTTGCCGACGACGGTGACCTGGCTGAGCGAGTCGCGACCCGCTCGGGGCAGGGACTGTTCGGCACCCTGGGCCTGGTCCGCACCCTGCGCGGTGCCGATGTGACGTTGCGTTACGCGTTTCCGGCCGCCGGCCTGGACGACGTGCCGTTGGGCACGCTGCTCATGCTGGTGGTCTCCGCCGCATCTCAGGTGCGAACCGAGTTACTCGCTTCCCCGTGAACAGTCCGAGCAGCGGCCGGAGATCTCCACGGTGTGATCCACATCAGTGAAGCCGTGATCCCGGGCTATCTTCTCCGCCCATGCCTCCACGGTGGGTCCTTCGACCTCGACGGTGCGCCCGCACTGCCGGCACACCAGGTGGTGATGGTGGTGAGCCGAGCAGCGCCGGTAGGCAGCCTCGCCGCTGGCCGTGCGCAGCACGTCGATCTCACCGGCCTCGGCCAGCGTCTGCAGGGTGCGGTAGACCGTGGTCAGACCGATCTCCTCGCCACTGCGGCGGAGCTTCTCGTGGATCTCCTGGGCGGAGCGGAAGTCGTCAGTGTCGTCGAGCAACCTGGCCACCGCGGTCCGCTGCCGGGTGGAGCGCAGCCCGTGCACCGGTGCAGCGGGGCGGGATGCGGTCATTCCTCCTCCACGTGTGCCACGGCATCCACCACGATGTGCGAGAGGTGCTCGTCGACCAGCCGGTAGAGCACTTCCCGGCCGTGCCGTTCACCGTCCACGACTCCGGCGGATTTGAGCACCTTCAGGTGCTGGCTGATCAACGGCTGGGTGACGTCCAGCGCGTCGACCAGCTCGTGGACGCAGCGCTCACCGTCGCGCAGTTGCAGCACGATGGCGATGCGTATCGGTGCGGACAGCGCCCGCAGCAGTTCACCCGCGGCCACCAAGGTCGCTCGCGGGCGCGTGGCCACTGGACCGGGGGCGGGCCGGCCGGGCGAATGTTCGTCCTCGACGGCTGGGTCCGGCCGTGCGTCTGCGGTGACACCCACCATGGCCTTCTCCCTCGTTTTCCTCGCTCGATGACGATCCTGGTCCGCCAGCCATGGTAAGGGGCCCCGTGGCGGTGCCGGGGCCCGTACTGTCCGGCGGGTCGCTAACGTTTATCTTCCCATCACAGCGGGAGGGCACTGATGATCCTGATCTGCCACTTCTCCGTGGACCCAGCCGACGCCGCGGACCAGGGTGGGGTGTTTGCGGCCCGGGCGCGTGCCGCGCTGGAGCTGTTGACCGCGCAGGCCGGTTGCCGCGGCGGGCAACTGGCCCGCTCCCCGGACGACACCACCCGGTGGGTGCTGGTCGTGCAGTTCGAGTCGGTGGTCGCCTACCGTCGTGCGCTGTCGGTCTTCGAGGTCCGCGAGCAGGTGGTGCCCCTGCTCTCGGAGGCGGTCATCGGCGAGTCCGGTGGGTATGAGGTGCTGGCGGCCGCTGAGGACGGCACTGACGGTGTGGTGATCGACCATGCCAGCCTGCTCAGCGCAGACGCCGAGCGAGGGTTTCATTCCGGCGCTCGCTAGTGTGTTCACGTCTATACCTTTGCCTAACCCGTGCCTACCCTTGATGACCTCATCTGACTCTTCACAGGAGCTCCCCAGTGCCCGCGGATCGCATTGAGACCGTTGTCAGCTTGTGCAAGCGCCGTGGCTTCGTGTTCCCGAGCGGGGAAATCTATGGTGGCACCCGCTCGGCCTGGGACTACGGCCCGCTCGGTGTGGAACTCAAAGAGAATGTCAAGCGGCAGTGGTGGCGCGCCATGGTCACCGGCCGGGACGATGTGGTCGGCCTGGACTCCTCGGTGATCCTGCCCCGCCAGGTGTGGGTCGCCTCGGGTCACGTGCAGGCCTTTCACGACCCGCTGATCGAGTGCCAGAGTTGCCACAAGCGCTTCCGTGCCGACCAGCTCGCTGAGGACTACGCCGAGCGCACCGGCAACGAGGTGCTGGAGGGTGACCTCTCGGACATCCCGTGCCCGCACTGCGGCACCCGTGGCGAATACACCGAGCCGCGCGAGTTCAACATGATGCTCAAGACCTTCCTCGGTCCGGTGGAATCCGAGGAAGGCCTGCACTACCTGCGCCCGGAAACCGCGCAAGGCATCTTCATCAACTTTCAGAATGTGGTGATGTCCTCCCGCAAGAAGCCGCCGTTCGGGATCGCTCAGGTGGGCAAGAGCTTCCGCAACGAAATCACCCCGGGTAACTTCATCTTCCGCACTCGTGAATTCGAGCAGATGGAGATGGAGTTCTTCGTCGAGCCGGGAACCGACGAGCAGTGGCACCAGTATTGGATCGACACCCGCACCGACTGGTACGCCGACCTGGGTATCAACCGGGACAACCTCCGCCATTACGAGCATCCCAAGGAGAAGCTCTCCCACTACTCCAAGCGGACCGTGGACGTGGAGTACCGTTTTGGTTTCTCCTCCGGCCAGCAGTGGGGTGAGCTGGAAGGTATCGCCAACCGCACCGATTTCGACCTCACCACGCACTCCAACCACTCCGGGGTCGATCTGTCCTACTACGACCAGGCCACGGATTCCCGGTACCGGCCTTATGTGATCGAGCCGGCGGCCGGGGTCGGCCGCCCGATGATGGCCTTCCTGCTGGAGGCCTACGCCGAGGATGAGGCACCCAACGCCAAGGGTGGGGTGGATCGCCGGGTGGTGCTCCGGCTGGATCGCCGGCTCGCCCCGGTGAAGGCCGCGGTCCTGCCGCTGTCGCGCAATGCCGAGCTCTCGCCCAAGGCTCGCGACCTCGCCGCCGCGCTGCGGCAGCACTGGAACGTCGATTTCGACGACGCGGGCGCCATCGGCCGCCGTTACCGCCGCCAGGACGAGATCGGCACCCCGTTCTGCGTGACGGTGGATTTCGACTCGCTGGCCGATCACGCGGTCACGGTGCGCGAGCGGGACACCATGGTCCAGGAGCGGGTCGCGATGGACCAGGTCGAGTCCTACCTGGCGGCGCGGCTGCTGGGGTGCTGAGCAGCACGCATACTGGGAACATGGTTGCTATGGACTCGGGCATGGACACGGTGAGCACTGAGGAGACACGTCAACACCGGCAGGCCGGCGATGCGCTGCGCCGCTGGGCCGAACAGGGCCGTCCCGCCGGGGTGGTGCGGGTGCTGGAGCGGCACGGCTTCGGGACCGTCGCCACCGGGCAGCTGCTGGCGGGCACCGCTGACGGGGACCGGGCGGGCGCGGTGTTCGAAGGAACCATGGATACCGTGGCGCTGCCGTTGTTGAGTTCTGCGGTATCCGCGCCCGGAGTGGTGAAGGGCCATGTCACCGAGAACGACGCGGTGGCGGCCGGTTTGGCCTGCAGCGGCGGGGCTGCGCTGCTGGGCCACCCGCTACCCTCGCGCGCTGCTGCCGTGCTAGGTGCCGGGCTGGCGGATGGGGCACCCACCGGGCTGGCTTCCACCACGGACGGGTCGGCGATACTGGTGGCCGCCGGGCCGGGGCTGACCGAGGTCGTCGGCACGCTCGGCGCCACGGACACCGACGAGATCGTGCTGGCCAGGTTGCGTGAGCTGGCCCGGATCGGGGCCACGGCCACCGAACAGGGTGAGGCCGCCGGCATCCCGGTCCTGATCGATGTCTGGGTCCCGGTGACGACCATGCTCATCGTGGGCCGCGGGGCGATCGGGGCGGCATTGAAAGATCAATCCAAGTTGCTGGGCTGGGCGACCCGGACCGAGACCGAACTGGAGCCCGCGATCGTCGCGGCGAAGGAGTTCACTCCGGTCGACGTGCTGGTCCTGCTCGACCACGGACCGGCCTTCGATGCGGTACTGGTGGAGCTGCTGCGCTCGGGGCGCGGGTTCTGCGGCGCGCTGGGATCGCGGCACACCCAGGAGACGCGCCGCCGCCGGTTACTGGACGCCGGGATCACCGAGGAGGAGCTGGCCCGGCTGCACGGCCCGGTAGGCCTGGACCTGGGCGCGGCCCAACCGGCGGAGACCGCGGTGTCAGTGGTGGCAGAGGTGCTTGCGGTGCGGCGCGGGCGTTCCGGCGGCCCGCTTGCCACCGCGGATGGCCGCATCGGTGGGTGAGCGCCGGCTGCGCCGGCGACCGGGCCACCGCCGCACCCGATCCGCGCTGCCCACCGTGCTGATCCGGCTGGTCGCCGGTGCGGTGTTGGTGGGTGCTCTGGTTCTCGGTGGGACGGTGTTCCGGGTCTGGCAGGTGGCCCGGGTCGATGACCGGGACAAGGCCGATGCCATCGTGGTGCTGGGCGCGGCCCAGTATGATGGGACGCCGTCGGCGGTACTGGGTTCCCGGCTCGATCACGCCGCGCGGCTCTGGCGGGACGGGGTTGCGCCGGTGATCGTCACAGTCGGTGGTCGCCGGGTCGGCGATGCGTACACCGAGGCTGAGGCCGGCCGCAACTACCTGACGTCCTACGGGGTTCCCGGACGCGCCGTGCTGGCGATCGGCCAGGGTCGGGACACCCTGGAGAGCCTGCGCGCGCTGGCCCGCCGGGCGAGTCCCGCGGGTTGGCATTCCGTGGTGATCGTCAGCGATCCCTGGCACTCGTTGCGGTCCCGCACCATGGCAGATGATCTCGGGCTGAGCACCTGGACCTCACCCACCCGCAGCGGACCGATCGTGCAGACCCGGACGATCCAGGCTCGCTACATCGTCCGGGAGAGCGCTGCGCTGCTGTATTACCGGTTCATGCACGCGCCCGCCGGGTCCTTCGGCATCGATCTGGGGTGAGCCCAGTGGGCCACCACGACATCAGGCATGACTACACCGAGTACGACCGTGCGCGGCTGATCTCCGAGCTGGCCAAGCGGTCCGCGTTGCCCGGATCCGGTCCGGAACGCCGCAGCCCGTTCGCCCGGGACCGGGCCCGGGTGCTGCATTCCGCGGCGCTGCGCCGGCTGGCCGGCAAGACCCAAGTGGTCGGCCCGGGGGAGGGCGACGTCCCCCGCACCCGGCTGACCCATTCGCTGGAGGTCGCCCAGATCGGCCGCGGGATCGCCGTCGAGCTGGGCTGCGATCCGGACGTGGTGGAGACCGCGGGCCTGGCCCACGACATCGGCCACCCTCCCTTCGGCCACAACGGGGAGCGGGTACTCCAGGAGGTCGCCGCCGGGTGCGGCGGATTCGAGGGCAACGCCCAGACGGTGCGGATACTCACCCGGCTGGAGCCCAAGCTGCGCGATCCCGCGACCGGGCGCGGCCGCGGGCTGAACCTGACCAGGGCCTCGCTGGACGCCACCGTCAAATACCCGTGGCCACGGCGGGACGGGATCGCCAAGTTCGGTTTCTACCCCGACGATGCGGCCGTGTTCAGCTGGGTGCGGGACGGTGCGCCCGGGACCGCGCGATGCCTGGAGGCCCAGGTGATGGACTGGGCCGATGACGTCGCCTACTCGGTGCACGACGTCGAGGACGGGATCGTGGCGGGTCGCATCTCGCTGGACACGCTGGCCGACCCCGTGGAGCGAGCGCTGCTGGCTGAGCTGGCGGCCAAGCACTTCAGCACGCTGCCCAGCGCGGAGCTGGAGGCCGCCGCGGTGGGTCTGATCGCGCTGCCGGTGCTCGAGGCGCTGTGGCGCTACGACGGCACGCTGGCCGCCCAGGTCGCGTTGAA
The DNA here is from genome assembly GCA_036501085.1 of Pseudonocardiaceae bacterium. Taxonomy (GTDB): domain Bacteria; phylum Actinomycetota; class Actinomycetes; order Mycobacteriales; family Pseudonocardiaceae. The sequence continues at coordinate 454 of DASYAZ010000177.1, read as the reverse complement.
GGAACTCACCAGCGAACTGGTGGGCCGGTTCGTGCTGGCCGTCGTGTCCGCCACCCGGGCCGGATTCGGGCCGGGCCCGCTCGGGCGCTACCGGGCAGATCTGGTCATCCCGTGCCAGGTGGCCGCCGAGGTGGCGCTGCTCAAGGCGGTCGCCATGCGGTTCGTCATGAGCGACCCCTCCCGGCTGGCTGCGCAGGCCCGGGAACGCGAGATGCTCGCGGAGCTGTGCGCGGCCCTGGTCCACCGGGCGCCGCGGTCGCTGGACCCCGCGCTGCACCCGGCGTGGCAGCAGGCCCAGGACGACAGCGCGCGGCTACGGGTGGTCGTCGATCAGGTAGCCGCCCTCACCGACGCGCAGGCGGCGCGCTGGCACGCACGGCTGCGCGCCTCGTGAGTGGCATTGGGTGCTATAGCACCCAATGCCACTCACGAGGCGCGCAGCCGTGCGTGCCAG
>DASYAZ010000176.1:0-40122 GCA_036501085.1 Pseudonocardiaceae bacterium | reverse complement strand
GATCGGCCGATCTATTTCTCCGCCGACTTCGACGCCACCCCAGGCGATCAGGTCGCGATCAACGCTTACCTGGCCGGCGCAGCGTCAGTGATCGGTCCCCGCCGGGTCGGTGTGTACGGCTCGTACTACGTGTGCCAGCGGTGCCTGGACCGCAGCACCGCTAGCTGGGCCTGGCAGACCGGTGCCTGGTCCGGTGGACAGCGTGAGCCGCGCGCTCGGATCTACCAGCGCATCGGCACGGTCACCGTGGGTAGCGTGCCGTGTGATGTCAACGAGGCGCTAGCGTCCGACTTCGGCCAGTACCCGCGCCCGACCACCCAGCAGGAGGGCACCGTGCCCTGGGAGCTGACCCGCACCCCCGTCAAGCAGGGGAGCGCACTCGGTGATGCACCTGATGGCAGCTGGCCGGTCATCGAGGACACCATCACCCTGCCCGGCCCCGCCGGTGGATGGCGTGGGCGCATCCTCGCCTGGCCCGTTTTCGGTTACGGCGGCGGGTACATCCAGGAGGCGTGGTGGTGAGTCTCGGATGCCGTCCCCCGGCCGGCCGCGGTACACGTGGTCGATCCCACTACCGGTGCGGCATTCCAGTCGTTCTGGCCGACCGGATGGGAAGCGCCTGCCAACGCGCGTTTCCTCGTACTGCGCTATGCCGCACCGAACGGTGGTTCAGTCGGTATCGAGGCGGAGCACTGAGCTGCAAACCGTCCGAAACCAGTTAATGGACTGAATTCGTCCTCTTTCACCTGCTGTGCACAATTCGCTTCTCGGGGGAGCCAGCTGTGGAAAGTGACGCTGCACCAGGTTCCGCTGGAGCGCCCGCAGTCGCCGCGAAACTCACCCGGCCCCAGCCCGATACCACAGTATGTAGTGTGATCGGTACGGTGGATGGTGGCACGGCGCCCATTCTGCGCGATGCGCTCACCGATGCACGATGCGATGACAATGCTCATCTCGTGATAGATATGTCTGCCGTCACATCTATGGATTCGGCCGGTTTGTACACACTTTTTGTGGCCTGCCACAAACACAGCATCGGTGGTGGTGGTGCGATCCCAGATCTGTACGTCGTGTCCCTCAACACCACCTTCGACCTACACTCAGACCTGGTCGGAGCTCTCGAGGCCTGTGCCAGCGCCGGCGAAAATGTCTGGTAGCCGCGGGTTGCCCCGTGACGGAGGAGGACCATGGCGATCGCCACCCTGAACGGGATCCATCTCAGTTACCACGTCCAGGGCGACGGTGAGCTGGTGGTGCTGGTGGCGGGGACTGGTAGCCCGGGCCGGGTGTGGCAACTGCACCAGGTTCCGGCCTTGGTCGCCGCCGGCTACCGGGTCGCGACGGTGGACAATCGCGGCATCCCTCCCTCGGATGAGCGCGCCAGTGGGATCACCATCGAGGACCTGGTGGGTGACACCGCAGCGTTGATCGAGCACCTGGGTGACGGTCCCGTGCGGGTGCTGGGTACCTCGCTAGGAGCCCGGATCGTGCAGGAGCTCGCGCTGGCGCGACCGGATCTGGTGTCGCAGGCGGTGATGCTGGCCGCACACGGGCGGCAGGATGGGGCGATGGCCGAGTTCTCCGCGGGAGAGCGAGCCTTGCACGATGCAGGAATTGAACTACCGGCGGCCTACCATGCGGCGATCACTGCGATGCTGAATCTCTCCCCGCGAACCCTCAGCGACCGCGCTGCATTGCAGGAGTGGTTCGACCTGTTCGAATTCTCCGGATCACGGATCAGTGCAGGTGTGCGGGCTCAGCTTGAGGTGGACGACTTCCCGGACCGGTTGGCTGCCTACCGTGGGATCACGGTGCCGAGCCTGGTGATCGGTTTCGGTGACGACCGGATGGTGCCGCCGCAGTTGGCCCGTGAGGTGGCCGAGGCGATTCCCGGTGCTCGTTACGAGGAGATCGAGGGATGCGGGCATTTCGGCTACCTCGAACGTCCCGCTGAGGTCAACGAACTGGTCATGAAGTTCTTCAGCGGCGCCTGAGCATCCGGGCGCTCCCACTCGATCGGGGGTCGTGCTGGGCGCCGAAGATGGGGTGATGAGCATCCGTCCGGAAGCACCCAGCGCCGGCCAGGCGGTCTACCCACATCGGTGGCGAGCCCTTGCGGTCACCCAATTGGCCGGCTTCATGGGCCTGCTGGACGTCAGCATCGTCAACGTCGCGTTGCCCTCCATCCAGCAGGGCCTGGGCGCCTCGGTAGCCCAGGTGCAATGGGTGGTATCGGGGTACGCGCTGACCTTCGGGCTGGTGCTGGTCGCCGGTGGCCGATTGGGTGATGCCCTGGGCCGGCGGCGGATGTTCCTCATCGCGCTGAGCGCCTTCGTGCTGAGCAGCGCGCTCTGTGGGGTTGCTCCCACCGCGGGGTTACTGGTCGCGGCCCGGTTGTTGCAGGGGATCAGTGCGGGGATGCTCACCCCGCAGAACTCGGCCTTGATCCAGGTGCTGTTTCACGGAGCGGAGCGGGGTAGGGCCTTCGGGATCTTCGGAGCCACAGTCGGGTTGTCCACAGCGGTCGGTCCGGTCCTCGGCGGTCTCATCCTCACCGCGGCCGGGGAGCAGGACGGTTGGCGGTGGGTGTTCTACGTCAACGTTCCGATCGGCCTGATCGCGCTGGTCGCGGCGTGGCGCCTGGTGCCGGCCCGGCAACCCAGCGGGCAGCCGGTGATGTCCCAGATCGACGTCGTCGGCGCGCTCCTGCTGGGGGCCGGCGTGCTGTGCCTGCTCCTACCGCTGGTCCAGGTGGAAAGCGGGGGGCTGCAGCGGCTGTGGTGGTGTTTTGTGCTGGCGCCGGCGTTGCTCGCACTGTTTCTCGGCTGGGAGCACCGGATGGTGCGGCGCGATCGGGCGCCGTTGCTCGACACCCGGCTGCTGTCCGCCACGCCCGGGTACCCGGCTGGGGCCATGCTGGGCACGCTGTATTTCATCGGTTTCAGTGGGATATGGCTGGTGTTCGCGGTGTATTTCCAGCGAGGGCTCGGATACACACCGCTGCAGTCCGGGTTGGCGGTGACCCCGTTCGCCTTCGGGTCGGCAGTGTCCGCCGCAGTCGCCGGGCGGTTCGTCAGCCGGTACGGCCACTGGTTGACGGTGATGGGTCTGGCCACCGTCGCGGCCGGGTTGGCGGCCACCGCCGTTGCTTTCGACGCCTTACCTCCGGCGAAGGCCGTGTGGGTTGCCGCCGCCACCCTGCTTGTTGCGGGTATCGGTGGTGGCGCGGTGATCTCGCCGAACGTGGCGCTGACGCTCGAATGCGTGCCACCCCGGATGGGCGGAGCGGCGGCCGGCGCGCTGCAAACCGGGCAACGGATCGGATCGGCGATCGGGACCGCCCTGCTCGCTGCGGTCTTCTACTGGGTGGTGGGCCAGCACGGTCAGTACCACGCGGCTATCGCGGTGGCGCTGCTCACTGGGACTGGTTTCGTGTGCCTGGCGCTGCTGGTAGGCGTGCTGGAGCTTCGAATGCGGCGGCACCGGGTACTACCGGCAGTGCTCGATGAGGCCGACGTGGCCCAGGCTGATGTCCACCGGACCTGAGCCGGCTAACTCAGGGCCCGCCCCACAACAGCGCGCGGTCCTCCTGGCGCACCAACCCCCACGCAAGCAGCTGGCGACCCAGCTGGTTGATGTTGTCGCGGCCACTGATTCCCGTGACGCCGAGTTCCTGCAGTTTCTTGCACCATCTACCCACGCAGTCTTCGACGGCCCGCTCGGTGACCGGTCTGTCCTCCGGTCGCGCGGTGGAGGCGTACTCGGCGGCCTCCCGATTGCCGACCGCGTCGCCGGGATCGGGCAGCGCCAGGAACTTGGCGGCAAGCAGTAACCGTTCGTGGCAGGTGGGCTCGCGCAGCGGCATGGTGCTGGGTTCATCCCGCATGGGGGGATCCAGCACCGGAGGCTGGATACCTCTGATATTGAGCGAGAGCAGGTACCGTCCCGAGGGCGCCCCGATCCTGATCTCCAGTCCAGGCGGGCTGATCGCCCACCGCGAGAACGAGTCGGACGCGGTCCGTGGCGGTAGCGGATTGGACACCCCGCGAACGATCACATCGAAGGGACGGCTGGCGCTGTCATTGCACACCACCCACAGCCCGTCGTCATATCGAACGGAGCCGACGTGACGTGAAATGTGCAGATCCGGCTCGCCATTGATGCTGTCATGACCGAATCGCAATGTACGGTCATGACCCCGACCGAAGGTGAAGGGTCGTTTGCCCGGCCGCAGCACCGCCACCTGGCGGCCCTGGAAATGGGCGACCAGCTCGTTTGACGGCTGTGCAGGCCCCACCATTGTCTCACGTTAACCCGCGTTGGCAGCGCTGACCACTGGTCGCGAGGGCTGCCCTCTAGCCACGATCGGCGGTGACGCGTACTACTGAGCCGAAGGGAGGATCGCCGAGGAACCGGAGTCCACCGTGCTGTCGAGCCTGCAGACCATTGAGACCAGGCGGGCGCCGCTGGGTCGGGTCCTGGGTCGGGCTCGCTATTACGAATGGGACACCACGCCCGGCAGGCTCCGGATGGCTCAGATCATCCTGGTGATCGGGGTCCTGCTCGCCGGCGGCGTCGGCGCCTCCGTCGCGAGTATTCGGGCAGCCACCAGCCGGGACATCGCAGAGCACCTCGAACCGCTCAACGCCACGGTGATCACGTTGTACCGCTCGCTGGCCGATGCCGACGCCACCGTCGCGGCCGGGTACCTCGCGGGCGGGGTGGAACCTGCTGAGGTGCGTACCCGGTACTCCCAGGACCTGAATGCCGCCACCGACAGCCTGGCTAAGGCCAGCACCCAGGCCAAAGACGTCGTGACGGTGACCAGGCTCGGGGACATCACCGGACAGCTGCCGGTCTACACCGGCCTGGTCGAGCGAGCGCGAGCGAACAACCGGGAAAGTCTGGCTGTCGGCGTGTCCTACCTGAAGCGAGCCTCTGAACTGATGCAAGGCTCGATCCTTCCGGAAGCGGCGGACCTGCAACGATCTCAAGCGCTCCAGCTCGATACGGCTTACCGGAAAGCGGAGTCGGTGCCCGTTTTCGCGCTGGTAGCCGGTGTCGTGACCCTGGCCGGGTTGATCTGGGCGCAGGTGTTCCTGTTCCAGCGGACGCATCGGGTGTTCAACATCGGTCTCGTCGTGGCCAGCGTCGCGGTGTTCGCCGGTCTGGCGTGGTGGGCGTTGGTGGGGATGGCCTCCGCGGGTTCGTTGGGAAGCGCCCTGGAACACAGCCAGTCGGTGTCCGACGCTCTGGGCCCAGCGCAGATCGCGGCGTTACAGGCTCGCGCCTCGGAGAGCCTCGAGCTGGTGACCCGCAGCGGTGATGCCGATGAGCCCGAGTTCGACGCCCGGATGCAGCGGCTCGCTCGCGACAACGGCGCGGGTGGAGCTTTGGGCGCAGCCAAGAAGTTCGCCGCCGACCAGAAGGGTAAAGCGCTGGTGCAAAGCGCTATCGGTGACGCTCGGGCATATTCAGCAGAACACCGGCAGGTCCGCCGACTGGATGACCTTGGAAATTACACTCAAGCGGTCGATGCTGCTGTGAACAATCGTGGGGATGGTTCGGCTGGGGCGTTCGACCGGCTCTCCGCTGCACTCAATACTGCCGCGGCATACGAGCGAGGTGCATTCAGGGCGGATATTGCCCGCGCCAGGCACTGGCTTACCGGTTTGCCGGTCGGTACCGGTGTGTTAGCTCTCGTCTCGGCGCTGGGGATCGGCTGGGGGGTGCAGCGGAGGATGGAGGAATACCGGTGAGGGCCCGATCCGTACTGACGTGCGCGATGCTGGCTGCCGTTCTCATGGCGACCCTCTGCGACGGATCACCCGAAGCGGTCGCCAGCCCGGGGGTGGCCGTCTCAACCGGCCGGGCGCACTGCAGTCCACAGAACGTCCGGACGAGCCTGGCCCCGTTGGCCCCGTTGCCAGCGCCTCAGCACATGCCCGCCGGGTCCACGATGGCCCGGATCGCCCAGCGGGGTTACCTGATCGTCGGCGTTCTCGAGGACACCTATCTCTCCTCCTTCAGGGACCAGCGGTTGACCCTCCAAGGGTTCGACATCGATGTCGCCCGCGACATCGCTGCCGCGATCTTTGGTGACCCCGGGCGGGTGGTGTTCCGGCCGCTGATCGAAGCCGATCGAATTCCGGCTGCGAGATCGGGCCGGGTGGACCTGCTAGCGGCCACCCTGACGGTCAACTGCACTCGCCGTGAAGAGGTTGATTTCAGCGCTGTGTACTACGAGGCAGGGCAGCGGATCCTGGTGAACCGTGGCTCGGCCGTCACCAGCCTGAACGATTTGCGGGGACGGCGAGTCTGCGCCAGTCGTGGTTCCACGTCGCTGACAACGATCCTGGCCGCCGCGTCCAAGCCGATCCCGGTTGCTACGAACACCGAGACCGATTGCCTGATGCTGCTCCAACTCGGAGAAGTCGACGCGGTATCCACTGACGACACCCTGTTGGCCGGGATGGTCGCACAGGATCCCCGTACCGTGGTGGTAGGTCCCCGGTTCACCGAAGAGCCCTACGCTGTCGCGATCAACAAGGGGGCGCCGGACCTGGTGCGGTTCGTCAACGCGGTCTTGGAGCGCCGCGTCCAGGATGGTCGCTGGCGAGCCAGTTACGAGCGCTGGCTGGGCTTGCTGGGCCCGCCACCCACACCGCCGGTCCCGAGCTACCAGGACTGACACCGTGACCAGATGCCTGAAAGCCGGATGCGCCGCGGAGATCGGGGACGAGGGCTACTGCACTCGATGCGGGACCGCGGTGCGGCCGCAGCTCGGCTCGACGGTGGCACCGGTTTCTCCCGCCGCGCGGCCGGCACCGTCGCAGCCGACGACCTCATCGCAGGTCACGACGTCGTTGGCCCGGTGGGGTTCGTTGGTCAGGCTGCCCGAGATCGCGGCGGGGGATCTCGCTCCGGTGCTGGACGAGCCGCAGGTTCCCGAACACAAGCGGTTCTGCCCGGGTCCGGGATGCCGCTGGCAGGTGGGTCGTGCTCGCAGCGGCCGGCTCGGCCGGGCCGAGGGATTCTGTCCTGATTGCGGGACCAGGTATTCCTTCCGCCCGTTGCTGCAGCCCGGGGAGTTGGTGGGTGATGGGCAGTTCAAGGTGGAGGGTGCGATCGCGCACGGCGGGCTGGGGTGGGTTTACCGGGCGTGGGATTGCTGGGTACCGCGCTGGGTGGTGCTCAAAGGACTGATCGACCCGGACGACCCGGAAAGCCGTCAGGCCGCGGTCGCAGAGCTGACCGCGTTGGCTGACGCCAACCACCCGAACATCGTCACCGTCCTGACCGTGGTCCGTCATCCGCACCCGATCACCGGGCGGGACGTCGACTACATCGTGATGGAGTGCCTGTCCGGCAAGTCGCTCAAACAGCTGCGCCGGGAGCGGCCGGAAGGGGATCGGTATCTCCCGGTTGATCAGGTTTGCGGGTTCGCGCTGGAGGTGCTAGCCGCCTTGGATCACCTGCACACCCAGCGCGGACTGCTGTACTGCGACCTGTCGGCGGACAACGTGATCCACTCCTCGGGCGGGGTCAAGCTGATCGACTTGGGCGCGGTCCGCCGGATCGACGACCTGGATGGTCCGGTCTGGGGGAAGTCCGGGTACCAGGATCCGGACATCGTGGCCCACGGACCGTCGGTCGCGACCGATCTCTACACCGTTGCGCGCATGATGGCTGTGCTGAGTTTCCCGTTCCCGGGGTTCTTGGCCAATGACCCGATTCCGAGCCCGTACGAGGTGCCGCTGCTGGCTCGCCACCCGTCGTTTGCCGGGCTGCTGCGCCGGGCGACCCACCGCGACCCGCGCCGGCGCTTCGGCTCCGCGGCGGAGATGGCTGAGCAGTTGGAAGGTGTGCTCCGGGAGATCCAGGCGCTGCAGGACGGCTTCCCGTTTCCCGCCGCCTCGGCGCGGTTCGGGCCCGAGTTGCGAGTGGTGGGGGCCGATCCGGACACCTTTCTCACCGTGGGTCCCGACCCGGTCGCGGCAGTACTTGCCCTGCCGGACCCGCAGGTTGATCCAGCAGATCCGCAGGCCGGCCTGCTGGCCGCGATCAGTACCGAGAGCCCTGATGAGACCGAGCGGGTGCTCGCCGGGATGCCCGATCCTTCCCTGGAGACGCGGCTGCGCGTGGTGCGTGCCCGGATCGAGCTGCGCGACCCCGGCGCAGGTGAGGATCTCGATGAGCTGGCCCGCACGCAGCCTGGTGACTGGCGGATCGACTGGTACCGGGGGCTGTGGTCACTGGTCGAGGCGAAGATTTCCACCGCCCAGGAGGGCTTCCTCACTGTGCTCGACACCCTGCCGGGCGAGGCCGCGCCCAAGCTTGCGATGGCGCTGTGCGCTGAGCGCAGCGGTGCCGCCAGGCGGGCCGAGGACTACTACGCCACTGTGTGGCGCACGGATCCCTCCTACGTGAGTGCCGCATTCGGGCTGGCCAGGACCCGTTTCGCGCAGGGCGACGTCCCCGGTGGTGCCGCGGCGCTGGACGCCGTGCCGGAGGGATCGCGCTACGCCGTCACCGCACGGCTGTGTGCCATCCTGACCCGGGTCCGCGGGTGCGCGGCCGGGCGAGCGCCGGTCGCCGACTTCTTCGCTGCCGCGGAGCGGCTGACCAGGCTGGAACTCGATGATCAGCGACGTGAGCTGGCCGTCGCGGAGGTGCTCGAGTCGGCGTTGGCTTGGCATCGGGCCGGTCGATCATGGCCGCACGAGGCCGCCGGATCGATCCCCACCAGCCTGCTCGGCCACCGGCTTACCGAGCGCGGAATACGAGATCGGCTGGAGTCCGCCTACCGCAAGCTCGCTCGGCTCGCTCCGACCACGGCGCAGCGCATCATCCTCGTTGACAAAGCGAACCGGTGCCGCAACCGGAGCTGGATATGAGCCAGGGGGTGCAGGTGAGTCGCCGTGCAGCGCTGGCGACGGCGGCAGCCCTGATCGCCACCGCCTGCACGCGCCCAGCGCGACGCGCCGGCTCGCGCTCAGAGCTGGTGTGGGTCACCGGCGGTCTCAACGCCGGTGACCAGGGGCCTGCTCGCGACATCGCCGCACGATGGAACGCGCTTCACCCCGCCGGGCCGATCGCGCGAGTGGAAGGGCTCTCCGCGGCTGCCGATGAGCAGCGGCAAGTACTCGCGCTGGAACTCAACGCCGGATTGAGCAACGTCGACATCTTCGAACTCGATATCGACTGGACCGCGGAGTTCGCCCAGCGGGAGTGGCTGGTGGACCTGCATGAGTTGCGATCCGAGGTGGAGCGCGTCTCGTTGCCCGGTTCGGTGCAGACCGCAACCTGGGACGGGACGCTGTGGGCGGCGCCGTACACCGCCGACGCCGGGATCCTCTACTACCGCTCCGATCTGGTTGGCACTGCGCCGACCACCTGGGAGGAGCTCATCGAGGTCGGGCGACGGGTCAGCGCCGAACAGAACGGTATGGCGCCGTTCGTCGCCGATGGTGCGCAGTATGAAGGGCTGGTGCTCCAATACCTGGAGTATTTCTGGGGTCTTGGCGGCAACGTGCTCAGCGGTGACGGATCGGTATCGTTTCCGCTCGATAAGGCGCTGCAAGCTGCCGAATTCATGCGAACAGCGTTCCGCGAGGGAGTATATGCGCCCGGATTCAACACGATGGAACTCGATCAAGCGAGCAGCACTTTTGAATCAGGCGAAGCGATCTTCATGCGCCTGTGGCCGTATGCTTACCGGAATATGACTGGTGGGGGTCCGGACAGTCAGGTCGTGGGAAAGGTCGGTATCGCACCGTTGCCGGCGTTCACCGGTCACGGTCCGGTCGCTGCGCGGGGTGGCCAGAACCTTGCTGTCAGCGCGTTTTCCCGCAATATCTCCGCAGCGGTCGAGTTCGTCCGGTTCGCCTCGACGTCCCGCGAGGTGCAACGAGGCCTGGCCGAGCGGCACTCGCGGGCACCGACGTTGGCTGCGGCATACCACGATCTGCGGGACGATCCGCTGATGACGTTGCTGGCCAGGGTCTTGCCGACCGCGAGACCACGGCCGGCTACCAAGGCGTGGTCTGTGATCAGCGAAGAAATACAGCAACAGATCTTCGCCGCCTATACCGGTGTCGTGGAACCGGGCGTGGCGGTGGAGAATCTGCGCCGCTTCCTGGTCGCCACCGTGGGCGGCGGTTGAGTCGATGACCGAACCCTGCCGTGAATGCGGTGAACGGGTGGACCGCCATGATCGGTACTGCGAATGCTGCGGTGCCCCGCTGGGAAGCCGGCAACGGGACCGGGTCGAGGTGGATGTCGAGGTCGCTGCTGGAATCAGCGATCGGGGTCTGCAACACCACCGCAATGAGGACGCGTTGGCATTGCGGGATCTCGGGCGGGAGCTGGGAGCAGCAAGCACGGGCACGGCGGTGGCGATCGTCTGTGACGGCGTGTCGTGCTCGGCCCGCCCGGACGAGGCATCCGCGACCGCGGCCGAGGTCGCGGCGGAAGCGTTGGTGGCTGCACTGCACGCTGAGCAAGGCCCGGTAGTGGCCACTCGGGAGGCGGTTCGTGCCGCGGACCGGGCCGTCACCGAACTGGCCCGCTCCGGCGCAGCCACCGACCAGGCTCCGGCCTGCACGCTGGTCTCAGCGCTGGTCACCGGTGCCACAGTGACGGTGGGCTGGGTGGGGGACAGCCGGGCCTACTGGGTGCCCCAACCCCCTTCCGGCTCTGCGCCCACCCGTCTGACCAGCGATGACTCCTGGCGGGCGGAGGCACTGGCCGCCGGTGTGCTGAGTCCGGCTCAGGCGACCGCAGACCGGCGCGCGCACGCCATCACCGCCTGGCTCGGTGAGGATGCCGATCACGCTGACCCCCACATCGTCACCATCGAAGCCGAGGAGCCGGGGGTCGTGGTGGTGTGCACCGATGGGTTGTGGAACTACCTCGACACCGTCGAGGAGCTAGCTGCCGCGCTCCCGGCCCGAGCCTGGAAATCCCCGCTGGACGCGGCGCGCCGGCTCGTCGAGATCGCACTGTGCTGCGGTGGTCGAGACAACATCACCGTGGCCGTGCTCCCGGTGGCCGGGCGCCCCGCCGGCCTGTCCCGGAGGATGTTGTGACCGGCGAAGACGAGTTCCACGGCTCGGTTCACCAGGACCTGTTCCTGGGTCCGGGCGCCCGCGAGGTGGAGGCGGTCATCACAGTCGAGGCCCGCGGCGGACTGGAAGCTGCGATGAGCCTGCGGTTGTGGACTCCCCTGGGCGTCACGGTCAGGTATGTCCACCAGATCGCGCCCACCCGGGTGGATCTCAGCGGGTACCGGATCGAATCCGGCCCGCTGACCGGGGAATACCCGGTGGGATCATGGGCAGGCGGGATCCGGGACTATCGCGTGTGCATGGACGTCGAACCCGGCGAGGTCGGCGAGGAGAAACTCGCCTGCCGGATGAGCATTGTGCACGCCGGTAGCGGGGATTCGGGGCAGGTAGTACCGCATCAGACGTTCCAACACACCGAACCGGATGGCAGCGTGAGCTGGTTCACCAGCGCGCGGGTCCGCGCGTTCTGGAGTGAGGATTCGGTGCCGCCCGGACCGGGTTCGGGCGCCGACCAGTTCGACGATCCAGACACCGGAACCTTCGAGATAGTCGGCACACCCGCCCAGGACCGATACTCCCGTGCCGAACCGGTGGGGGTGCCGCTGTGGTGGGCTCTGGTCGCCCCGGATCGCGGGTACTTCGAGGCCAGTGGGGTGGACACCGGCAGGTTCTGCATCCCGGCCGGTCCCGCTCGCCGGGTCCAGTTGACCGGTGGATCGGTGCGTATCGGTCGCCGCAGTGGCCCGCGGGGGATCGCTCCGGAGATCGACGTGACCGATCCGGGGGTGTCCCGGGTGCATGCCCGGTTGCTCGCCCGACCCGATGGCAGCTGGACGGTGGTGGACGACGGATCCCTGAACGGGACCTACGTCAACGGCGCCGCCCAGCGGATCGGCCCCCGGCAGCAGGTCCCGCTGGCCGATGGAGACCGGGTGCATGTGGGTGTCTGGACCACGATCACCCTGCACCGGGAGAGTTCCTGAGGATCGCGAGCTAGCTGCTGCGTGGCAGGCGGCCTTACGATCTGAGCACGATGGCAGACAACCGGGTGCGGGTCGGTGGACCCTACTTCGAGGATCTGGCTCGTGGGCAGGTCTTCGATGACGCCCCCGGATTGACGTTGACGACCGGCTTCGCCGCGCTGCACCAGGCGCTGTCCGGTGACCGGCTCCGGCTGCCGCTGGATCACGAGCTGTCCGCAGCGGTCACCGGCCGCCCCGAGCCGTTGGCCCACCCCACGCTGGTCTGCCATGTCGCGATCGGGCAGACCACGGCGCCGTCCCAGCGGGTCCGCGGCAACCTGTTCTACCGGGGCCTGCGGCTGCTGCGTCCGGTGCACCTGGGCGACACGCTGCGTACCCGCACCGAGGTCGTCGCGTTGCGGCAGAACCGCCCGAAGCCGGGGCGCCCGCCGACCGGCCTGGCCGTGCTGCGGGTGCAAGTCAGCAATCAGCGTGCGGAACCCGTGCTCGACTACTGGCGTTGCCCGATGATCCCACTGCGTGACCCGCACGCCGACACCGGGTACGCCGACAGCTTCGACGATATCCCGGCGGACGCCGACCCCGTCGACGATCTGCCGTGGGGGTGGGATCTCAGCCTGTTCCAGCCCACCGTGACCCAACCGGGCACGATCTACGACATCGAGGTGCGCGACACCGTGACCAGCGCTCCCGAACTGGCCAGGGCCACCCTCAACCTCGCCGCCACGCATACCGATCCGGGTGCCTCGGCCTACGGGCGCCGCCTGGTCTACGGCGGCCATACCATCTCGATCGCCGGGGCGCATGCCACCCGAGCGTTGCCTGACCTGGTGACGATCGTGGCGTGGCGCAGCTGCGAGCACACCGGACCGGTGTTCGAGGGTGATGTGTTGCGCACCGAGCTGCACGTCGAGGCGCTCCACCAGCGTGCCGGGTACCGGCTGATCGATCTGCGGGCGATGGTGCACGGTTGCCCCGCAGAGGACGCAGCTGACCTGGCCGCGGCGGATAAGCCGGTGCTGGACTGGAGATTTGTCGCGCTCGCACGGTAGACGGGGTGGGGAGATGGCCGGGATCCTGGCGGGAATGCGGGTGGTCGAGGGTTCAGCCTTCGTGGCGGCACCCTTGGGCGGGATGACCCTGGCCCAACTGGGGGCCGACGTGATCCGGTTCGATCCCCTCGGTGGCGGTCTGGACGCTCACCGGTGGCCGGTCACCGCGCAGGGTGCGAGCCTGTTCTGGGCGGGCCTCAACAAGGGAAAACGTTCGATCGCGGTCGACATGCGCTCACCGCAGGGCAAGGCGCTGCTGACCGACCTGATCACCGCGCCGGGCGAGGATGCGGGGTTGTTCCTGACCAACTTCCCGGCGATCGGCTGGTTGGACTATCCGAAGCTCACCGCACGGCGCCCCGACCTGATCATGGTGAACATCGTCGGTAACCCGGATGGCTCCTCGGCGGTCGATTACACGGTCAACCCGGCTACCGGTTTCGCCTGGACCACCGGCCCCGCAGCGGTGTCCACGCCGGTCAACCACTTGCTACCGGCCTGGGATGCGATCACCGGCACGCTCGCCGCAACCGGGCTGCTGGCAGCCGAGCGCAAGCGCCGCAGTGACGGCACCGGGCAGTTCGTCAGGCTCGCCCTCGCCGATGTCGCGCTGGCCATGGTCGGGCATCTCGGCAACATCGCTGAAGTGCAGATCAACCACAACGAGCGGCAGAGATACGGCAACGACCTCTACGGTGCTTTCGGGCGTGATTTCGCCACCAAGGATGGCAGGCGAGTCATGGTGGTCGGCCTCACGCCACGGCAGTGGCGCAACCTGGTGACCGCGACCGGGATCAGTGATGCGTGCGGGCAGGTCGAGAGCTTGCTCGGGGTCGACCTGTCTCAGGAGGGTGACCGCTTCGCCGCCCGGCATGTGATCGGCGCGCTCATCGAGCCGTGGGTGGGCAACCGCACGCTGTCCGAGGTGGCCGAGATCTTCGATGCCCATGACGTGTGCTGGGGGCCTTACCAGACTTTCGCTGAACTGGTCAGGACCGATCCACGCTGCTCACCGGCCAACCCGATGTTCGCTGAAGTCGATCAGCCCGGCATCGGCTGCCACCTCATGCCCGGCTCGCCCCTTGGTTTCTCTGCCTCGGACCGGGTACCGCCGGAGCCGGCGCCTCAGCTGGGTCAGCACACCGACGAGATCCTGGCCGGAGTTCTCGACCTGTCGGCCGCAGAGATCGGCCGGTTACACGACGAGGGTGTAGTCGCCGGGATCGCTCCGACCGCAACGTCGTGACGCTGAGATACCGCAGCAACTCCTCAAGGTGAACCGCTGACATTGTTGCCGTCGGTACCTTACTCCGTGCATTTAAGTAACCCTTGCCTATCACCCAGATGAGGCTATCCTCATCGAAAGTGGTTGTGGACTGGAGGGTGACTGATGGTCAATGTCCTGCGATCCTTGACTGTCGGCGCGGTGGTGATTGTCACGACCGTCGCGTGTTCGTCCTCCCCGTCCAAGAGCAACAATGCTTCCGGCCGGGTCATGGTCAAGGCCGGCGACAAGACGTGTGAGGTGTCGGAGACGTCGCTGGCTAGCGGGCAGCGCACCTTCAGTATCGAGAACAACGCCAGCCAGGTGAGCGAGGTCTACATCTATGGTGCGGGTGACCAGATCATCGGCGAGGTGGAGAACATCCGTCCCTCGGCCACCCGTGATCTGATCGTTGATCTTCCGGCGGGGAAGTACCAGGTGGCGTGCAAGCCAGGCATGGTCGGTTCGGGAATTCGCACCGCATTGACGGTTACGGGTACCGGCGCGCCGGCAGGACCGGTCGATGCGCGGCTGCAAGCGGGCGTGGCGTCGTACCGGACATACGTGGGGAGCGAGGCCCAGTCACTGGTTGACACCACCGCGGCATTCACCGCCGCGGTCAAAGCGGGCAACCTGGACCAAGCGAAATCGCTGTACCCCGCGGCGCGGACTCACTATGAACGCATCGAACCCATCGCGGAGTCTTTCGGCGATCTCGATCCGTTGATCGATATGCGCATCGATGACGCCAACGCCGCGACCCCATTCGTCGGATTCCACAAGCTTGAGCAGGACTTGTGGGAGAAAAAGGACATCACTGCCAGCGGGCCGACGGCTGACGCGCTTCTGGAGAATGTCAAGAAGCTGCAGTCCGAAATTCCGAACCTGGAGATCACCCCGGTGATCATGGGTAACGGCGCCAAGTCCCTGCTTGACGAGGTCGCCAAGAGCAAGGTCACAGGCGAAGAGGAGCGGTACTCGCGAATCGACCTGGTCGACTTTGAGGCCAACGTGGAAGGTGCCAGATCGGCCTACACCGCATTACGGCCGGTGCTCGTGGAGCGCAATGCCACGCTGGTGTCCACACTCGACGCCCGTTTCAGCACGTTGCTGAGCCAGCTCGGCAACCACATCTCCCATCAGGGCGATGCCGGCTACATCGCCGGCAGCCCATTCGTCTCCTACGACAGTCTCAGCCAGGCCGAGGTGACAGCGCTGTCCAACGAGGTGACCAACATCAGCGAGCCGCTGGGCCAGATCACCGGAGAGGTGACAGGGAAATGACATCCGACGCTCCCGCTCCCACTCGCGCTGATCCGGCGTCATCCGGCGACGGTGACGTGGATACCGCGCAGCGCAGGCTGTCCCGGCGGTCGATCTTCGGCCTGCTGGGTGCCGGAGCCGTCGTCGGCGCCGGCGCGGTCACCGTCACCAGCGCTGTCATCGAGCGTGAGCGGGCGGATTCCGGTGTCGTTCCTGCCGCGGCCGGTACAGTGCCGTTTTACGGCGTTCACCAGGCAGGGATCGTCACTCCGGTGCAGGATCGATTGCACTTCGCGGCGTTCGACCTCTCCCCGACCGCCAATCGAGGCGACTTGATCGCATTGCTGAAGGCGTGGACGGCGGCGGCGGGGTCGATATGCGGTGGATCCGATGTCGGCCCGGGTGGAGCGGTCAACGGTGGCGTGCAGAAACCGCCGTCGGACACCGGCGAGGCACTGGGATTGCCGGCATCGCAGCTGACCATCACGGTGGGTTTCGGCACGACGCTGTTCCAGGATGCTGGTGGTCGTGATCGTTTCGGGCTCGCGGCCCAGCGCCCTGCGCAGCTGGCTGACCTGCCGGCGTTTCCCGGGGACGCGCTCGAGCCGGGGCGTTCGGGGGGTGATCTGTGTGTCCAGGCATGTGCAAATGATCCGCAGGTCGCGGTGCACGCGGTGCGTAATCTGGCTCGGATCGCCCGGGGTACGGCCGTGGTGCGGTACTCGCAACTGGGATTCGGACGCACCAGCAGCACCAGCACCAGTCAGGAGACCGCGCGTAACCTCATGGGGTTCAAGGACGGGACGTCCAACATCAAGGCCGAGGACACCGCCACCGTCGATCGCTTCGTCTGGGCCCAGTCCGGCGACGGTTCCGGCTGGATGACCGGTGGTAGCTACCTGGTCAGCCGGCGGATCCGGATGCTGATCGAACCATGGGACTCCACCCCACTCGCCGAGCAGGAACGGGTCATCGGGCGGACCAAGGGCATCGGCGCCCCGCTGGGCTCGACCACCGAGTTCGACCCGCTCGATCTCACCGTCACCGACGCCGAGGGCGCCACCCTGATCGATTCCACCGCCCACGTGCGCCTGGCGCATTCGTCTCACAACGGCGGCGCGCAGCTGCTGCGCCGGGGTTACAACTTCGTCGATGGCACCGACGCGCTCGGCCGACTGGACGCGGGCCTGTTCTTCCTCGCCTACCAGCGTGATCCCCGCACCCAATTCGTCACGATCAATAAGAGTCTGGCGGGCAACCAGAACGATGCACTGAACGAGTACATCCAGCATGTCGGCAGCGGATTATTCGCCTGCCCGCCCGGCGTGCAACCAGGCCAATACCTCGGCCAGACTTTGCTCGGGTGACAGCGGGTAAGCAGATGAACTCGGAGAGCTGACCGGTCGGGTCGATTCCCCGGCCTAGCTTGAATGGGCCATTCAGGTGATCGTTGGCTTTCAGCGTAGTCGTAATCTGCCTTTTTCCGATGAAAGGAGTAACGGCCGGGGCGGCCGGTCTTAACAGGCAAAGGCGATTCACGGTGGAGCGGTCATGACGATGGTTGATCGGGAAGCAGCCAACGCCGAGCAGGAACCGCCTACCGATGGGCGGCGGGCATCGTCCTGGTGGAATGCGAGCCGGGATGGACGCACCGGTGGGATCATGCTGGGCGGAGCGAGCGTGGTAGCTGCTCTGGTTGTCGTTCTCCTGCTCTGGCTGGTCTCCGCGCAGCAGTCACAGGTTGTGGTACCGAATCTGGTCGGCATGTCACGGGCCAACGCCGAGGCTCTCCTCAATGGCTTGGGGCTGAGCGTCCGATCGACCGCTGATGAGCCCTCTAACGAGCCGGTGGGAACCGTGCTGCGGACCGATCCGAGCGCGGGGCGACAGCTCGATCAGAACGGTGGCGTCAGCCTGACACTGGCGGGCGCCCAGCCCGCCGATGCGGCTGCGGGAGCCGAGCAGACGGCTCCTGCCCAGCAGGCCCCGGCGGTGCAGGAGTCCCCCGTGGCGCAGCAGCCTCCCGTGCTGCCGCAGGCCCCCGCAGTACAGGAGCCTTCTCCTGCCGCGGCTGCGCCCTCGGCGTCACCCGCCCCGGTTGTCGTGCCTCCGCCGGTCGTAGTGCCTCCGCCCGTCGTGGTTCCCCCGCCCGTCGTCATCAGGCCACCGGCCCCTGCGCTGAGGCCGGTACCCGACGTGCTCGGTTTCGATCAGTACCGGGCGAAGCGGGCGCTCGAGGCCAGCGGGCTGCGGGTGGGATCGGTTTCTGCGGTGGAGTCCACCCAGCGTGCTGGAACGGTACTGCGGACTGACCCGAGGGCCGGTAGGGCGGTTTGGCCGGGGAGCAGGATCGACTTGGTCATCGCCAAGCAGCGGCAGGTCAGCGTGCCGAGCGTGGTTGGTTTTGACCGGTCCCGGGCAAGTCAGCTGCTGGCCGGCAGCGGGCTGCGGGTCGGATCGGTGACCGAACTGCAGTCCAGCCAGCCTGCTGGGACGGTGTTGCGGACCGATCCGAGGGCGGGTACGGCGGTCCGGCCAGGCAGCACGGTCGACCTTGTCATCGCCAAATCTGTTACCACTACTGCGCCGGCGCCGCCGGTGGTGGTGAAGCCGAAGGAGCCGGCGCCGCCGGTGGTGGTGAAGCCGAAGGAGCCGGCGCCGCCGGTGGTGGTGAAGCCGAAGGAGCCGACGCCGCCGGTGGTGGTGAAGCCGAAGGAGCCGACGCCGCCGGTGGTGGTGAAGCCGAAGCAGCCGGTGGAGCCAGCCAACGAGGAGCCATCTGACGCCCAGAGGTGAGACGGGGTCGCATCCTCTGGGGTGAGGAACCATAGATGACTTGGGTTGGGCGGGAAGCCACGGTGAGCCGACCGAGCCTCACCAGCCCCGAGAATGCCACTCCGGGATGCGGGGTCGCTCAACGCCGAGTGTGGAGTCCTTGCCGTGCCCGGGATAGAACCACGTCTCGTCCGGCAACTGGTCGAACACCCGGGACTCCAGGTCGTTCATCAAACTGGTGAAGTCGGTGGGATTGGTCGTCCGGCCAGGCCCACCGGGGAATAGTGAATCTCCGGTGAAAAGATGCGGGGCCCCGCCAGCATTCCGGTGCAGCAGGGCGATCGAGCCCGGGGTGTGACCACGCAGGTGGATGACCTCCAGGACCACCTGACCGACGGCCACCGTGTCCCCGTGGCCCACCAGCTGATCTGGCGGCACCGGCAAATGTGGAGCGTCAACCGGATGCGCGACCGTCTGCGCGCCGGTGGCGCCGGAGAGCGCACCGAGTGCTTGCCAGTGGTCCCCGTGCCGGTGGGTGGTGACAATGGTTTGCAGGTCGGGCCGGTCAGGGCCGTGACCGAGCAGGTCCATCAGCCGTTCGGCCTCGTTGGCCGCGTCTATCAGCAATGCCTCTCCGGTGCTCCGGCAGACCAGCAGGTAGGCGTTGTTGTCCATCGGCCCAACCGAGATCTTGCTGACGGTCAGCCCGTCCAGCGTGCGGCGCTGCGCGGGCCCACCCGGCGTTACCGCGCCGTCGTAGTCCTCAAGGATCTCCACAGCTGCTGACCGTAATGTGTCATGGGCGCCACCGCGAGCCCGCGTCTGTCAGACCGGACGCCTAGCATGGGCGGGGCCATCTGGCGGAGGGACACGCCGGATCCGAAGGGAAACACTGTGGCTGATCGACTCGTCATCCGGGGCGCGCGCGAGCACAACCTGCGCAGCGTCGATCTCGACCTGCCCCGGGACAGTCTCATCGTGTTCACCGGGCTGTCCGGCTCCGGCAAATCCAGCCTGGCGTTCGACACCATCTTCGCTGAGGGGCAGCGCCGGTACGTCGAGTCGCTGTCGGCCTACGCCCGCCAGTTCCTCGGGCAGATGGACAAGCCGGACGTCGATTTCATCGAGGGCCTCTCACCTGCGGTGTCGATCGACCAGAAATCCACCAGCCGCAACCCCCGCTCCACCGTCGGCACGATCACCGAGGTGCATGACTACCTGCGCCTGCTCTACGCCCGCGCCGGGGAGCCGCACTGCCCCACCTGCGGTGAGCCGATCTCGCGGCAGACTCCGCAACAGATCGTGGATCAGGTGCTTGCCCTGGAGCCCGGCACCCGGTTCCAGGTCCTCGCCCCGGTGGTTCGAACCCGCAAGGGCGAGTTCGTCGACCTGTTCGCCGAGTTGCAATCTCAGGGCTACTCCCGGGTGCTGGTCGACGGCACCGTGCATCCCCTCACCGACCCACCCAAGCTCAAGAAACAAGACAAGCACGACATCTCTGTCGTGATCGACCGGCTGTCGGTCAAAGACAACGCCAAGCAGCGCTTGACTGATTCAGTGGAAACCGCGCTGCGGCTGGCCGACGGCCTGGTGGTGCTCGACTTCGTGGATCGTGACGAGCACGATCCACACCGGCAGCGGCGGTTCTCTGAGCGGATGGCCTGCCCGAACGGCCATCCTATCGGCGTCGACGACCTGGAACCCCGCTCATTCTCGTTCAACTCGCCCTACGGCGCCTGCCCCGAATGCACCGGGATCGGGGTCCGCAAGGAAGTCGACCCCGAGTTGGTGGTGCCGGATGAGGACCTCTCGCTGGCCGAGGGGGCGATCGCACCGTGGGCCACCGGGCAGACCTTCGAGTACTTCCAGCGACTGCTGGAGGCGCTGGCCGAGACCGTCGGATTCCGGATGGACACCCCATGGCGGCGGCTGCCGGCGAGTGCTCGAAAAGCAGTGCTGCACGGCTCCGAGGTGCAGGTGCACGTGAGATACCGCAACCGATACGGGCGCGAGCGTTCCTACTACGCCCCCTACGAGGGGGTGATCCCGTTCCTCGAACGTCGCATGGGCCAGACCGAGTCAGAGCACATGCGCGACAAGTACGACGGCTACATGCGCGAGGTGCCGTGCCCGGCCTGCCATGGCACCCGGCTCAAACCCGAGATCCTCGCCGTGACTCTCTCGCACACCTCGGAGGGCAAGAAATCCATCGCCGACGTGTCGGCGCTGTCGGTTCGCGACACCGCTGCGTTTCTCGACGGGCTGCACCTGGACACCAGGCAGGCGATGATCGCCGGCGCGGTTCTCAAGGAGATCCAGGCCCGGCTGCGGTTCCTGCTCGACGTCGGGCTGGACTACCTGTCCCTGGACCGGGCCTCGGCCACCCTCTCCGGCGGGGAGGCGCAGCGCATCCGGTTGGCCACCCAGATCGGATCCGGCCTGGTCGGAGTGCTGTACGTGCTGGACGAGCCGTCGATAGGCCTGCACCAGCGGGACAATCATCGGCTGCTGGCCACTCTCACCAGGCTGCGGGACCTGGGTAACACGCTCATCGTGGTCGAACACGACGAGGAGACCATCCGCACCTCTGACTGGGTGGTGGACATCGGCCCCGGAGCGGGGGAGCACGGGGGGCAGGTGGTGCACAGCGGTCCGTTCCACGAGTTGGAGAGGCACGACACCTCGATCACCGGCGCCTATCTCTCTGGCCGGCGGAGCATCCCGATTCCGGCCACCCGGCGTCGGGTGGATCGCTCACGGCGGTTGACAGTGGTCGGGGCCCGCGAGCACAACCTGCGTGGCATCGACGTGTCCTTCCCGCTCGGCTGCCTGATCTCGGTCACCGGAGTGTCCGGGTCGGGAAAGTCGACGCTGGTCAACGATATCCTGGCGACGGTGCTGGCGAACCGGCTCAACGGTGCCCGTCAGGTGCCCGGGCGGCACATCCGGGTCACCGGTCTGGACCACGTGGACAAGCTGGTCAGGGTGGATCAGTCCCCGATCGGGCGGACCCCGCGGTCCAACCCGGCCACCTACACCGGCGTCTTCGACCGGATTCGTAAGCTCTTCGCCGCCACCACGGAAGCGAAGGTGCGCGGTTACCAGCCTGGGCGCTTCTCCTTCAACGTCAAGGGCGGCCGCTGCGAAGCCTGCGCGGGTGACGGCACCATCAAGATCGAGATGAACTTCCTGCCCGACGTGTACGTGCCCTGCGAAGTATGCAATGGCGCCCGGTACAACCGGGAGACCTTAGAGGTGCACTACAAGGGCAGGACTATCGCCGAGGTGCTCGATATGCCGATCGAGCAGGCGGCGGCCTTCTTCGAGCCGATCTCAGCGATTCACCGGCATCTCAAGACCCTGGTCGACGTCGGGCTGGGGTATGTCCGGCTGGGGCAACCAGCACCGACGCTGTCCGGTGGGGAGGCCCAGCGCGTCAAGCTAGCCAGCGAACTGCAGAAGCGCTCCACCGGCCGTACCGTCTATGTGCTCGACGAGCCCACGACCGGGCTGCACTTCGAGGACATCCGCAAGTTGCTCGGAGTCATCAACGAACTCGCCGACAAGGGCAACACGGTCATCGTGATCGAGCACAACCTCGATGTGATCAAATCGTCGGACTGGGTGATCGACATGGGGCCGGAGGGAGGCGCGGCCGGCGGCATGGTGATCGCCGAGGGGACACCTGAGCAGGTAGCCGCGATCGACACCAGCTACACCGGCCAGTTCCTGCGCACCGTTGTGAACCTGTCCCACACCGCGTCACCGCGCCGCCGAGCACCCGTCGCAGCCCATTCATAGCCAGGAGGCAGGCTCGGACCGCGCCACGTACTCACCAGCCGCACCGGTCCGGCGTCGGCGATGTTGGCGGATCGCCGGTACGGGTTCTCAATTTTGAACCACCAGCGCTGACCGGAACCGGTCCAGGCAAGAGATCTGGAGTGGCCCCATGGCCCAGACCCCGAAAGCCTTTTCTCCTTCTCGCGGACTCGCGACCTCAGGGCGCACAGCCCGGATAATCGACACGACCGCCGTTGCCGCCACCTCGGCCTTCGCCGGCGGCGCCCTGCTCACCCAGACCGTGGTCGTCCCGCATTGGCGGGCGATGGATCCGGCCGCATTCCTGCCGCATTTCGCGATCTACGGACCCGCCACCGGAGCGACGGTGTTTCCGTTCGAAGTCGCCTCCGTCCTCCTGCTGGGCATCACCACGTACGCGACCAGCAAGAATCACCGGCCCGGCCGCCTCGCCTGGGCTCTGGCGACGTTAGCCATGGTCGGGACCTTCGTGCTGCTACCGATCTACTTCGTAGGCGCGAACCTCGCCATGCTCGACCCCGGCTTCCCACCCCAGGCCGTGCACGTTGAGCTGACCGCCTGGTATCACTGGAACTGGGTACGCGCCGGCCTCGGCCTGGCCTCGGCCGCGCTGGCCTGCATGGCGCTCGTTGCCAGCCGTGGTGAGAATCCCACCGCACCGAGCTGACGTCCCTGCCGGGTTTCGAATCGGGTGCGCATCTTGTCCCCCGCTGCACGAACCGGCGGGTTGCCGCGCACGAGGTCGCCTGGCTGATTCTTCCGGTTGGTCCCGCTCGTCGACCGGGGTCGTCGGTGAGTCGCCGCAAGTACGCGGGCGGCACTCGGGGCGTGACCTGCTAGCATGTTCGACGCGACCAACTTCCGCTCCGGCGGAAGTAGCAAGTGGAGCCCGCTCCCACCCGGACCGCCGCGAGGCGGCCGGGTCCGGTCCCGGAATCCTGCCGGTGGGTTCCGGCGTTACGTCGTGTGTTGGTGAAACACACTCGGCGTCGATCGGTCGGATCTGCGGGCCCCGCGCGTCTCGAAGAGTGCGGGGCCGCCTTGCGTCCGGGGGATGTCTGCGGGCGCAGTGCTCGCTCGGTCGCGCCGTGAGTAGAACGACCGAGGAGGCCACATCACCGTCGAGACACGCATCAATGAACGCATCCGCGTTCCCGAGGTCAGGTTAGTCGGTCCGAATGGCGAGCAGGTCGGCATCGTCCGTATCGAGGACGCGCTGCGGCTGGCTCAGGAGGCGGACCTCGACCTGGTCGAGGTCGCAGCGCAGGCTCGCCCACCCGTCTGCAAGCTCATGGACTTCGGCAAGTTCAAGTATGAGACTGCGCAGAAGGCCCGCGAGTCCCGCCGCAATCAGCAGATGACGGTTATCAAGGAGCAGAAGCTCCGCCCCAAGATCGACGCTCACGACTACGAAACGAAGAAGCGCCATGTTGTGCGATTCCTCGACGCGGGGCACAAAGTGAAGGTCACGATCATGTTCCGGGGTCGCGAGCAGTCCCGGCCGGAACTCGGTTTCCGGCTGTTGCAACGACTATCCGAAGATGTTGCCGAGCTCGGCTTTGTGGAGACCTCGGCCAAGCAGGATGGCCGGAATATGACGATGGTGCTTGCACCGCACCGCAACAAGCCACGGGTAAAGCCGGAACGGGCCACCGCCGAGCCGGGGCCACCACCCGCAGAGTAAAGCCCGCGCTATGACTGGAGGTGGCTTTCGGGCCACCGTAGCCACGGCCGCCCACCCGGGCGGCAGGACGAGGATGGACATGCCAAAGAACAAGACCCATCGAGGCACTGCGAAACGGGTGAAGCTCTCCGCTACAGGCAAGTTGCTGCGGCAGCATGCAGGCAAGCGCCACCTGCTGGAGAAGAAATCCTCCAGGTACACCCGCCGGCTCGACGGGGTGGTTGAGATCGCCCCGCAAGACACCAAACGGATTCGCAGGCTGCTCGGTCGCTGACCGGCCACTCACCCCGACCCTGGGCGGTAGTTCCGCCCCCGAGACCGACAGGACGAACCAGTGGCACGCGTCAAGCGAGCGGTCAATGCGCAAAAGAAACGCCGTACGGTTCTGGAGGCTGCCAGCGGTTACCGCGGTCAGCGCTCCCGGCTTTACCGCAAGGCCAAGGAACAGATCCTGCACTCTATGCAATACGCCTACCGTGACCGGCGGGCGCGCAAGGGAGACTTCAGGAAGCTCTGGATCACCCGGATCAACGCTGCCGCACGGCAGAACGGGATGACCTACAACCGGCTCATCCAGGGGTTGCGCCTCGCCGAGGTCGAGGTGGACCGCAAGAACCTCGCTGAGCTAGCCGTTTCTGACCCCACTGCCTTCACCGCGCTAGTCGAGATCGCCAAGGCCAACCTGCCGGCTGCTCGGGGGGCGAGCGCGCCGGTGTCCCGGGACGGCGACGCAGCCTGAGCGCACCGAACCCGGCCCAGGACGCGCCATACACCGAACGGACTCCCCGGGTAGCCGCTGCGCGTGCGTTGCTCCGGCGCAGGGACCGGGAGCGTGCGGGACGGTTTCTGGTCGAAGGTGCCCAGGCGGTGCGCGAGGCCCTCAGGCATGGATCGGTACGAGAACTCTTTGTTACCGAGCGCGCTGTTGGCCGCCATCCCGAGCTGCTGGGGGTCGGCGACGTCCGGGTATCGGTGATCACGGAGCGGGCCGCTGCGGGGTTGTCGGACACGGCCAGCCCGCAGGGCATCGTGGCGATCTGCTCGCTGGTCGGGCGGCCCGCGCAGGAGGCACTGCGCGGTGCCCGCCTGGCAGCCGTGCTGGCCGAGGTGGCCGATCCCGGCAATGCCGGCGCCGTCCTGCGGGTGGCCGACGCTGCCGGGGCTGGCGCAGTGCTCTTCGCCGGGGACACCGTCGACCCACACAACGGCAAGTGTGTGCGAGCGTCCACCGGCAGCCTCTTCCACCTCGAGGTGGGCGTGGAGCCCAGCCTGCCGCGGGCTATCGCGGCATGCCATCAGGCGGGATTGCAGGTGCTTGCGGCTGATGCGGGCACCGGAGACGACCTCGACGATGTGATCGACGCGGGAACCTTGGCGTTGCCGAGTGCGTGGCTTTTCGGTAGCGAGGCGCACGGGTTGGACAGCGAATCGCTCGCCGCCGCGGACCTCACCGTCGCCATCCCGTTGCACGGCCGTGCCGAGAGCCTCAACCTGGCCGCGGCCGCGGCGGTCTGCTTGTACGCCAGCGCGCGAGCGCACCGCCGGCCGCAGCCTCCTCGAGGCTCCCATACGACCGCCGATGAACCGATCACCTAGGATTTGCCCAGCACTCATACCGCATACCGGCCCGGCAGGTGCCCGACGTCGCGGCCCGCCGCAAGCCCAGGAGTTCGACCCTATGTCTGGACCTAACGACGCCTACGATCCCAAGCAAGTCGCCGCGTTGGCACCAGAATCGCTGGCTCGGGCCGTCGACGACGCAGAGCAGGCTTTCGCCCAGGCCGGGACCCTCGAGGAGCTGGCCGCAGCCAAACCGGCCCACCTCGGCGACCGGTCTCCCTTACTGAGCGCCCGGCGCGAGATCGGTGCACTGCCGCCGCAGGCCCGTGCCGAGGCGGGTAAGCGGCTCAACCAGAGCCGGACGGCGGTCCAGGCGGCCTTCGACCAGCGCCGTGCCGTACTTCAAGTCGAACGGGACTCTCGCACTCTGCGGGAAGAGGCCGTGGATGTCACCCTGCCGTGGGATCGCTTACCAACCGGCGCCCGGCACCCGATCACCTCGTTGTGCGAGCGCATCGCCGACGTGTTCGTCGCCATGGGCTACGAGGTCGCCGAGGGTCCGGAACTCGAAGCCGAGTGGTTCAACTTCGACGCGCTCAACTTCGCCAAAGATCACCCGGCCCGCACCATGCAGGACAGCTTCTACATCGCCCCGGAGGGATCGGGGATGGTCTTGCGTACCCACACCTCGCCGGTGCAGGTGCGGGCACTGCTGGAGCGGGACATGCCGGTGTACGTGGTCTGCCCGGGACGGACTTTTCGCACCGACGCGCTCGATTCGACGCACACCCCGGTGTTCCACCAGATCGAGGGCCTCGCGGTGGACAAGGGCATCACCATGGCCCATCTCAAAGGCACCCTGGACGCCTTCGCCCGCGCCATGTTCGGCGAAACCTCCCGGACTCGCTTGCGGCCCTCGTTCTTCCCGTTCACCGAACCCTCGGCAGAGGTCGATGTGTGGTTCCCGGAACGGAAGGGAGGCGCAGGCTGGGTCGAATGGGGTGGCTGCGGGATGGTCAATCCGAACGTTCTGCGCGCCTGTGGCATCGACATCGACGTCTACTCCGGTTTCGCCTTCGGGATGGGGATAGAGCGAACCCTCCAGTTCCGCAATGGCATCACTGACATGCGGGACATCGTCGAGGGCGACGTCCGGTTCACCTGCGCATTCGGAATGGAAGGCTGAGGAGATGCGCGTTCCGGTGTCCTGGCTGCGCGATCATGTCGCGCTCCCCGAAGGTGACGATGCCCCCACCGTGGCGCAGATCGCCGACGCGCTCGTGCGGGCCGGCCTCGAGGTCGAGGCGGTGCACCAGCTCGGTCCGGTCAGCGGGTCCCTCGTGCTGGGGCGGGTGCTGGAGATCGAGGAGCTGGCTGGTTTCGCGAAGCCCATCCGCTACTGCCACGTCGACGTCGGCGAGCCGGCACCTCGCGGGATCGTGTGCGGCGCCATCAATTTCGCCGCGGGCGATCTGGTGGTGGTGGCCTTGCCCGGTACCGTGCTGCCGGGTGAGTTCCGCATCGCGGCGCGCCCGGCCTACGGCCGGACGTCCGACGGGATGATCTGCTCCGCCGCCGAGCTCAGGATCGGAGACGACCACACCGGCATCATCGTGCTGCCCGATGATGCCGGGATGCCGGGGGACAGCGCCATCCCGGTGCTCGGGCTCGACGATGCCGTGATCGAGCTGGCCATCACCCCGGACCGCGGTTACTGCCTGTCCGTTCGTGGACTGGCCCGGGAACTGGCCATCGCGTTCGACGTCACCAGCGGTGATCCCGCGCAGAGGGAGGTACCGCACACCGACGGTTCGGGCTGGCCGGTACACATCGAGGACGAGCGCGGTTGCCGCAGGTTCGTGACCCGCCAGGTCTCCGGGGTGGATCCGGCTGCCGGATCACCCTGGTGGATGCGCCGCCGATTGCAGCTCGCTGGGATGCGACCGATCTCGCTGGCTGTCGACGTCACCAACTACGTGATGCTCGAGCTGGGGCAGCCGATGCACGCCTTCGACGTCGCCAAGCTGGACGGCGAGCTCACCGTCCGTCGCGCCGCCGAGGGCGAGAAGCTCGTAACCCTGGACGGGGTTTGCCGGGAGCTGGACCCGGATGACATGGTGATCTGTGACAGCAGCGGCCCGGTTTCGCTGGCGGCCGTGATGGGTGGGGAGAGCACCGAGATCGGCCCGCAGACCACCAACCTGCTGCTGGAAGCGGCGATCTGGGACCCGGCGTCGGTAGCGCGCGCCGCCCGCCGGCACAAGCTGCCGAGCGAGGCAGCGCGTCGTTTCGAGCGCGGGGTGGATCCTGCCCTGCCGCCAGTCGCCGCCGAGCTGGCCGCGACGCTGCTGACCCGCTACGGCGGTGGGGAGATCCTGGCCGGTCGCACCGACGTCGGCCCCCCGCCGTCGCAGCTGAGAGTGGTCATGCCGATCGACCTGCCCGATCGGGTAGCGGGTCGAGCCTACGAACGTGGTGCCACTGTCCGCAGGCTTTCTCAGATCGGCTGCGCTGTGAAGGTCAAGGGCGGCGCCAGCACCACCACCGTCACAGTCGTCCCGCCGTCCTGGCGTCCCGATCTGGTCCAACCTGCCGACCTCGTCGAGGAAGTGCTGCGCCTGGAGGGTTATGACACCATCCCCTCCGAACTGCCACCGGCACCCCCCGGGCGGGGACTCACCGCAGCTCAGCGCCGCCGGCGGGCGATCTCCCGGGCATTGGCGGCCGCGGGGTATGTGGAGGTGCTGCCCAGCCCGTTCGTCTCAGCCGCCACGTGGAATGCCTTCGGCTTACCCGAGGGAGATCCTCGGCGGCGTACCGTAACGCTGCTCAACCCGCTGGAATCCGACCGGGACCAGCTGGCCACCACGTTATTACCCGGGTTGGTGGAGGCTCTCGTCCGCAACCTGGCACGCGGGCAGCGCGACGTCGCGCTCTACGGGGTGGCGCAGATCGTCCAGGTCGACGAACAGCCCGCTGCCATGCCGGACGTGGCGGTAGATCGCAGACCCAGTGACGCCGAGGTCGCCGCCCTGCTCGCTGCGCTGCCCGCGCAGCCACTGCACGTGGGTGCCGTGCTCGCCGGGCAGTGGGAGCGACCGGGCTGGTGGGGAGGTGGCCGCGCGGTGACCTGGGCTGACGCGGTGCACGCCGCGCTCGTCGTCGGGCATGCGGCTG
Source organism: Pseudonocardiaceae bacterium (assembly GCA_036501085.1). Classification (GTDB taxonomy): domain Bacteria; phylum Actinomycetota; class Actinomycetes; order Mycobacteriales; family Pseudonocardiaceae. The sequence continues at coordinate 11,476 of DASYAZ010000176.1, read as the reverse complement.
GGATCGAGCTGGAGGTGAGCGCTGCGGAGATATCGCCGTGGCATCCGGGTCGGTGCGCGCAGTTGCGGGCGGAGGGCCTGCCGGTGGGGCATGCCGGTGAGCTGCACCCGGCGATGGTCGAGGCCCTGGGGCTGCCGCTCCGGACCTGCGCGATGGAACTGGACCTCACCGCGCTGCCCTTGACCGATCGACGGCCGGCGCCGGTGATCTCGCCGTACCCCCCGGTACTCCAGGACGTCGCGCTGGTCGTCGATGCTGGAGTACCGGCCGCTGAGTTGACGGCCACTCTGCGCCGCGGCGCGGGTGAGTTGCTGGAGGACCTGCGCCTGTTCGACGTCTACGTGGGTGATCAGGTTGGTGCTGGGAAGAAGTCAGTGGCCTTCGCGCTGCGGTTCCGGGCTCCCGATCGCACCCTCACTGTCGCTGAGGCCACCGCTGCGCGCGATGCTGCGGTCGCCGCCGCCGTCACCGACCATGGCGCCACATTGCGCAGCTAGCCATTGATGCGTCATTGATGCATTAGCGACGCATCAATGGCGCATCGTTGATGCACCGGAACTGTTGTATGTCTTTGCATTCGCCTGCATAATTATCCGCATGTCGGTGCGGGTCGCGGTAGCGGGGGCGAGCGGATACGCCGGCGGCGAACTTCTCCGGCTGATGCTCGGCCATCCGCAGATCGAGATCGGCGAGCTGACCGCGGGCGGCAACGCCGGAAGCCGGCTCGGCGAGCACCATCCCCACCTCGTCCCGCTCGCGGAACGTGTCCTGTCCGAGACCACGCCGGAACGGCTGGCCGGCCATGACGCGGTGTTCCTCGCCCTGCCGCACGGTCACTCCGCAGGGCTGGCCGCTGCGCTACCCGAGGACACGGTGGTGATCGACTGCGGGGCCGATCACCGGCTTGCGGATCCCGCCGCCTGGCAGCGCTGGTACGGCGGCAGCCATCCCGGGACGTGGCCTTACGGGTTACCTGAGCTGCCGGGAGCGCGCGAGAAGCTGCGTGGGGCCCGCCGGATCGCGGTGCCTGGCTGCTACCCGACCGTGGCCAGCCTGGCGCTCGTGCCGGCTCTCGCTGCCGGACTTGTCGTACCCGACGTCGTGGTGACCGCGGTGTCCGGCACGTCGGGGGCGGGACGCACGCTCAAACCTCACCTGCTGGCCTCGGAGGTGATGGGCTCATCCAGCGTCTACGGGATGGCTGGGGCGCACCGTCATATCCCGGAGATTATCCAGAACCTTACCGGCGTCGCTGGTCAGGTGGTGTCGGTGTCGTTCACCCCGGTGCTCGTGCCCATGCCGCGCGGGATCCTGGCCACCTGCACGGCGGCCTTGCGGCCCGGCGCGAGCGAGGTGTCGGTGCGCGCCGCTTACGAGAGAGCGTGTGCCGGGGAGCCCTTCGTGCACCTGCTGGCGCCAGGCCGCTGGCCGGCTACCGCGGCGGTGCACGGTTCCAACTCCGTGCACGTGCAGGTGGCGGTGGACGGCGACGCCGGCCGGCTGGTCGCCGTGGGCGCGGTCGACAACCTCACCAAGGGCACCGCGGGAGCGGCCCTGCAGTGCCTCAACCTGGCGCTGGACCTTCCCGAGAGCACCGGCCTGGCCTCCTGGGGAATCGCCCCGTAAACGCAGGAAGGACATCGCGATGAGTGTCACCGCAGCGGCGGGGTTCCGGGCCGCCGGGGTAGCCGCCGGCATCAAGGCCAGCGGTGCCCTGGACCTGGCCCTGGTGGTCAATGACGGGCCCGCCAGCGCGGCGGCCGGCGTGTTCACCCGCAACCAGGTCAAGGCGGCACCCGTGCTGTGGTCGGCGCAGGTCCTGACCGGAAAGCGGCTGCGCGCGGTCGTGCTCAACTCCGGCGGAGCCAACGCCTGCACCGGTCCCGGCGGCTTCCAGGACACCCACGCCACCGCGGAGCGGGTCGCCACCCTGCTGGACTGCGGTGCGGCCGAGGTCGCGGTGTGCTCCACCGGCCTGATCGGCGAGCGGTTGCCGCTGGAGGCGCTCCTCGCCGGCGTCGACCGGGCCGGTGCCGATCTGGCCGCCACCCCGGAAGCCGGCCTGGCCGCCGCCACCGCGGTGCTCACCACCGACACCGTCCCCAAACAAGCCGCGGTCAGCGGCGGGGGATGGGCGGTGGGTGGGTTCGCCAAGGGCGTCGGCATGATCGCGCCCAGCCTGGCCACCATGCTGTCCGTGCTCACCACCGACGCCGCCGTCGATGGGTCCACTCTGGACACCGTCTTGCGCTCCGCAGCAGCCGCGACATTCGAGCGGCTCGACATCGACGGCAGCTGCTCGACCAATGACACCGTGCTGCTGCTGGCCTCGGGTGCGTCCGGGGTGACGCCCGATCGGGCGGCCTTCGCCGATGCGGTGGTCCAGGTATGCCACACGCTGGTCAAGGCGCTGCAGGCGGATGCGGAGGGGGTGACCAAGGAGATCACGATCACGGTCCACGGGGCGAGGGGTGATGCCGATGCGCTGGATGCCGCCCGGGCCATCGCCCGCGATAGTCTCGTGAAAACCGCACTGTTCGGATCCGACCCCAATTGGGGCCGGATCGCTGCCGCGGTAGGTGCGTCCCCGGCCACCGTGCGATCCGGCATCCTGGACATCTCGATCAACGGAGTCCTGCTCTGCCAGGGTGGCGCGGTTGCCATGGATCGCACCAAAGCGGACCTGTCCGGCAGGGAGATCACCGTGGAGATCGATCTGCACCTGGGGTCGGGCCGGGCAACCGTGCTGACCACCGACCTCTCGCACGGGTATGTCGATGAGAACAGCGCGTACTCCTCATGAGGCCGGGCATCACCGTCGCAGCCCAGAAGGCCGCGGTGCTGGCTGAGGCGCTGCCCTGGTTGCAACGCTTCCACGGCAGTACTGTCGTGATCAAATACGGCGGCAACGCGATGCTGGACGGGCAGCTCAAACGGGCCTTCGCCGAGGACATGGTCTTCCTCCGGCTGGCCGGGTTGAGACCCGTGGTGGTCCATGGCGGTGGCCCCCAGATCGACGTGATGCTCGGTCGGCTGGGCATTGCGGGAGAGTTTCGCGGCGGCTTGCGGGTCACCACACCAGAGACGATCGACGTGGTGCGCATGGTGCTGTTCGGGCAGGTGGGCCGGGAGCTCGTCGGGCTGATCAACGCGCACGGGCCGTTCGCGGTGGGTATCTCGGGTGAGGATGCGCACCTGTTCACCGCCGCCCGGCGCACCGCCACTGTGGACGGCGAGCAGGTCGACGTGGGATTGGTCGGCGACGTGGTGGCCGTGAGTCCCGCCGCGGTGCTCGACATCGTCAATGCCGGCCGTATCCCGGTGGTCACCGGGTTGGCCCCGGACGCCGGCGGGGTGGTGCACAACGTCAATGCCGACACCGCTGCGGCGGCGCTGGCGGTCGCGCTGGAAGCGGAGAAGCTCGTCATGCTCACTGACATCGAGGGGCTCTACATCAACTGGCCGGACCGCTCCAGCCTGGTCTCCCTGATCACCGCGGATCAGGTGGAGGGACTGCTGCCAGGGCTGTCCGCCGGGATGGTGCCGAAGATGGAGGCCTGCCTGCGGGCGGTACGGGGCGGTGTGCCCCAGGCCCACGTGATCGACGGCCGGGTCGCGCACTCGGTCCTGCTCGAAGTGTTCACCACAGACGGGGTGGGGACGATGGTGCTGCCCGGTCCGTCCCCAGCACAGGATCGCGGAGTTGGAGGGGACTTGATGTCGTTAACGCCCGAGACGGCCGAGACGTCAGAGGGGACGTCGGGAAGGATGTCTGAGGAGATGTCTGAGACGACGACCGGGTTGCAGCGGCGCTGGCAGGCGGCCTTGATGGCCAACTACGGCACGCCGTCCCTGGCGTTGACCCGGGGACGCGGCGCCGAGGTGTGGGACGTGGAGGGCCGCCGCTACCTGGATCTTCTCGGCGGGGTCGCGGTGAATGCGCTGGGCCATGCCCATCCGGCCGTCGTGCGAGCCGTCACCGAGCAGATCAGCACTCTCGGGCAGGTCTCCAACCTCTACCTCAGCGAGCCGGCGATCACTCTCGCTGAGGCGCTGCTTGACCTGCTCGGCGCCACCGGATCGGGGCGGGTGCTGTTCTGCAACTCCGGTGCGGAAGCCATCGAGGCCGCGTTCAAGATCGCCCGTCGTACCGGGCGGCAGAAAATCGTGGCTACCCACGGTGCCTTTCACGGCCGCACCATGGGGGCGCTCGCGCTCACCGGGCAGCCACCCAAGCGGGAGCCCTTCGAACCCATGCCACCTGGCGTGGTGTTCGTCTCCTACGGCGACCCCGGCGCGCTGGAGACGGTGGTCGACGACGACACCGCCGCGGTGTTCCTCGAGCCCATCCAGGGAGAGAACGGCGTGGTGCCACCCCCGGAGGGCTACCTGCAGGCCGCCCGGGAGATCACCTCGGCGCGCGGAGCGTTGCTGGTGCTCGACGAGGTCCAGACCGGCATCGGCCGGACCGGGTACTGGTTTGCTCACCAGCCCGCAGGCGTGGTGCCCGACGTGGTGACCATTGCCAAAGGCCTGGGCGGCGGGCTCCCGATCGGTGCCTGTATCGGGATCGGGCCCGCCGCGCACCTGCTGCAACCCGGCCACCATGGCACCACTCTGGGCGGCAACCCGGTCTGCTGTGCGGCGGCGCTGGCCGTGCTGCAGACCATCACCGCCGACGGGTTGCTCGACCATGCCGCCCGACTCGGCAAGCGGATCGCCAGTGAGATTTCGGCGCTGCAGCATCCGCTCATCGGATCGGTCGCCGGGGCGGGACTGCTCATCGGGATCGGATTGACCGCACCGCGCTCCGCCGAGGTTGCCGCAGCCGCGCAAGAGGCCGGCTACCTGGTCAACCCGGCCGTCCCGGACCGGATCCGGCTCGCCCCGCCGCTGGTGTTGAGCGAGACGCAGGCCCAGGAGTTCCTCAGCGCTCTGCCTGCCGTGCTGGACAGAGTGCGGTGACGATGCCGAAACACTTCCTGCGGGACGACGATCTGACCCCGGCCGAGCAGCGAGAGATCCTCGATCTGGCTGACGAGCTCAAGGACGACCCGTACCGGCGTACCCCGCTGGCCGGTCCGCGATCCGTCGCGGTGATCTTCGAGAAGACCTCGACGCGAACGCGGCTGTCTTTCGAGATCGGTATCGCCCAACTCGGTGGCAACCCGGTGATCGTCGATGCCGCTACTACCCAGCTGGGCCGGGAGGAGACGATTGAGGACACCTCGCGGGTGCTGTCCCGGTACGCCGACGCCGTGGTGTGGCGTACCTCCGCGCAGCGCCGGCTCGAGGCAATGGCTAGTGTCTCGCGCGTGCCGGTGGTCAACGCGCTCACCGACGAGTTCCACCCCTGCCAGGTGCTCGCCGACCTGCAGACCATCCGGGAGCGGCATGGTCACCTGGCCGGGCTCACCCTGACCTACCTGGGCGACGGGGCGAACAACATGGCGCACTCCCTGCTCCTCGGCGGCACCACCGCCGGGTTGCACGTCCGGATAGCGGCTCCGGAAGGCTTCCAGCCGCTGCCCGACGTGCTGCTCGCGGCGAAACATCGCGCAGGCCAGACCGGTGGCAGCGCCACCACACTCACCGATCCGCACCCCGCCGTCGAGGGGGCCGACATCCTGGTGACCGACACCTGGACCTCCATGGGTCAGGAAGGCGACGGGCGCGACCGTTCCGGCCCGTTCCGGCCGTTTCAGATCAACGCCGAGCTCCTGGAACACGTCTCCGGTGGAGGTGCCAAGAAGATCACCGTGTTGCACTGCCTGCCCGCGCACCGGGGAGCCGAGATCACCGATGAGGTGCTCGACGGTCCACATAGCGCGGTGTGGGACGAGGCCGAAAACCGGTTACACGCGCAGAAGGCGCTTCTCATGTGGTTGTTGAACCCGGAGCGAGCGTCATGACCGCCACCCGGGCCGGTCGGCAGGCGCGCATCGTGGAGTTGGTGGCTCACCGCGCGGTGCGCAGCCAGACCGAGCTGGCTTCCCTGCTCGCCGGTGAGGGCATCGAGGTCACCCAGGCCACCCTGTCCCGGGATCTCGACGAGCTGGGTGCGGTGAAGCTGCGAGGCGTCGACGGGGGTGCCCCGGTCTATGTCATCCCCGAAGACGGTAGCCCGGTGCGGGCCGTCGAAGGCGGTACCGGGCGGCTGGCGAGGGTGCTTGCCGAGCTGCTGGTGTCCGTCGATGCCAGCGCCAACCTCGCGGTCCTGCGCACGCCGCCCGGCGCGGCGCATTTCGTGGCCAGCGCGCTGGACCGGGCGGCGCTCATCGACGTCGTCGGCACGATCGCCGGCGACGACACCATCCTGGTGGTCGCCCGCGAGCCCCTCCCCGGCGCAACTCTCGCGGCGCGGATTAGGGCGCTTGCGCTCTCGTGAGTGCGAAATGGGGCTATAACACTGTTTGCCACTCACGAGCCCGACCGAAGGGAGAGCAGATGACCGAGCGGGTGGTACTGGCCTACTCAGGAGGGCTGGACACTTCGGTGGCGATCGGGTGGATCGCTGAGGAAACCGGTGCTGACGTCATTGCCGTCGCGGTCGATGTCGGTCAGGGTGGTGAGGACCTGGACACGATCCGGCAGCGAGCGTTGGCCTGCGGCGCGGTGGACGCGGTCGTTGCCGATGCGCGCGACGAGTACGCCGAGCAGTACTGCCTGCCTGCATTGCAGGCCAATGCGCTGTATATGGACCGGTACCCGCTAGTGTCCGCGCTGTCCCGGCCGCTGATCGTCAAGCACCTGGTATCCGCCTCGAAGTACCACGGTGCCTCCACCGTCGCGCACGGCTGTACCGGCAAGGGCAACGACCAGGTGCGATTCGAGGTCGGTATCGGGGCGCTGGCTCCGGATCTGCAGGTGATCGCTCCGGTCCGGGACTACGCCTGGACCCGGGAGAAGGCGATCGCCTACGCCGAGGAGCGCGGCCTGCCGATCGACGTCACCAAACGCTCGCCCTTCTCCATCGACCAGAACCTGTGGGGTCGGGCGGTGGAGACCGGGTTCCTGGAAGATCTGTGGAACGCGCCGACCAAGGACGTGTACTCCTACACCAGCGATCCGGCCGAGTGGAAGGCACCGGACGAGCTGGTGATCACTTTCGAGCGCGGCGTGCCGGTTGCCATCGACAGCGACCCGGTGACGGTGCTTGAGGCGATCAAGCGACTCAACGCGCGGGCCGGTGCGCACGGCGTCGGCCGGATGGATCTGGTCGAGGACCGGCTGGTCGGCATCAAGAGCCGCGAGATCTACGAGGCACCGGGGGCGATTGCGCTGATCACCGCACACCAGGAGCTGGAGAACGTCACCGTGGAGCGTGAACTGGCCAGATACAAACGAAATGTCGAGCAGCGGTGGGCCGAGCTGGTCTACGACGGTCTGTGGTTCTCGCCGCTCAAGCGAGCGTTGGACGCCTTCGTGGCCGACTCCCAGCGCCACGTGACCGGTGAGATCAGGATGGAGCTGGCTGGTGGTAGGGCCACGGTGACCGGGCGGCGCAGCCCACAGTCACTGTACGACTTCAACCTCGCGACCTACGACGCCGGTGACACCTTCGACCAGAGCCTGTCCAAGGGGTTCGTGCAGCTGTGGGGACTTCCCTCGAAGATCGCCGCACAGCGCGATCTGTCAGGTAAGGGCGAGCCGACGGCGCCGCGGGGGGTCTCGTCATGACCTCGCTGTGGGGTGGTCGGTTCAGCGAGAAACCGGCCGATGCGCTGGCGGCACTGAGCCGCTCGACCCACTTCGACTGGCGGCTCGCCCATTACGACATCAGGGGTTCTCGCGCGCACGCCCGTGTGCTGCACGACGCAGGGTTGCTCGATGACGGCGAGCTGGCTGACATGCTCGATGCGCTGGATCGCCTTGATGCCGATGTCACCTCCGGCGCGTTCGGCCCGGCACCCGAGGACGAGGACGTGCACACCGCCCTGGAGCGCGGTCTGATCGAGCGCGCCGGCCCTGAGCTCGGCGGGAGGCTGCGGGCTGGTCGCTCCCGCAACGATCAGGTCGCGACCCTGCTACGGATGTGGCTGCGCAACGCCGCCCGCCGGGTGGCCGCAGGCACCCTCGACGTGATCGACGCCCTGCTGGAGCAGGCGCAGGAGTACTCCGATGCCCCCATGCCGGGCCGGACCCACCTGCAACACGCCCAGCCCGTCCTGCTGGCCCACCACCTCGGCGCGCACGTTCAGGCCCTGCTGCGCGATGTCGAGCGGCTCCGGGACTGGGATGCCCGAGCTGCGGTGTCACCCTACGGCTCGGGTGCCCTGGCCGGCTCGTCGCTCGGCTTGGACCCGGCAGCGGTTGCCACCGAACTCGGATTCGACGCCCCGGTGGAGAACTCCATCGACGGCACCGCGTCGCGGGACTTCGCTGCCGAGGCGGCGTTCGTTTTCGCGATGCTGGGCGTCAACCTGTCCCGGATCGCCGAGGAGATCATCCTGTGGACCACCGCCGAGTTCAGCTACGTGGTGCTGGATGACGCCTACTCCACCGGCAGCTCGATCATGCCGCAGAAGAAGAACCCCGATGTGGCTGAGCTGGCCAGAGGCAAGGCTGGTCGGCTGATCGGGAACCTCACCGGCCTGCTGGCGACACTCAAGGCGCAACCGCTGGCCTACAACCGGGATCTGCAGGAGGACAAGGAGCCACTGTTCGACTCCGTCGATCAGCTGGAGCTCCTGCTACCGGCGATGGCTGGGATGATCAGCACGCTGACCTTCCGGACCGGCCGGCTCGCCGAACTGGCTCCCGCTGGATTCACCCTGGCAACCGATCTCGCCGAGTGGTTGGTGCGCCAGGGCGTGCCGTTCCGCACTGCGCACCAGGCGGCGGGCGCCTGCGTACGGCTGGCCGAATCCCGCGGGGTGGGACTTGCCGACCTCTCGGAGATGGAGCTTTCCGCCATCGACCCCGAGCTCACCCTCGACGTCCGCCGGGTGCTCAACGTCGCTGGGTCGATCGGTTCCCGCGACGCTTACGGGGGCACCGCCCCCGAGTGTGTCGCTGAGCAACTGCAGCGTGCCCGGAATGCGGCGGATGGGCACCGGGCCTGGGTCGCTTCGTGACGGCGCCGACTGTCGACCGCGATCGCCTTGCCGTCGACGTCCTGCTGGCTGCCCGGATAGTGCTGGGCTGCAGGCTGGTCGCTGACCGGGCGGACGGCCAGATAGCGGTCCGTCTGGTGGAGGTCGAGGCCTACCGTGGCTCCGACGATCCGGCCGCGCACTCCTACCGTGGCCGCACCGCGCGCAATGCGGTGATGTTCGGCCCGCCGGGGTACCTGTATGTGTACTTCGTCTATGGGATGCACTTCTGCGCGAACATCTCCTGCTTGCCGGACGGGGAACCCGGGGCAGTGCTGCTTCGCGCCGCTGAGGTCGTTTCCGATCTCGACCTGGCCCGGCGGTACCGGCCTACCGCACGTTCCGATGCTGAGCTCGCCCGCGGGCCGGCCCGGCTGGCGTCCTTGCTCGGGCTGCGGCGGGAACACAATGGGCTGGATCTCACCGATCCCGCCTCACCGGTGCGGCTCCTACCCGGCGAACCGGTGCCTACCGAGCAGGTGTGCACCGGTCCGCGGGTCGGCGTCGCCACCGCGGGAGACCGGCCCTGGCGGTTCTGGGTGCAGGCCAGCCCCGCGGTGTCGGCCTACCGGCGGCACCGGGCACTCGCTGCGGTACGTGAGGGATGATGCGGGGGTGGGAGTACACATCCTCGATGAGCTGACCTGGCGTGGCCTGATCGCCCAGAGCACCGATCTCGATGAGCTACGGCGCGAGTGCGACGCCGGCCCGCTCACGCTGTATTGCGGATTCGACCCCACCGCGCCGAGCTTGCACCTGGGCAACCTGGTGCAGATCCTGATCTTGCGCCGGTTTCAGCGGGCCGGCCACCGACCACTGGCTCTCGTCGGTGGTGCGACCGGGCTGATCGGAGATCCCAAGCCCAGCGCGGAACGGGTGCTCAACACCAAGGACGTCGTCGCAGGCTGGGTTGCGCGGATCAGAGCGCAGATCGAGCCCTACCTGGATTTTGGCGGCAGCGACTCCAAGGCTGACTTCGAGGACGTGGGTCGCACACCCGCCGCCAGGATGGTGAACAATCTGGATTGGACGCAGCCGCTCTCGGCGATCGACTTTCTGCGGGATGTCGGAAAACACTTTCGGGTGAACAGGATGCTCACCAAGGAGGCAGTGAGCGCGCGGTTGAACTCCGATGCGGGGATCAGTTTCACCGAGTTCAGTTACCAACTCCTGCAAGCCATGGATTACCTGGAGCTCTACCGGCGGTACGGCTGCACATTGCAGACCGGGGGGAGTGACCAGTGGGGCAACATCACCGCTGGAGTGGACCTGGTGCACCGGGTCGAGCAACACAGCGTGCATGCGCTGGCCACGCCGCTGATCACCAAGACTGACGGCACCAAGTTCGGCAAGACCGAGAGCGGAACCATCTGGCTGGACCCCGGTTTGACCAGTCCGTACGCCTTTTACCAGTTCTGGATCAACGCTGATGACCGGGATGTGATCGGCTACCTCAAGGTATTCACCGAACTATCCCGGGACGACATCACCGACCTGGATCGGCAGACTGCTGAGCATCCACATGCCCGCCAAGCCCAACGGGTGCTGGCCGCGGAGGTCACTGGCCTGGTGCACGGCGAGGAGGAGGCCCGCCGCGCGGTGGTGGCCAGCGAGGCACTGTTCGGTCGCGGCGAGCTGCGTGCTCTGGACAGGCGCACGTTGGATGCCGCCATGGCAGAAGCGCCAACGGGTGAGGCGTTGCTGGCCGACCGGCCCACCATCGTAGATCTGCTGGTCGCGAGTGGCCTTGCCAGCAGCAAAGGTGCTGCCCGCCGTACGGTCCGCGAAGGTGGGGCCTCGGTGAACAACACCAGAGTCGGGGATGAGGGGTGGACTCCCGCCGAGTCAGATTTGTTACCCGGCGGCTGGTTGGTGCTTCGGCGTGGCCGCCGCCATACCGCTGGTGTACGCGTGCAGTGATCGTGACGGTACTGCTCGCAGGTTGTGCTGTACGGGGCCGAGAGCACCTGCGGCCTGCCCGGATGCGTCGATTTGACTTCACCCGGGTGATCCCCGTACCTTTCCCCTCGCCCCGCAAGCGGAACGGACGAAGCGCACAGCAAGCAACTGGTGTCGAGCGATAAGGCCGGGGCCGCGGGGAGTGAGACTCAGAGGGCTGGTAAGCTCGATGAGTCGCCGGTTCAGTACGCAGGTCTCAGCGGTGGTCTCACCCACGAGTCCGGTCAGTACAGGACCAGTGTAGGCAAGTAGTGAAGTCATCCCGGATCAGGTTGAGGCCTGTGATGGTGTGTGTTTGTTCTTTGAGAACTCAACAGTGTGTCGATATGTTAGTGCCATGTTGTTTGTTGTTTTTTTGTTGTGCTAGTGATCAGTGCGATGCTTGCCCTTGTGTGGGTGGGTGTTGTTTTCTGTTGAGCATT
>DASYAZ010000175.1:0-8946 GCA_036501085.1 Pseudonocardiaceae bacterium | reverse complement strand
CGGCAGGGCGGTGTGCGAGGCGTTCACCGCCGCGATGGCCGCCTACGGCGTCCCGTCTGAAGTGCTCACCGACAACGGCAAACAGTTCACCGGTCGCTTCACCAAGCCCCGCCCCGCGGAGGTGTTGTTCGAGCGGGTCTGCCGAGAGAACGGCATCACCGCTCGACTGACCAAGCCCAGGTCACCGACCACGACCGGCAAGATCGAACGCTGGCAGTGCGCCACGAGGCGCATGGTTGTATCCCCGGCTTGAGCCGGGAGGAACTCGGAGGGAGGTTCCTGGGTCTGATGGCTTACCCGATGCCGAAAGGCTAGAGGGGACAAGAGCATGCCAGCGAACCAGAGACCGGGTCCAGGCGTCAGGGACGGTGCTCTGGGGGACCCGCGTGACACGGCGAAAGCTGGATTGCCTGAATCCCAATCTCCAGAAGATGGAAGTTCACATCCGCCGGAAAGACGCCCGAAACCGGCGCCGGCGCTCGCGCCCTGGCAGACCTCGACCCCGTAACCGGTCGAGGGCGCCTGTCCTATCAACGCGCCGAGTACCTGTTCAAGCAGGCCTCCACGCGCACTGGAACTGCAGGCCAAGTCTCGCCACAAGCACCTGGCCACCCTCGGACATTACGTGCGTCTCGGTGAGGAAACCTCCGCACGCATCACCGCCGAACACGACAACCACAACCGTCGCCGCAACCGCTGAGCTGCCCGTTCGCTATGCGAACAGAGACGATCAGCGAGGCACCCTTCACAAACGGTTACTTTGCGGCTGGTGGCACGGACCCGAGCGGAGGGCCTACTACGCGCTCTACGGGACCGTGACCGCCGAGTTGGCCGACTTCCCGGACATCCACCTCGCCGCCGCGCGTTTCCCCAGCCACATCAAACTCGCCGAGCACCAACGCGCCCGGGCCTGCGATTGGCGCCCCACCCGCGCCGGCTGGTGCGACGTCGGCCCCACCCCCGCCACACCGGCCGGGTATGAGGCGACTGGTGTGGTCGCTGAGTTCGTCGGGAGGATGTGTGACTACCTCGCCCGCCACGCACCACCCGGCCGGCTCGGCGCGAGCCTCGCGGTGGAAACCACCCTGGCCCGCGCGTGCTGGGTCCTCAACGAGTGGGAATCGGCCTACCGCTCCGGGCGGCTCGACCTGGACTACACCACTGACGATGTCACCGACCTACTCGCGCTGGCCCCGGACCACGTCGTGACCGAGCTACTCGCCCTGGCTACCCGCGCCCACACCAGCGGAGCACTCATCCAACTACGCGCCCTCGCCGGCGACCCGCCACCCGGACAACCACTCGGGCTGGCGGGACCGGTGTTCGTCGCGCACTGGGCCGACGGTGACCTCCTGGTCGGAGACACCCTCATCGACGTCAAAACCGTCGCCCACGCCCGCAACCAGACCCGCACCGCTAGTTGGCTCCACCAGCTGCTGGCCTACACCTGGCTGGATGGCCCCGACCGCTACCGCATCCGCCGGGTCGGCCTGTACTTCGCCCGCCACGGGGTACTGCTGATCTGGCCGATCACCCAGTTCACCCACGCGCTGCTCGACACCACCGACCCCGACACGGTGGCTAGCGTGTACCGCGAATTCCGCCAGGTGGCAGGCCAAGCGATAACCGACGCAGGCGCCGACCCCACGCCCGCCCTATCGACCCGCTAGCGGGTCAACCCGCGAGGTGGCGGGGCCTGGAGGCCCGGCCGGAGTGGTTCGACCGCTCGGAGAGCGAGATTCGTGGGGTGGAGTCCTGGCCGGCGCGGAAGTGCCCCTCGTGGTTCGACCCGTTCAGTAGAGAAAACGGTTGATCCCGGATCGGTCGGCCCACATGGTGTTGATCCGGTCGGCCAGCCTCGCGTAGGCGGCTTCTTCGGCCAGGCTGAGTACCACGTCCGCGCCGGCCTGCACCTCAACCCGGGCCGTCAGCGGGGCGGTGTCGTCGGTGACAGCTAGATCCAGCGCACCGAGTGTGCGGGCCAGGCCCGCCACGACCTCGGTCGGGGCCAGCGGCGGGCGATTGGCGCTGATGGCATCGGCCAGCTCCCCGTGCGGGTCAACCGCCAACGCCCGGCCCATCTCGGCGGCCGCGGCGGCGAGCAGGTCCAGATCAGCTTGGTCCAGGGCGACCAGGCGTAGCGCACGGTGCTCGTAGCGCCCGTCCGGGCCCAGTAGCCGCGCCGGCCCGACCGTAACCGGGATGGCGGCGCCGGCACGATCGGTGCGGGTCTGCGTCGGGGCGATCAAGCCTTGGACCCGGTTCAGCGCTTCCAGCGCCTGCCTGCCGGCGAGCGGGGCGGGCAGCACGACCGGGTCGTCCGGATCGGACTCCCCATGCCGACAGCGTCAGCAAGACTTCCTCGACCTGGTTCAGCACGAAAACCAGCTCGACGTCCAGGTCGGGGACCAGCCGCCGCGTCCCGCGCTGATCGGTGTTCATCTGGTCAGGTTCCCATCGGGGCCCGACTCAATCCACGGCAAGGGTCCCACCGAACTGACCCTAGCGGTCATCGCGGCTGCCGAAGCTGGGAAGACTCAGGCCGGCCGGTGGTCGCCTCGCGGCGCGTGGCACACCAGGGCATCAGCCCAACGATCGTCCCTGGAGGCGTTTCTCATGTGGGGCCCGGGGACACACCGACCGACCTGAGCACCCAGTAGAACGGACCGGGGTGCCTGGTTGATTCCGTGGTGCACAGTGGCGCGGTTGTGATCTGTCCGGTCGCGGGGCCGGGAATACGGGGAATACCGGCCGCCTTGGGTGGGCGGTGCTGGCCACATTCAGCCCCGTCCGCGGGCGGATTACGGTCGAGGGATGCCGCGGTGGCCGGGGTTGGTGGTCGCGGCGCGGGCTCGTTTGTCTCGGGCCCGTTGTTCGCGGATCGCTTGGGTGGTGCCGATGGGGTAGCCGAACTTGGTGGCCCGCCGGTCGGTGGAGTCCTCGAGGAAACCAAACGTGAGTAACAGGCCGACCACCGCGCCCATCATCACCGCGGTGGCACGGATGGACAGCGGTCCCGGAAGCACCGCGATGAGCAGCACGACGGTCGGCACCAACGGCACCACCAGCGGTGCCAGGTGTCGCAGCGGCCAGCTGGGGCAGGTCAGGTCGTAGAGCACCCACTCGCGGTAGCGGATCGGAAGGCGCCCGCTGAGGGCGTACCACAGCCAACGCAGCGGGTCGGGACGGCGCGGCGCGCCGGCACGGTTGGCCATACGTTCCTCACCTCCGGTAACCATGTCGGTGCGCGCGGCCGGCTGGCCGCCCACCAGCGGCGATGCGCGGCCTTGCCGTCGGCGATCCGCGGGTAATTCGCTAGCCAACCGCGCGGTCCGGGGCGAGGCCGAGCGGGCGGTGTGCGCTACCGGCACCGCCCAACCCGGGCAGGCTCAGGCCTGTTCGCCGTTTGGTGTGTCGACGGCGGCGGGGGTCTGCGTCCGACCCGCGCGTACTTCGATGCGCTTGGGCTTGACTTCCTCCACCTTGGGCACCATCACCCGCAGCACACCATCGTCGGTCGATGCTTCGATGGCATCGGCCTGCACGTGCAGGGGCAGCGTGATCGAGCGACGGAACTGTCCGTAGCGCCGCTCCAGCACATGGAACTGCTCGTCCGGGTCGGGGGCCATTAACCGCTGGCCCTGGATGGTGAGTAACCCGTCCTGGAAGGCGATCTCGAGGTCCTCGACCTTGACCCCAGGCAGCTCGACGCTGACGACATAGGCATCTTTGAGCTCCGAGATATCGACCGGCGGCGCCCAGGCCGGCGCGGTCGTGGAATCGGGGCCCGAGCGTAGGGCTTGCTCAGCGCGCGCCTGGTCGAGCAACTTGTATACCTGAGTCATCTGATCTTGTGCGCCGCGCAGGTCCTGGAAGGCATCCCAGCGCGTCATGACGGCCATCTCTGATCCCTTGTTCAATTGTTCGGCGGCTCGTGACGAACCCAGTTCCCAGATGTTGCGAACGGTATTCACTTGTCGAGCCACTGCGTTCACGCTACTGTGAACGCTGTTCACTGTCAATGGTTGTCGAGGGACATCAGTGCCGGATCGAGTGCGGGATCAAGTGGGGGATCAGCAGAGCAGATCGCTGTGGTTCGACGCCCCGGAAACCGATGCGCAGGTCCGCCGCACGCTCACTCGGGAGCGGGTGGTGGCTGGGGCGCTCGGGCTGATCGCCGCGCAGGGCCTCGAGGCGCTGACCATGCGTACCCTCGCCGGGCACCTCGGGGTGGTCCCTGGCGCGCTCTACCGCCACGTCCGCGGTAAGGAGCAGTTACAGGACCTGATCGTGGACGGGGTGCTCGCCGAGGTCGACTGCGACGTCAGCCAAGCACCGTCGTGGACCGAGCAGGTCGCTGTGCTCGCGCATCGGCTGCGTAACGTCCTGACAAGCCATCCGGGGGTCGCTGGGCTGCTCAAGACTCGTGACCCCCTCGGGCCGCACTCGCTGGCCCTGGCCGAGGCGGTGCTGCGGCCCCTGCACACCGCCGGGTTCGGCAACCGGCAGGCCGGCCTCGCGTTCTTCCTCATCATCGACTACACGGTCGGGTTCGAGGTCAGCAACACCCGCGACTCTGCCAACGAACAACGCGTCCAGGACAGCGCGACCCGAGAACGGCTGCACGAGTTCTTCCGGTCGCTGCCCGATGACCGCTTCCCCACCCTGAACACCCTCGGTGAACACGTCTGGCTCGACAACCGCGACGAACGATTCACCGCCGGCATCACCGCGCTCCTCGACGGACTGGAACAGACCCAGCACCCGACACCACAACCGCACTGAGCCCGACGAGAAAACAACCCGACCACGCAGGGCTCCAGGCGGGTTCTTGGCTCGCTCGGTGTAGCGCGTCATACACGAGGCCTATCCGCCGCGCTGGCGGCGAAGCCGATGGCGACTGGGCGGGCGGTGGCCCGGCTGTGCAACCCGGATGGGCGGCGGTCAGTGGCACTTCAGCATCGACAGACCCGATCGTGAGTGACTTGGCCCACACCTGAGCGCCATGAGCGCCGGGCGGTCCCTCGATCGGACAGCCGAACTCGCGGACACGGTCGCCGCGCTGGCACGAATGCTGGCCGCCGAGTTCGACGTCCTTGACCTGCTGGATCGTCTCGCGGGGCACTGCGTCAGCCTGCTCGGCGCGCACCAGGCGGGCGTGCTACTTACCGATGACACCGGCACCTTGACCGTGATGGCCGCGACCAGCGAGCAGGCCCGCTTCCTGGAGCTGTTCCAGCTGCAACGCGAGAGCGGACCCTGTCTGGAATGCGTCCAGCGTGGTGAACCGGTCGCGGTCCCCGACCTGGCCGCTCACGCGGAGCGCTGGCCCGATTTCGCCGGCTACGCCCAGCGGGAGGGCTACCGGGCCGTGCACGCCACCCCGCTGAACACCCCGACCGCGACGATCGGCGCGCTGAACCTGTTCAGCAGACACACCCTGCACCTTGAGCCCACCGATCTGAAGATCGCGCACGCGCTGGCCGAGGTCGGCTCGGTGGCGATCCTGCACCGCCAAACCGTGACCCGCTCCGAACAGGTCACCAGCCAGCTGCGGAAGGCCCTGGACAGCCGCGTGATCATCGAGCAAGCGAAAGGGAAACTGTCCCAACAGGGCAACATCGACACCGGCGTCCGCCCCTTCGTCTTGTTGGGTGATCGTCCGGGCATGTTCCACCAGGTAACGATCGCGCACTACCAGTCACGCCCGCCACCGTATGGCCCTTGTGGTGGTGCCGGTGTCGGACTAGACCTAATGGTGAGAGCGTCGACAGGCCAAGGCCGCATCGGTAGAGAAGGTCCGTCCTCCCGGCCGATGTTCTAGCACGAGCAGCACCGGGCACCCACGCGAAGCAACGCCGCGACAAGGCGCCGCGCCGCGGGCCTGCGCCGGCACGCGATGACCGCGTACCGCCGCCGAGACCGATCAACACACGACGCACTGTGCACGCCTGGTAACCCGATCACCCGTGCGACGCGGACGTCGCCTCGACACCCCCGAGGCGACGTCCGTTCCTTGTCTAAACGAGTTAGCGGGCGGGCCGATCTTCGGCTGCTGTCGCCAGGCCACGGCGCTCGGCGGTGGGGCACACCGGCGGCAGTCGAGTACGAGCGGAGACGATGGCAACAAGTCAAAGCCCGCGCAATGTCGCGCACCCCTCGTCCCGCGCGGCGCATGTCGATCGAGGAACTCGCTCGGCGTAAGGGGGTGCGGCGTGCTCAACGAACGGCCCCGGTTCACGTGGGTGTGGATGTTGCTTTGCTGGCGCGGTTTTCTGGACCGAGTACGGCCGAGGCATTGCCGCTCGCCGCGGCTGGTGTGCCGTTGGGCGCGCGGGCCGGGCCCGGCGTCGCCAGGGGTTTGCGCGTTTTCGCCGGCGGGCGTTGCATCTGACCTCAGCACGGTCCTCGGGGGGCATTCCAGTCCCAGACCCTGGCCGGGAACGTCAGCGGGATCGTGGCCGGTGAAGTAGGTCCGCCATGCGGCTGATAGGCCGTCCGGGACCGGCGCCAAGCCAGCGTCGGCTATCCCCAGCCCAAGCTTGTTCGGCCGGGGCGGTGAGCCGGTGAGCACCCGGGTGGGCATCACCGGGCACAGTGATCTGGCTGCCGGGAGCGGGCCGGGGGTGCGGGCCGCGCTGAATCGTGCCCTGGGCGGCTACGGCTGGGCCGGCGGGTTGGTCGGGGTGAGTTGTCTGGCCCCGGGTGCCGATCAGCTGTTCGCCCGGGTGGTGCTGGATCTGGGTGGGCGGCTGGAGGTGATCCTGCCCGCCCCGGACTACCGGGCTACTCAGATCGACCCGACCCAGGCCGCGGAGTTTGATCAGTTGCTGGCGGTGTCGGGCTCGGTCCGGGTGATGGGCTTTTCCGCGTCCTGCCGCCCGGCCTACATGGCCGCTAGCGCCGCCATGCTGGCCAGTGTCGAGTTACTGATCGCGGTCTGGGACGGACACCCAGCCACCCGCCTGGGCAGTACCGGCGACGTAGTGAGCACCGCGCGGGAGCTGGGCCTGCCCGTCACCGTGCTGTGGCCGCCCACCGCCCGACGCCGCTCCACCATTGCCCACTGACCCCAGACCCGAGCCACCGACGCCGGACCCGCCGGGCCGCCCCGGCGCGCACCGGGCGCCGGGCCAATCCAGAGTGCGACAGTCGAGTGCCGAGGATGAACCTCCCAGAGCATCGCGTGACGGGGTAGCGGCCCGGTCAGCGTCGCCGCCGCGGCCCCCACGTAACCGCGCACCGGCTGGCTCAGCCTTCGCGCGGCAGCGCGGTGTCGGAGACGGCTGATCATCACCGCAGCGATGTGCTCGGCCATCGCGGTCAGTTACTGGCGGCGTCGCCGCTTCAGGGCATGGTCGAGGCGGCGTGGTAGGCGCCGACCATGACGATCACGGCCAGGCATCCGGGCAGCGGCAGTGGCGTTGCCTCGCGCGGATCACGACCCTAGATTGCCTGGTATAAATTCTGGTATGAAATCCGAGTATCCGTCTGCGGAGCAGGTGCTTGACGACCTGGGCGACAAGGTTGCCACGGGTTTGGCGCTCATGGTGGCACGGACTCGGGCCGAGCTGGTGCTCTACCGCGCCACGTTCCCCGGATGGGTTGCCGACTCCAGCGACCGTGGGCTGCTCAACTGGTGTCACGATCGGGCCTGGGCGCATGCCGTGACGATTTTCGACGGGGCCCCGGAGGTGTCGTTCCTCGACCAGCCGCCGACTCGGGAGCTATTCGTCGGCAGCCGCTACCGGCTGCGGGTGAAAAAGCACGACATCGACGGCGCTATCTCCACCTTTCTGACCCAGGGTGCGCTGGATTTCCTCGAACAGGAGCCCGAGGTGCTCGATGGCTTCGAGGAGATCCGATTGATCGCCGGCTACCGCTGGGACCCCGAGCTGCGTGAGGTGGGAGCCGCGGTTCTCTCCCTGCGCGACGGTCACGACCGGGTCATCTGGATGCACGAACTCGACGAGCCTGCCGGTGGCGCCATCGCGACCACGACACCGATCCTGCCCACGACCGGACCCCGGCCGCCGCGGATTGCGTTGCCCGGCGACTCCGACACCGACTCCGACACCGACACCGACACCGACACCGACACTGACACCGACCGCGCGCGGCACGGCACCGGGGGGCAGCACACGTGACCCAAATGACCCGGCTCGGCGAGGTCCTCGAGACCGCGCGCCGAGCTCACGGCCTCACCCAGGCCGAGCTGGCCGCACAGGTCGGCATCACCCAGGCGGCTCTGTCGCGGTATGAGAATGACCTGCGCGATCCCGACCCCGAGACCCTGGCCCGGCTCGCCGGGACGCTCGGGGTGACCCCGGCGTTCCTGACCGGCGCCGGGCGCGCCCGGGGTGGGATGGCCATGGATGCGCACATGCGTCGCCGGGCCAGCGCCCCGCCGGGGACATGGCGGCAGCTCGAGGCCCGACTCAACATGTACCGGTGGCACGCCCGGCATCTGTTCGAGGAGGTGACCCTGCGCGCCGAGCAGCACGTCCCCACCCTCGATCTGCTCGATGTCACCCCAGAACAGGGCGCCCGCTTCGTGCGGGCGCAGTGGCGGATGCCCGCCGGCCCGGTGCGGCACCTGGCGCAGTGGCTCGAGGCCGCGGGGTGCCTGCTGATCGGCGAGGACTTCGCCACCAGCCGGGTGGACGGCCTCTCGCAGTGGGTAGGAGATCACCCGGTGATCCTGTTCAACAACGCCGCCCCACCTGATCGGCTGCGGCTCACCCTCGCCCACGAACTTGGCCACCTGGTACTGCACGCCGATGCGCTGTCCATCGACGACGTCGAGACCGAAGCCAACGCTTTCGCCGGGGAGTTCCTGATGCCCGCCGAGGTGATCCGGCCCTCGCTGCGCAATCTCAAGATCGGGCGCCTGCTCGACCTCAAGCGCGAGTACGGGGTGTCGATGCAGGCCCTCGTCGAACGCGC
>DASYAZ010000174.1:0-11624 GCA_036501085.1 Pseudonocardiaceae bacterium | reverse complement strand
ACCATGAGCTTGCCCCAGTCGGTGTCCCAGTTCTCCTTGAGATAGGTGGGTACCTCCTGCTCGGTGGCCATGATCTGCAGCCAGCCGACCGGTCCGCCGGCTTGCTCGGAGGACCATCCCTGGCTCTGGTTGGCCAGTGGCGTATCGGGTAGCAACCGGTACTGGGGTATCTCGGCGATGCCGTTGCGGATCTCGAAAGGTCGCACGCAGGGGTGCACGAAACCCACTGGCCAGTCCATGAACACCGGAGGTGTCGGGGCCACCAGATCGGTCATCGAGCTCAGCACCGGAACCCGGGGGGCCGAGAAGATCATCCAGCCCTCGTCGGTGACGTCGGCGTCGGTGGCGACCAGGCGCACCGCGTCCGCTTTGTCCGCGGACCGGCCGGCCAGCCCGAGGCGGTAGTCCCGCCAGCCGGGGGCACTGGCGGTGGGCCGGCCGCTGATCGGCATGTGATCGATGACCCGGAAGCCCTTGCCGTCCCGGCGGGCGAACTCGGCAACCAGTGGGGTGAGCGGGGACAGGGTGCCGGCGACCGAGACGACGATCGGTGCCCGGCCCTGGCGGGCGGCGGCGGGTAGCGAGTACCAGGTGGTGCGCATGGCTCCGGTGCCGGAGCCGCTGGTGGCGAAGCTGCTGAAGATCGGGATCTGGCGGCCGCCGAGCCCGGTCGGTGGGGTGGCGATGGGATTGTCGGCGGTCGCGTCCGACTTGGGCATCTGGTCACCCCGGATGCTCTGCCGGTCGTCACGGTCGGTAGCGGTGGCGGGCGGGAGCTGGTTGACCACGAAGCCACGACGCAGCGGGATGTCGGCGAGCAGCGTGGCATCCAGTTCCTGCAGCGCGCCGGCCCGCCGGTCGGTCTCGACGGACACCGCGTCGGTGAGATTGCATCCCGCCCCGGTGATCTCGGCGAGGTTGGCCGCGCCCATGCTGTAGCCGTCCCGCTGCTTGTCGATCGCCTTACCCATGGCGGCGACCTCGGCGAGCACGAGCAGCCCGCAGAACACCGCCAGCGGGGCGGACCCGATGCGCAGCGCCCGGCGCCGCCCGTTGCGCCGGTCGGGTTCCGGCTTCGCCACCGGCGGGGGAGCGCCGGGCTCGTGCCGCAACCCCTCGATCACCGCCACCAACCCGGCCAGCGCGGCACCGATGATCAGCAGGGTGCTGGCGTGCACCCCGTGGATCGACGGGGGCTTGTCGTACCAGGGCACCCCGTACTGCGAGACGTACCAGGGCGCATTGATACCGGTCGCCGACATCGCCAGGATCACCAGCATGCCGGAGAGGAACCACCAGCGATTGCGCGCCGAGCGCAGCACGTTGGAACTGGTGGCCAGCGCGGTGAGCGCGGCCAGCGCGGCTCCGACCGAGGCGAGCGCCCCGAAGTGGTGGGTCCATTTGGTCGGGGTCAGCGCCAGCAGCACCAGGGACAGCCCGGTGGCACCGATCAGGCGCCGACTCGGGCCCAGCCCAGCGCCCGGGATACCGCCGCGGCGCAGCAACACCACCAGGCTGGTGCCCAGGCACAGCAGCAACAGCAGGACGGGGAACCGGCGGGCCAGCGCCCCGTCCGGCATGTTGCTGAACAGCGCCTCGTAGCGGGTGGGTTCCTGGAACCAGGACAGGTTGGGCCCGATGGCGGTGCGGATCCGGGTGGCTTCCAGCACGTCGGCCAGCGTCTGGTCTGCGAAGATCACGATGAGGACCAGCAGGCCGGCGCCGAAGATCGGCCCCATCACGGCCCACCACCCGGCAACCGACGCGTGCAGACGCAGCAGCTTCACCAGTGGCCGCACCGCGACCAGCAAGGGCGCCACCGCGATGAAACCGGTCGGGGTGGCGGCGACGGTGAAGGCCGCAGCGAGCAGAGCCAAGACCAGCGGCAATATCCGACGAGTGGCCACCGCACGCTCGACCCCGCACAGCACGAGCAGGAAGCCCATGGCGACGACCGGCTCGAGGCGCAGGCCGTTGTTGTACGGCAGCCAGAAGGCGAGGAACACCGCCGCGGCAGCCCACCCGGCGGCATTACTCCGGCGAACCTCCCGGCCCAGCCGGGGCAGCACCGAACGGCTGATCAGCAACCAGCTGACCACACCCATTCCGAAGGACAGCAGCCGCAGCCACGGCGGAACGTCGCTGATCTCCGCCCAGTACCGGTACAGCTCGTAGGGCCAGCTGAAGGGGGCCTCGGGAACGTTGAACCAGCGGTAGTAGTTCCCGACGAAACCCATCTCCGTCCGGGTGCGGATCATCGTGAGGATGTAGCCGTCGTCGGAGGTGATCCCCCCGATCACGACCCACACGGCGAGCACCGCGACCACCGCGCCGTCCCGCCCGGTGGGGCGCCACCATCCCGGGGGCAGCCATCGCGGGGCCCGGCGGCCGATCCGCCGGTCCAGCCGGTTCACCAGCGCCAAGCTGATCGCCACCGCCAGCGCCGCAAGGGCCATCGCGTCGAGCTTGATCGGGTGCGGGATCGACTGGAAGCGGGTGTCCACGATGATCCGCACCGCAACCCCACCCACCGGATCGCGTTGGTCGTTGAGCGCTGAGTAGACGCCGGTCACCTGCGGCCGGACGTCCTGATCGACGTTGACGAACCGGGTGGTTCCCGCCGAGGCCGTGGTGCCGGTGGCGTCCGAAGAGATCTTGATCATGCATGGTCCGGCTGAGGGCGGCAGCGGGGTGAGCGGGATGCTGCCCAGTGGCTGCCCCCGGCTGATCAGGGTCAGCTTCCCGTTGTCCACTTGAAGGACCATGCCCACCGCGGCACCCGGAGCCGACCCGGGCGGGGTGGTGGCCAGCAGCGAGGCCGGCTGCGCCGATCGGGCGCCGGCCGAGATGGCTGCCGCGCACGGGATCGTGGCGTTCAGGCTCTGCGGCTGATAGGTGATCAGCGGAGCGTTGATCGGGGCGAGGTGCCCACCCGGGCGTGGCCAGTTGATCACTGTGGTGTTCTGGATCACGGGCAGCAGCGGCACCGCGATGGCCAGCAGCGCGCCCAGCAAGCCGAAGAACGCAGCCGCCAGCCGGAGCAGCCGGGGGGCACGGTTTCCACCCTCGCCGTTGCCGGAGTTGCGTTCCGACAACAGCGCTGCCTCGTCACCGGCTTGGGCCTGCCGGCGCGATATCTCGATGTGCCCGGGGGTCAGCACGGCCGCAGGCTAGCCCAATGGGACTAGGCGCCTATGACCCGTCCCTGGTGTTGACCTCGATTTCACGGCTGTATCCCCCGACATGTCCCGGATTACGTGCATTCAGTACCGGTAGAACCGCTCCGCGCGCCCCTGGCGCACCAGCTTGAGCCACTGCCGGAAACCCCGCAGGTCTCGTTTGGTGCCCAGAAAGTACAGGCCGAACCGGAATACCTCGAGCAGCCCGATCCGGCGCATCCCCGGCTGGGAGAGCAGGTATCCGCGGTTGCGGTAGGTGTAGTACCGCTTGACGTCGTCGGCCGGGTCCTGGGCGTGGAAATGCCCGCGCAGCATCGGCTTGAACTCCGCTGAACCGTCCGGGTGGGCGTAGGCGGCGCGTAGTGTCGTGCCGAACCGCAGCCCGGAGCGGACCACCCGGCGGTGCACATCCACCTCGTCGCCGCGGACGAACAGCCGGTAGTCCGGCACCCCGACGACGTCCAGCGCGGTGGCGCTGAACAGGGCGCCGTTGAAGAAGCTCGCGATGCCGGGCAGGAACTCGACGCCCAGCTCGCTGCGGCGCCGTTTCCAGGTCAGGCCCCGGCGCAGTGGGAATGCCAGCTGCTCCGGGTCGTCGATGTTGACGACCACCGGCGAGATCACCTGCAGGTCCCGGCGCCGGGCCTCTTCGAGCAGGGTCTGCAGCACCCGGACATCGGCGGGTCGCCCGTCGTCATCAGCCAGCCAGACCCAGTCCGCGCCGAGCGCGAGCGCATGCAGGATGCCCAGCGCGAACCCGCCTGCTCCCCCCAGGTTGCGCTGCGAGGGCAGGTAGGTGGACGGGATCGGGCAGTCCGCTACGACCTCCTCGGCCGGGTCGTCCGGTCCGTTGTCCACCACCACCAGGTGATCGGGTGGCCGGCTCTGTTCTGCGATCACCGCCAGCGATTTGGCCAGCAGGTCCCGCCGATGCCGGGTCACCACTACCGTCACCACGGTGCTCATCCCCCACCCCCTCGGCCGCCCGCCGCGTTCAGCGGGCTCAGCGGGGTTATCGGCTCGGCCTTAACCCCGCTGAGCCCGCTTAACGCGGCGGGGTCCTTGCCTTTGTAGTGAGCCAGGACGGTGCGCAGGTCGCCTTGTTCGCGGATCTCGCCGTGGTCCAGCCACAGCCCCGAGGTGCACAGCTCGACCAGGAACTCATCGGAGTGCGAGGCGAACACCAGGATCCCGGAGCGCTCGACCAGGGCGGTGAGCCGGTCCCGGGCCTTCTCCAGGAATGCCGAGTCCACCGCTCCGATGCCCTCGTCGAGTAGCAGGATCTCGGGGTCGATGCTGGTCACCACGCCGAGCGCGAGGCGGACCCGCATGCCGGTCGAGTAGGTGCGCAGCGGCATGGACAGGTAGTCGCCGAGTTCGGTGAACTCGGCGATCTCCTCGGCCCGTGCCTCCATCTGCTTGCGGGTCATGCCCAGGAACAACCCGCGGATGACGATGTTCTCGTAGCCGGAGATCTCCGGGTCCATCCCGACGCCGAGGTCGAATACCGGGGCGACCTTCCCGGCGATCCGGGAGCTGCCCCGGGTGGGCTCGTAGATCCCGGACAGCAGCCGCAGCAGGGTCGACTTACCGGCCCCGTTGTGCCCGATCAGCCCGACCCGGTCGCCGTCGCGCAGTGTCAGGCTGATGTCCTGCAGAGCTTCGATGATCGGCACCTTGGTGTCGACCCCGATCTTGCCGCCGGCCCGCCCCACCGTCCCCAGCAATGCCTTCTTCAGCGATCTGGTCTTGGCGTCGAAGATGGGGAACTCGACGCAGGCGTTACGCACGTCGATGGAAACCATGTGCTCTCACACCCAGTAGGAGACTCGGGCCCGGTAGTTTCGCAGGACCACCAGCGCTACCGCCCACCCCACCACAGTGATGGCCAGGGTCACCACCCAGTGCCGCAGTTCGAACGATTCACCGATCATCGGGCGTCGCAGGATCTCGACGTAGTGCAGGAACGGGTTGAGCTCAGCCAGCCGGGCCCGCTCGCCGACCGCACCGCCCTTGCTCCGGAGCTGCTCGTAGTCCCACACGATCGGCGTCATGAAGAACATCAGGGTGACGACGCTGGCCGTGACCGGAGGGACATCCCGGTACCGAGTGGCGACGATGCCGATCAGGATCGCCACCCAGGCCCCGTTGAGCACGATCACCGCCAGTGCCGGGATCGCCAGCAGGCTGCTCCATCCGAACGCACGCGGCGCCTCCGGTGGGAAGATCAGCATCAACGCGACCCAGACCAGCACGTTGTGCCCGAAGAACAGCAGCTGCCGCCAGACCAGCCGGAAGATGTGCACGCTCAGCGGTGCCGGCAGGTGCTTGATCAGACCCTCGTTGCGGATGAAGACCTCAGCGCCCTCGTTGATGCACCCCGCCATGAACTGCCAGATGATCAACCCGACGGCCAGGTACGGCAGGAAGTCGTGCAGTGGTTGACCGAACAGCGCTGCGTAGAGCACGCCCATGCCCAGTGCCTGGATTCCCAGGCTGATGGTGATCCAGAGTGGGCCGATCACCGAGCGCCGGTAGCCCTGCTTGATGTCCTGCCAGCCCAGGTGCCCCCAGAGCGGGCGCTGCCTCCACCCGGCTCGGAGATCGCCGATTGCCCGGGACCAGCTCCGCGAGTGCGCCGGCACCCGGCCCTCGGCGATCTCCGGTGCCGTGTCGGTGTACTGCATGATCCGCGAGGGTACTCGGGCGCTGGTAGGCGCCGATCACAGAGACCGCTGCCAGTCGGCCGGCGCCGCGTGCCCCGAGTTCCATCAACCCTGGATGCGCCGAGTTTCACAGTGGGGTTGCCCGTCGCGCTTCACGCAGCCTTGTAGTGAAATTCGGCGCACACAGGGCAGTGGGCTCAGCGGGGGGTGGGGTGGGCAGGGGTGGGGGGATTAGAGGTACTGGCCGGTGCCGCGGGCGCCGGGCTCGGCCTGCTGGCCGGGTTGCATTCCCGGCGGGATCGTGCCGGCGGGCAGGCCGCGACGCATCTGCTCCAGCTGCACCCGAGCGGCCATCTGCTGGGCGAACAGGGCGGTCTGGATGCCGTGGAACAAGCCTTCCAGCCAGCCGACCAGCTGAGCCTGAGCGATCCGCAGCTCGGCGTCGCTGGGAGTGGAGTTCTCGCTGAAGGGCAGGGACAGCCGTTCCAGCTCGTCGCGCAGCTCGGGTGCCAAGCCTTGCTCCAGCTCGCGGATCGAGGATTCGTGGATCTCCCGGAGCCGGTTACGGCTGGCTTCGTCCAGTGGCGCGGCCCGCACTTCCTCCAGCAGCTGTTTGATCATGCTGCCGATGCGCATCACCTTGGCGGGTTGCTCGACCTGCTCGGCGACCTCCATCCCGCGCTGGTCGTCGGCGTTTCCCTCTGCCATTCCGGAGGGCATCGCCATGGCGGAGACCGGCCTGCCATCCGGACCGACCACGATGACCTGCTGCTGATCTGGTTCGCTCATGACTCCATTTTGCGCCCCCGACCGGGGTGGCCGCGCGCCGGTGGGTCAGCTAACGCACCGTCAGCAGGATCTTCCCGGTGACGCCGCCGTCTTCGAGCATCTGATGCGCGCGCCCGGCTTGCGCTAAGGGAAGGCTCGCGTGCACCACGGGTGCGATGCGGCCATCGCCGAACATCGGCCACAGCCGGGTGGCGACGTCGGCGCACAACTCAGCCTTGCCGTGCGGACCCTCAACCGGCCGCCCGCGCAGCCCGAAGGCGGCCACACTGGCCCGCTTCATCAGCAGGGCGCCCAGGTTCAGCTCCCCGGTGGCGCCACCCTGCATGCCGACCACTACCAGCCGCCCGTCCGGGGCGAGCGCGGCGACGTTACCGGGCAGGTACTTGGCGCCCATGTTGTCCAGGATGACGTCGGCGCGCCCGCGCAGCCGCGTGGCGAAGTCGTCCGGGTCGTCGGCGTCATAGTCGATCAAGATCTGGGCGCCGAGCTCAGAGCAGCGGGGTAGCCGGGGTGCCGCCGCCGTCACCGCGACCTCGGCGCCCAGCGCCCGACCCACCTGGATCGCGTGCGTACCCACCCCTCCTGACCCGCCGTGCACCAGGAGGAGCTCGCCGGCGGTGAGCCCGGCGTGGCGCACCACAGTCGACCACACCGTGCAGGCGATCTCGGGTAACCCACCGGCATTGACCAGATCGATCCCGGGTGGCAGCGGCATCACCTGCCCGGCGGGCACCGCGACCCGCTCGGCGTAGCCCCCACCGGCCAGCAGCGCGCACACCTGGTCGCCTACCGCGAGGCCGCTCACCCCGTCACCGAGCTCGGCCACCGTGCCGGCGCACTCCAAACCGAGGATCTCGCCGGCCCCCGGTGGCGGTGGGTACCGGCCCTGGCGCTGCAGCAGGTCGGCTCGATTGACCGCGGTCGCGGCGACGTCGATCAGCACCTCACCGGGTTCTGGACGCGGGTCGGGATGCTCGGTGAGTTCCAGGACTGCCGGACCGCCGAACTCGGTGATCGTGATTGCGCGCACGGTGCCCGACGGTAGTCGCTGGGGACCTGGCACGGTGGGCCCCGCGCCTGACCTCCAGCCGCACCCCCCGTCGGCCGCTCGCCGCGAACTCGACGTCAGCAACCTCGAGGTGGCACGCGACGTGGCTGATGTCGAGTTCACCGGCCGCAGAAGCAATTAGGGTGGCGCTGTGGGGCATTTCGGTGATGTGGCTGGTCAGATCTATGAGCGGGGTGTGGCGGGGGAGCATCCGGAGCTGCCGATGACCGCCGAGGGGCTGGAAGCCGCTGCGCGGGCGGTGCTACCGGCTGAGGCGTTCGCGTACGTTGCTGGTGGGGCGTCCACCGAGCGCACCATGGCGGCGAACCGGGAGGCGTTCGCCCGCTGGCGGATCGTGCCGCGGATGCTGCGCGGGGTCACCGAACGTGATCTGTCCACCACCCTGCTGGGCACGCCGATGGCGGCCCCGATCCTCACCGGGCCGATCGGCGCGCTCGGCCAGGTTCATCCCGATGCCGATCTCGGCGTGACCCGGGCCGCGGCTGAGCTCGGCCTGGCCAGCGTGCTGTCCACGCTGTCCTCGCGCACACTGGAGGAGGTCGCCGCCGCGGCTCCCGGCTCCGGTCGCTGGTTTCAGCTGTACTGGCCTCGGGACCCGGAGCTGGCCGAGTCGTTGGTCCGCCGGGCCGAGACGGTCGGTTACCAGGCTGTTGTGGTCACCGTGGACACCTGGTCGCTGGGTTGGCGGCCGCGCGACCTGCAGCTCGCGAACCTGCCGTTCCTGCGCGGCGAGGGCATCGCCAACTACCTGTCAGATCCGGTGTTCCGGTCCCGGTTGGACGCGCCACCCGAGGAGTCCGTCCAGGCCATGCAACGTGCGGTGCGCCACTGGGCAGCGGTGTTCGGCAATCCGGGGCTGAGCTGGCCGGATCTGTCAGTGCTGCGGGAGTGGACCCGGTTGCCGATCGTGGTCAAGGGGATCTGCCACCCCGACGACGCTCGGGCCGCAGTGGATCATGGTGCGGATGGTGTGGTGGTGTCCAACCACGGTGGCCGGCAGGTGGACGGGGCGCGGGCGGCGTTGGACTGCCTTCCGGATGTGGTGCGGGCGGTTGAGAATCGGGTTGCGGTACTGCTGGACTCCGGGATCCGCTGCGGTGCCGACGTGCTGATCGCGCTGGCGCTGGGCGCGCAGGCAGTGCTCCTGGGGCGGCCGTGGGTGTACGGGCTCGGGTTGGCGGGACAGCGCGGGGTGGAGCACGTGCTGCGCGGGATCCTCGGCGATCTCGATCTCACGCTGGCGCTGGCCGGCTACGCCCGTCACTCGGAAGTGGGTGCGCACAGCCTCGTCCGGGAATGCGTCGGTTAGCCTATCCGGAGTGAGCGCACCCGAGCAGCCGCGCTGGCTCACTGCCGAGGAGATGCGCGCCTGGCGAGCCTATGTGGCCGGCAAGGCCCTGCTGGACGCTCAGCTCAACCGGGATCTGCAGGAAGAGCACCAGCTGCCGCTCGCGGACTACGAACTGCTGGTCCGGCTCTCCGAGGCGCCGCGAAGGCAGGCCCGGATGAGCATGCTGGCCGAGCAGGTCGCGTCGTCGAAAAGCCGGATCTCGCATCAGATCGGCCGCATGGAGAAGGCCGGGCTGGTACGCCGCCAGGAGTGCCCGGGTGACCGGCGAGGCGTGTTCGCCGTGCTCACCAGCCACGGCCTGGACGTGTTGCGCGCTGCGGCTCCGACCCACGTCCGGGGTGTGCGGGACAACCTGGTGGACCTGCTCAGCACGCAGGAGCATCTGGTGCTGGCCGAGGTGTTCGAGCGGGTGACGGGTCACCTGCGCGGCCAGGGGTTCAGGCCCTGAGATGGGTCCGGTGTGCCGTCCCGCCGTGCACTAGCGAACCATCGCCGCCGGGGACAGGGACCCTCCTGGCGGTCCTGCGCCGAATGGGGTAGTAGGTTGCCGCACCCGGCCCCGCTGCACAGCCGGGGCGGCATCCCGGCGGCGAGTGGTGGAGCTGATGACAGATCCAGGGGCAGGCATAACGGCCAATGGGGTGGGATCGCCTGGTGGCTCGTCTGATGCGGTGGTTCCCAGCGGGGAGCGGGCACGCCCTGCCACGCCCGGTCCGGATCGCGCGCCACCCAGCGAACGTTTCGCCCCACCCCCGCCCCGGCTCAGAGCCCCGGTTCAGATACCGACGCTCACGCCGGACACCGCGATGCAGAAGGTCATGTTGCCGGGGTTGGTGGAACTGACGCTGGGCAATGTGGTGGTACCCGGCCGATTTGATCCGCACCGGATAGCCGGTTTCGTCACCCGTCTCGAGGACGTCCCGGCGAGCTCGTCCTCCGAGCTTGTCCGGCTCTACGGGCTCAATGAGGTGGCCGGCTGGCCGGCCAGCGACGATCTGCACGTCCTGCGTTTCTATGCGCACAGCCCGCAGCTCTACATGGCACCGTTCGAGAGCAGTGTCTACCAGGTGGATCTGGTTGAGCTGCCCGCAGGTTCGGAGCTGTGGTGCATCGATTCCCAGGGCGGCGAGCACCGGGTGGGTGCCTACCTGAACCGCCAGGTCGGCTGGGTGAGTACCGGACCCAATCTGCTGGGCCCGGCGGGTTGGAACCGGCCACCGGCGCCGTTGCGGCCCACCGTGCGGCGGGGTCTGGTCGCGCTGTACCGCGGTGAGGATTTCGACGCCGACTTCGGCCCGCAACCCGGCGAGGTGACCCTGCATCCGCTGCCCGGCAAGCGAGCGCCGGAGGATTTCATCGAACAACCCGGTGTGGCCACGCTGTCGGTGATGATCGAGGAGCTCGACTCGCTCGATCTGGTGCGTTGGCGGGCAGGATGGCATGGCCTCCCGGTGGAGCTGGTCGAGTCCGGCGCGGAGCAGGCCGTGATCCACTACATCGGGGAGAACGGCCCCCGCGCAGCTGACCTCGGCCTGGCCGAGGTCGACTACCGGGTCTGGCGCGGGTGCGTCCTGCGCAACGAGCTGTCGGACGTGGCTGAGCAGCGCGTTACCCTGCACAGCAGGTGAGCCGCCTCCCGGTGCCAAGGCACCCGAACGGCCCTGCACCCGCACCCACTAGCGTGCACTCCCGGAAGCGTGGCAGAGCGGTCTAATGCACTCGCCTTGAAAGCGAGCGTGCCGAGAGGCACCGGGGGTTCGAATCCCTCCGCTTCCGCCACCCTTGACCAGCAGGAATGCCGATCGGCTGCCTTTCTCGGCCTGCCATAATCACCCCGTTGTGTAGCAGTGGTGTAGCAACGGCGTCTCACTCCGCACCCCAATCGATCCTGTCGAGGGCCTCGCGCATGGTGTCGAGGTTGGTGTGCGCGTAGATCCGCATGGTCACGTCCAGGTCGGCGTGCCGGGCGATCGCCTGAACCACGTGCGGCGGAGTGCCCAATTCGAGCAAGAGGCTCACGACCGTATGTCTGAGATCGTGCAGCCGGACTCCTGGTAGCCCTGCCTGTACCCGGATGCCTTCCCAATGGGTGTTGAGGCTTCGAGGTTCGATGGGCGTGCCGATGCTTGTGGAGAAGACCAGATCATGGTCCGTCCACAACTCGCCAGCCTCGTTGCGTACCGTGGCCTGTTCTTCCTGGTGTTCGAGCAGCACCGCGCGAGTGAGCTTGGGCAGCGGAACCATCGCGTCTGAGGCCTCGGTCTTCGTCTCATCGATGATCAAGCGACCAGACACCCGCTGCACCGTCTGGGCAACTTGCAGAGTGTTCTTTGCGAAATCAATATCGCTCCATCTGAGCCCGAGTAGCTCGCCGCGGCGCAGCCCGAGTGTCGCGGCGAGTACGTACACCGGGTAGAAACGGGTTCCCTTGGCCGCCGAGAGCAGCCTCTTGACATCGCTAACCGGAAGACCCTTGCCCACCTTGTAGCGCGGAGTAGGGATCTGGACGAGTTTGGCGACGTTCCGAGTGATGAGTTCCTCGCGTTCAGCGTTGCCGAGTGCATTACGCA
>DASYAZ010000173.1:0-18640 GCA_036501085.1 Pseudonocardiaceae bacterium | reverse complement strand
ACCCGACCACCCACCGCCTCCCCCTGACCCCGACATGGAGACATATCGGGGTCATCGGGCCCCCGCCCACCCCGATATGTCTCCATGTCGGGAAAAGAGGGAGGCGGTGGGTGGTCGGGTACGGCTGGCGGAGCTGCCGGTGCGGGAGGATCTGCGGGGCACGACGCCGTACGGGGCGCCGCAGATCGAGGTCGCGGTGCGGCTGAACACGAACGAGAACCCTTACCCCCCGCCCCCCGAGCTGGTCGCCGACGTCACCGCCGCGGTGCAGCAGGTGGCCCGCGAGCTGCACCGCTACCCCGATCGGGACGCGGTGGCGCTGCGCACAGACCTGGCCGGCTACCTCACCGCGCGCACCGGGGTGGTGCTGAGCGCTGCGAACCTGTGGGCCGCCAACGGATCCAACGAGATCATCCAGCAGCTCCTGCAGGTTTTCGGCGGGCCGGGACGCAGCGCGCTGGGTTTCGAGCCGTCCTACTCGATGCACCCGATCATCTCCTGCGGCACCGGCACCCGGTGGCTACCCGCGCCGCGCCGGGAGGACTTCTCGCTGGATCCCTGGGGGGCGGTGGCGGCCATCGAGAGCCACCTGCCCGACATCCTGTTCCTCACCAGCCCCAACAACCCGACCGGGCAGTCGATCCCGCTCGCCGATCTCGGCAAGGTGATCGCCGCCGCACCGGGCATCGTGGTGGTCGACGAGGCCTACGGGGAGTTCTGCGCCGGTCCGAGCGCGATCGAGTTGCTCGAGGAGTTCGCCGACCGGCTGGTGATCTGCCGGACGATGAGCAAGGCGTTCGCCTTCGCGGGGGGACGGCTGGGTTACCTCGCGGCCGCGCCGGCCGTGGTGGAGGCTCTGCTCCTGGTGCGGTTGCCCTACCACCTCTCCGCGCTGACCCAGGCCGCCGCCCGGGCCGCGCTGCGGCACGGATCCTCCACATTGGAGTCCGTGGCCCTGCTGGTGACCGAGCGCGAGCGGGTCAGCGCGGAGCTGCGCGAGCTCGGGGCACGGGTGGTGCCCTCCGACGCCAACTTCATCCTGTTCGGGCCCTTCGACTGCGCTGCCGCCGCGTGGCGGCGTTACCTGGACCACGGGGTGCTGATCCGTGACGTCGGGATCGCTGATCACCTGCGGGTCACCGTGGGTACCCCCGCGGAGAACGACGCGTTCTTGGCCGCGAGTGCAGCCGTTCTCGCCGAGACCCGCACGCAGCCGGCGGGGGGACGATGAGCCGCGCAGCCCGGATCGAGCGGGTCACCAAGGAGTCCGAGGTGCTCGTCGAACTCGACCTCGACGGTACCGGCAGCACCGAGATCACCACCGGTGTCGCGTTCTTCGATCACATGCTCACCTCGCTGGGCAAGCACGCGGCGTTCGACCTGGTCGTGCGGGCTACCGGTGACGTGGACATCGACGCGCACCACACCGTGGAGGACGTCGCCATCGTGCTCGGGCAGGCGGTGCGCCAGGCCCTGGGGGACAAGGCCGGTATCCGGCGCTTCGGGGATGCCTGGGTGCCGATGGACGAGGCGCTGGCGCATGCGGCGGTGGACGTGTCCGGGCGGCCGTACTGCGTGCACACCGGCGAGCCGGACGTGCTGGCCGGTTTCGTCGTGGGGGGTAACTACCCGACCGTGCTCAACCGGCACGTGTTCGAGACGCTGGCCTTCCAGGCGCAGCTGGCGGTGCACATCCGGGTGCTGCACGGTCGTGATCCGCACCATGTCACCGAGGCGCAGTACAAGGCGTTGGCCCGGGCGTTGCGCGCCGCAGTCGAACCCGACCCGCGAGCCGGTGGGGTGCCCTCCACTAAGGGCGTGCTGTGAGCTGGGTAGGAGTGGCTCTGCTGGCCCTCGCGGGTTTCCTGCTCGGCGGCGTGGCCTCGGTGTGGCGAACCTCGAGGCTGCTGGCCGGCGTGCTCGGCGTGGGGGCTGCGCTGGCGGCGGCAGGCGGGGTGGCCTGGTTGGTGTGAGCACGCGGATCGTGGTCATCGGCGCCGACGCGGCGGGGATGAGTGCGGCGTCGCAGGTGCTGCGGCGCGCCGGTCGGGATGCGGTGGAGGTAGTGGCCTTCGAGCGGGGCCCGCACGTGTCGTACTCCGCCTGCGGTATCCCGTACTGGGTGGCGGGCGATGTCGACGATGACGGCGCCCTGATCGCCCGCAGCGCCGCCGAGCACCGGGCAAACGGGATCGATCTGCGGACCCGCACCGAGGTCACCGGCGTCGCCCTCGACACCCGCACGGTGCACGCCACCGACCTCGACGGCGGGGGCAGCTACCAGGTGGGGTTCGATGAGCTGGTGCTGGCCACCGGGGCAGCGCCGGTGCGCCCGGACCTGCCCGGGGTGAGCGCGCCAGGGGTGCACAGCGTGCACACCCTCGATGACGGTGCCGCGGTACTCGCCGAGCTGGCCCGCGGACCCCGCCGGGCGGTCGTGGTCGGCGGGGGATACATCGGGATCGAGATGGCGGAGGCGCTGATCCGCCGCGAGCTGGCCGTCACCCTGGTCGATCAGGCTCCCGAGCCGATGACCACCCTCGACCCGGACATGGGCGCGTTGGTCCGCGACGCGATGGAGGGCATGGGGATCGCCGTGCGCACCGGCACCCGGGTCACCGGGTTCGACACCGGCCCCGACGGCCGGGTTGCCGGTGTGGTCACCGATGGCGGGACGCTCCCGGCGGATCTCGTGGTGCTGGGTATCGGGGTCCAGCCCGCCACCGAGCTGGCCCGCAAGGCGGGGCTTCCACTGGGCGGCTACGGCGGTGTGCTGACCGATCGGCGGATGCGGGTCCCCGGCCACGACGGGGTGTGGGCCGGTGGGGACTGCGTCGAGGTGCTGCACCGCGTCTCGCAACGCCGGGTGCACGTCGCGCTGGGCACGCACGCCAACAAGCACGGCCTGGTGATCGGCACGAACCTCGGCGGCGGGTACGCCAGCTTTCCCGGAGTGGTCGGCACCGCCGTCAGCAAGGTGTGCGACCTCGAAGTCGGCCGGACCGGGTTGGGCGAAGCCGAGGCGTGGGCCGCCGGGTTCGAGCCGGTCAGCGTGACGGTGCGCTCCACCACCCGGGCCGGCTATTTCCCGGGCTCCAGCCCGATCACCGTCAAGATGATCGCCGAGCGCGGCACCGGGCGCCTGCTCGGTACCCAGCTGGTCGGCCGGGAGGGTTCCAGCAAGCGAATCGACGTCTGCGCCGTCGCGCTCTGGAACGAGATGACCATCGACGAGCTGATCAACCTGGACCTCGGCTACGCACCTCCGTTCTCCCCCGTCTGGGACCCCGTCCTCATCGCGGCCCGCAAGTTCGCCGCCCTCTGACCCTTCGCATTCAGCGGGCTGAGCGGGGTCATCAGCGCCTCGTTTACCCCGCTCAGCCCGCTGAATGCGGGGGCGGGCACGCTGGGGGGGTGCGGAGTGTGGTGGTGCTGGATTACGGGTCGGGGAATCTGCGCTCGGCGGAGCGGGCGGTGCGGCGGGCCGGGGCCGAGGTGACGGTGACCGCCGACGTGGACGCCACGCTGAATGCTGATGGTCTGGTGGTGCCCGGGGTGGGGGCGTTCGCCGCGTGTATGGCGGGGCTCCGTGCGGTGCACGGTGAGCGGATCATCGGTCGCCGGCTCGCTGGGGGTCGCCCGGTACTGGGAATCTGCGTGGGGATGCAGGTGCTGTTCAGCCGGGGCGTCGAGCACGGGGTGCAGACCGACGGGTGCGGGGAGTGGCCCGGCACCGTGGAGCGGCTGAAGGCCGACGTGCTGCCACACATGGGCTGGAACACTGTGACCAGCCCGCCGGACTCGCAGCTTTTCGCCGGCCTGGGCCCCGAGCCCCGGTTCTACTTCGTGCACTCCTACGCCGCCCGGCGCTGGGAACTGGACAACTCCGGACCGTTGCCGCCACCCCTGGTGAGCTGGGCCGAGCACGGTGAGCCCTTCGTGGCGGCGGTGGAGAACGGGCCGCTGTGGGCAACCCAGTTCCATCCGGAGAAATCCGGCGACGCCGGTGCGCAACTGCTCCGCAACTGGATCGCGACCCTGTCCTAGGGTGGGCCGGGTGAGTTTCGTACTGCTGCCCGCGGTGGACGTCGCCGGTGGCCGGACCGTCCGCCTCACCCAGGGCGAAGCCGGCACCGAGACCTGGTACGGCGACCCCGTCGAGTCAGCGCTGGCCTGGCAGGCCGACGGCGCGGAGTGGATCCACCTGGTCGATCTGGATGCGGCTTTCGGCCGGGGCTCCAATGCGGAGCTGCTGGCCGAGGTCGTCGGCAGGCTGGACATCGCGGTGGAGCTCTCCGGGGGGATCCGGGACGACGAGTCGCTGCGCCGGGCGCTGGCCACCGGCTGCACCCGGGTGAACCTGGGCACTGCCGCGGTGGAGAACCCTGCCTGGTGCCGCGCGGTGATCGCCGAGCACGGCGAGCGGATCGCCGTGGGGCTCGACGTGCGGATCATCGACGGCGAGCACATCCTGGCCGCCCGGGGCTGGACGGAGTCCGGCGGCGACCTCTGGGACGTGCTGGCCCGCCTGGACGCCGACGGGTGCGCGCGCTACGTGGTCACCGACGTCACCAAGGACGGCACGCTGCGCGGCCCGAACCTGGAGCTGCTGCGCGCGGTGTGCGCCCGCACCAGCGCCCCGGTGATCGCCTCCGGCGGGGTCTCCGGCGCCGGCGATGTCGCCGCTCTTGCCGCGTTGTTCTCGGAGGGAGTGGAGGGCGCGATCATCGGCAAGGCCCTCTACGCCGGGGCGCTCACCCTGCCCGACGCGCTGGCCGCCGCCCGCTGAGCGCCTAGGCTGGGTGGATGGCCGTTGCGGTGCGCGTGATCCCCTGCCTGGACGTCGACGCCGGACGGGTCGTCAAGGGAGTCAACTTCGCCGAGCTGCGCGACGCCGGAGATCCGGTCGAGCTGGCCACGGTCTATGACGAGCAGGGCGCCGACGAGCTGACCTTCCTTGACGTCACCGCGTCTTCCTCGGACCGGGAGACCACGTACGAGGTCGTGCGCCGCACCGCGGAATGCGTGTTCATCCCGCTCACCGTCGGCGGCGGGATCCGCGAGGTCGCCGATGTGGACCGGCTACTGCGAGCCGGGGCGGACAAGGTGAGCATCAACACCGCCGCGGTGGCCCGCCCCGAGCTGCTGCGTGAGGCCAGCCGCCGCTTCGGAGCCCAGTGCATCGTGCTCTCGGTGGATGCCCGGCGGGTGCCGGCCGGAGAACCACCGACGGAATCCGGTTTCGAGGTCACCACGCATGGCGGGCGGCGCGGTACCGGGATCGACGCGGTGGCCTGGGCGCAGCGCGGCCAGGAACTGGGGGTGGGGGAGATCCTGCTCAACTCCATCGACGCCGATGGCACCAAGGCCGGCTTCGACCTGGAGATGATCTCGGCGGTGCGGGCCGCCGTCACCGTGCCGGTGATCGCCAGCGGGGGAGCGGGCGAGGTGGAACACTTCCCGCCCGCCGTGCGGGCCGGGGCCGACGCGGTGCTCGCCGCCAGCGTCTTCCATTTCGGCCAGTTGCGGATCGGTGAGGTCAAGGATGGCCTCCGCGAGGCCGGGGTCACCGTCCGGTGACCGGGCTGGATCCGGTGCTCGCCGGCAAGCTCAAGCGCAACCCCGACGGGCTGGTGTGCGCCGTGGTGCAGCAACGCGGCACCGGCGAGGTGCTGATGGTGGGCTGGATGGACGACGAGGCGCTGCACCGCACCCTGAGCACCGGCCGGGCCACCTACTGGTCGCGCAGCAGGCAGGCCTACTGGGTCAAGGGTGAGACCTCCGGGCACACCCAGCACGTGCACGAGGTGCGGTTGGACTGCGACGGCGATGCCCTGCTGCTCGTCGTCGACCAGGTCGGCCCGGCCTGCCACACCGGTGCACCGACCTGTTTTAGCAGGTCAGTGCTCGTGAGTGGCATTGGGTGCTAGAACACTGTTACGCACTCACAAGACGCCAGTCAGGTAGCGCTGCAGGTTCGGGGCGATCGCGTTGACCACGGTGTCGTGATCGGCGGAGGCCAGCGGCTCGAGGCGGATCAGGTACCGGATCATTCCCAGACCGGCGATCTGGGTCCCGCACAGCGCCGCGCGCAGCTCCCACTGGTCCGGGGACGCGATGGAGACGATGCGACCGAACACCACCCGGCTGATGAACTCCCGCATCATCCTGGCCGCCTGCTCGTGGCTGGCCACGCTGCGCAGCAATGCCGCCAGCCCCCCGCCACCCTCGTTGTCCCAGATCGACAGGAACGTGCGCAGGATCCGCTCGGCCAGGTGTTCGGGCGGCCCGTCGAGGATCCGGGGCATGATCTCCGCCGGATCGACCGGGAT
Organism: Pseudonocardiaceae bacterium; assembly: GCA_036501085.1. Classification (GTDB taxonomy): domain Bacteria; phylum Actinomycetota; class Actinomycetes; order Mycobacteriales; family Pseudonocardiaceae. Next base: position 12,308 of record DASYAZ010000173.1, on the reverse strand, counting down.
CTCCATGGCGGCGACGAACAACCTGTCCTTCCCACCGAACCAATGGTTGACCATCGCGGCGTCCACCCCGGCCCGCTCGGCGATCGCTCGGACGGTGGCACCGTCGAAACCGCGCTCGGTGAACTCCATCCGGGCCGCGCTGCGCAGGGCCGCCTTGGTGTCCTCGCCGGCCGGGCGGCGCCCCCGCGGACGACCCGGACGATGCGGACGGCCCCGCTTGACGTGCTCGGCAACCATTCCCAGACCTCTTTTCAACGGAGAATGAAAAGGTATGCCGGGCGCACGTAGCCGTCAAACGGCGGGCACAATGGCGCCATGGTCAGCATCGGCGCCCCTGGCATCGGCACCCGCATCGGAACACCCAGTATCGGAACACTGCCACTGGATCGGGAGCGGTTCCGCGCTCTGGCGAGGGATCGCCGGGTGATCCCGGTAACCCGGACCCTGCTCGCTGACGGCGAGACCCCGCTGGGGGTGTACCGCAAGCTCGCCCAGGGCCGGCCCGGAACGTTCCTGTTCGAATCGGCCGAGAACGGTTCTTCCTGGTCGCGCTGGTCCTTTGTCGGGGTGCGCAGCGCCGCCACGCTCACCGAATCCGGCGGCCGCACGGTCTGGGGTGGCACACCACCGGTGGGGCTGCCCGGCGTGGGCAGCCCGTGGGCAGGTACCCCGCTGGACGCGTTGCGGGAGACCGTTGCCGCGCTGCATACCGAGCCGCTTCCCGGCCTACCCCCGCTCACCGGCGGGATGGTGGGCTACCTGGGCTATGACGCGGTCCGGCACCTGGAACGGCTCCCGGAGCTGGCCGAGGACGACCTGCGGGTGCCTGAGCTGGTGATGCTGCTGGCCACCGATCTCGCCGCCTTAGACCACCATGAGGGCACCGTCACGCTGATCGCCAACGCGATCAACTGGGATGACTCGTCGCACCGGGTGGACGAGGCCTACAACAACGCAGTTGCGCGGCTAGACGGTATGGCCGCGAAGCTGTGCACGGCGGCGCCGGCCAGCGCGGCGGTGTTCAGCCGGCCGGCGCCGGAGTTCCTTCGCCGGCGCAGCCCCGACCAGCACTACGCCGCCGTCGAGGCCGCCAAGGAGGCGATCCGCGCCGGCGAGGCCTTCCAGGTCGTGGTCTCCCAGCGTTTCGAGATGACCACCGATGCGGACCCGCTGGACATCTACCGGGTACTGCGCACCAGCAACCCCAGCCCCTACATGTACCTGCTGACCCTGGAGGACTTCAGCATCGTCGGCTGCAGCCCGGAGTCCCTGGTGACGGTGCGGGACGGCAAGGTCACCACGCACCCGATCGCCGGCACCCGCCCCCGCGGCGCCGACCCGGACGAGGACTGCATCCTGGAGAAGGACCTGATGGTCGACGAGAAGGAGCGCGCCGAGCACCTCATGCTGGTCGACCTCGGCCGCAACGACGTCGGCCGGGTGTGCCGCCCCGGCTCGGTGCACGTCACCGACTTCTTCCGGGTCGAGCGCTACAGCCACGTCATGCACCTGGTCTCCACGGTCACCGGTGAGCTGGCTCCGGGGTACACCGCCTTCGACGCGGTCACCGCCTGCTTCCCCGCTGGAACGCTGTCCGGGGCGCCCAAGCCGCGGGCGATGGAGCTCATCGAGGAGCTCGAGCCCACCCGGCGCGGGGTGTACGGGGGAGTGGTCGGCTACCTGGACTTCGCCGGGGACGCCGATACCGCCATCGCGATCCGCACCGCGATGGTCCGGGACGGTGTCGCCTACGTCCAAGCCGGCGGGGGTATCGTGGCAGATTCCGATCCGGTGGCCGAGGACGCCGAATGCCTGAACAAAGCCGGGGCGGTGCTGGCTGCCATCGCTGCGGCGGGGACGATGCGGCTGGCGGACAGCGAGCCCGCCGGGTCGGTGCGTGCCTGAGCGTGCCGCCTCGCGGGGGGCACTGACCATCACCACCGTGCTGCTGCTCGCGGCGGCGGCCCTGCTGGCCGGTGCGGCGATGCTCGGCTGGGCGCAGGTCGCCTTCCAGGTACCCCTGCGCGGGATCGTCCAGGTGCGCCTGGAGGGATCCACGGTGCTGGCCGCACTGGGACCGCTGGCCCTGCTCGCGCTGGCCGCGGTGGCCGGCGTGCTGGCCACCGGGGGGTGGGCCCGGGCCGTGCTCGGTGTGGTGCTGCTAGCCGCGGCATGGCCACCGGTCGGGGCGGTGCTGCGGATCGCCGACGCGCGCTGGCGTACCGGCAGCGCCATCGCTACGGCAGATCTGCCCGCCCGCTCGGTCCCCACCGGGGCGGCCACAGTGTTGCTCGGGGGTCCGGCACTGGCCGTTGGCGGGGCGGTGTTGATGGCCGCGGCGGGCCTGGTTCTGCTGGTGCGTGGCCACCGAATGCCGCGGTTGGGTCGCCGTTACCAGGCGCCGGGAGCGCGCGCGGCACAGCCGGCGCCGGCGGAGGGCCGGTTCTGGGAGCGGATGGACGCCGGCGAGGACCCCACCATGCCCGGACACCCCCGGTGAGGAGCTGGGGGACACGCCGGAGCTAGCATCGATACCCGGCTGCGCACGGGGGCGGAAGGGGAGAGGCTTGAGTGTCCTGGAGACGATCCTCGAAGGGGTCAGAGTCGACCTCGCGGCCCGGGAAGCCGCTGTGGAGTTCAGCGAGGTCAAGCGGCGCGCGATCCGGGTGCCGGCTCCACGCGATGCGCTGACGGCGCTGCGCGGGCCGGGAATCGGTGTCATCGCGGAGGTGAAGCGATGCAGCCCGTCCCGCGGCGCGCTGGCCGAGATCCCGGATCCGGCCGCACTGGCCGCGGACTACGCCGACGCCGGCGCCCGCATGATCAGCGTACTCACCGAGGGCCGCCGCTTCGGTGGCTCGCTGGCCGACCTGGACGCGGTGCGGGCCGCGGTGGACGTCCCGGTGCTGCGCAAGGATTTCATCGTCAGCCCCTACCAGGTACACGAGTCGCGCGCGCACGGCGCGGACGTGGTGCTGCTGATCGTGGCCGCGCTGGAGCAGAACGCGCTGGAGGCGCTGGTCGATCGGGTGGAGTCGCTGGGGATGGCCGCGCTGGTCGAGGTGCATACCGCCGAGGAGGCCGACCGGGCCCTGGAAGCCGGGGCGACGCTGATCGGTGTCAACGCCCGCGACCTGCACACCTTGGACGTGAATCCCAACGTCTTCGGCAAGATCGTGCCAGGGCTACCCGGTGACGTGCTGCGGGTCGCCGAGTCCGGGATTCGCGGGCCGGCGGACCTGCTCGCCTATGCCGGCGCCGGCGCCGATGCGGTGCTCGTCGGGGAGGGGTTGGTGACCAGCGGCGACCCCAAGGCCGCGGTGGTCCAGCTGGTCACCGCGGGATCACACCCCGCGTGCCCGAAACCGGCTCGGTGAGCGGCATGGTCGGCATCCAGCCCGCGCCGCACACCGCCGCCCAGCCGGACGGCCGTGGCTATTTCGGGAGTTTCGGCGGCCGGTTCGTGCCGGAGGCGCTCATCGCCGCCCTCGACGAGCTCGCCGTCGCCTACACCGATGCCCGGTCGGACCCGGCCTTCACCAGCCGGCTGAACGGCTTGCTCGCCGACTACGCCGGCCGGCCCTCGCCGATCACCGAGGCGCCCAGGTTCTCCGAGCTCGCCGGGGGAGCCCGGATCGTGCTCAAGCGCGAGGACCTCAACCACACCGGCTCCCACAAGATCAATAATGTGCTGGGGCAGGCCTTGCTCACCGAGCGGATGGGCAAGCCGCGGGTGATCGCCGAGACCGGTGCCGGCCAGCACGGTGTCGCCACCGCCACCGCGTGCGCGCTGCTCGGGCTGGAGTGCGTGGTCTACATGGGTGAGGTGGACACCCAGCGCCAAGCGCTCAACGTCGCCCGGATGCGGCTGCTCGGTTCCGAGGTCGTGGCGGTCAAGACGGGATCGCGCACCCTGAAGGACGCCATCAACGAGGCCTTGCGGGACTGGGTGACCAACGTCGAGAGCACCCATTACATCCTGGGCACGGTCGCCGGGCCACATCCCTTCCCGGTGATGGTGCGCGATTTTCACCGGGTGATCGGGTTGGAGGCCCGCGAGCAGGTCCTGGCCCGCCATGGCCGGCTGCCCGATGCGGTGGTCGCCTGCGTCGGTGGTGGCTCCAACGCGATCGGTATCTTCCACCCGTTCATGGATGATCCGGGAGTACGCCTGATCGGCTTCGAAGCCGCTGGGGATGGGGTGGACACCGGACGGCACGCTGCAACATTGTCTGCGGGTGCGCCCGGGATGCTGCACGGTGCGCTGTCCTACCTGCTGCAGGATTCCGACGGGCAGACCATCGAGACCCACTCGATCTCCGCCGGCCTGGACTATCCCGGGGTGGGTCCCGAGCATTCCTGGCTCAAGGACACCGGGCGTGCCGAGTACCGGCCGATCACCGACGCGCAGGCGATGGACGCCTTCCGGTTGCTCTCCCGGACCGAGGGGATCATCCCGGCGATCGAGTCGGCGCATGCCCTGGCTGGAGCGCTGCAACTGGGAGCGGAGCTGGGGCCGGAGGCCCTGATCCTGGTGAACCTCTCCGGCCGGGGGGACAAGGACGTGGACACCGCTGTGAGCTGGTTCGACCTGCTGGAAGGACAGTCGTGACCGCCGTCGTACTTGGTCCCGCGGAGGCGGCGAGATGATCGCCGACGCGGCAGCCCGGCTTGCACCGCTGTTCGAGGCCTGCGCTGCGGAACACCGGGCCGTGCTCGCCGGCTACCTGCCCGCCGGTTACCCGACGGTGGACGGCTCTCGTGCGCTGCTACTCGCCATGCTGGCGGGCGGCTGCGACCTCGTCGAGGTCGGCGTGCCCTACTCCGATCCGGTGCTCGACGGGCCGACGATCCAGGCCGCTGCGGATGCTGCCCTGCGCGCGGGGGTGCGGTTGCGCGACGTGCTCAGCGTGGTGGAGACCATCGCAGGTGCGGGCCACCGGGCAGTGGTGATGACCTACTGGAATCCGGTACACCGCTACGGCGTCGACGCATTCGCCCGGGATCTCGCTGCGGCCGGAGGGTTGGGCGTCATCACCCCCGACCTGATTCCCGACGAGGCCGACGACTGGCTGGCCGCCGCGCAGCAGCACGACCTGGACCGGATCTTCCTGGTGGCGCCGTCGTCGACCGATCAGCGGCTGGCGTCGACCGCGGCGGCCAGCCGCGGCTTCCTCTACGCGAGCTCGGTCATGGGTGTGACCGGTGCCCGGGACGTGATCAGCAGCGCGGCGGGCACGTTGGTGAAACGCGCGCGGGAACATGCTCCGGGACTGCCGGTGGGCGTCGGGCTGGGCGTGCGCAACGGAGCGCAGGCCGCGGAGCTGGCCGGCTTCGCGGACGCGGTGATCGTCGGTTCCGCCTTCGTCACCGCCGCAGACGACGGCGAATCCGGGGTTCGTGCTCTGGCCGCCGACCTCGCCACCGGGGTCCGCCACCCTGCCCCCCAACCTGCCTGATCCTCCGCCCCATCCGCATTCAGCGGGCTGAGCGGGGTTATGCGGGCGCTCGTCACCACGTTCAGCCCACTGAATGCGGTGCCGGGGTAGGAGATACCGTGTCGCCCGTGCTCTCCGCGATGTTTCTCGGCTCGATCCCCAGCCCCGATCGGGGGGTCTGGCATCTGGGGCCGATCCCGATCCGGGCCTATGCCCTGTGCATCATTGCCGCGATCATCGTGGCGATCCTGTGGGGCGAGCGTCGCTGGCAGGCCCGGGGTGGCAAGGCAGGAACGGTGACCGATATCGCGGTGTTCGCCGTACCGTTCGGCCTGGTAGGCGGGCGGCTTTACCACGTGGCGACGGACTGGGAGAAGTATTTCGGGCCCGGAGGGGATCCGCTCGGCGCGCTCAAGATCTGGCAGGGCGGGCTGGGAATCTGGGGGGCGATCGCACTCGGCGGGCTGGGAGCGTGGATCGGCTGCCGGCGTCGGGGCATCCCGCTGCCTGCGCTGGCCGACGCCCTCGCCCCCGCCATCGTCGCTGCGCAGGCGATCGGCAGGTTGGGTAACTGGTTCAACCAGGAACTCTATGGCGGGCCGACGACCCTGCCGTGGGGGTTGGAAATCCGCGAGCGGGTGAACCCGATCACCGGGATGCCCGATTCGCTCAATGGCATCGCCCAGGGTCCCCCGATCGAGTTCGTGCACCCCACGTTCCTCTACGAGTTGCTGTGGGATCTGGGCGTCGCCGCGCTCGTCGTCTGGGCTGACCGGCGTTTCCGGCTCGGCCACGGGCGGGCCTTCGCCCTCTACGTCGCGGGCTACACCGCCGGCCGGTTCTGGATCGAGCTGATGCGTGCCGACCCGGCCACGATGGTCTTCGGCCTGCGTATCAACGTGATCACTTCGGCCGTGGTGTTCCTCGCCGCGCTGCTCTACCTCTTGATGGCCCGCCGTGGGCGGGAGGACCCCGACACGATCGCCGCGCAGCAGCAGGTCGCGCTCGTGCAGTAGCGGATGGCTAGCATGCCGCGATGCGTTTCGATGGTTTCGGCGAGAATGCGGTTGATTTCTACGAAGGTCTCGAGGCGGACAACTCGAAGGCCTACTGGAGCGATCACAAGGTCATTTACGACGATCACATCCGGACCCCGATGCTGGCGCTGCTCGCCGAGCTGGAGCCCGAGTTCGGTACCGGCAAGATCTTCCGGCCGCATCGCGACGTCCGGTTCAGCAAGGACAAGAACCCGTACAAGACACACTGCGGTGCCGTCATCGAGACGCCTGGTGCGGCCTACTACGTCCAGCTGGGCGCGGATGGGCTGCTGATCGCGGGCGGGGCGTACCGATGGGCACCTGATCAGTTAGCTCGTTATCGGGCGGCCGTGGACGACCAGCGCAGCGGCACGGACCTGCAGCGCCGGTTGTGCGTCGTGGCTGAGATGCGGCGCGCCGGGAGCACTCTCCGTACCCGCCCTCGCGGCTACCCGGCCGACCACCCGCGGATGGATCTGTTGCGGCATCGCTCGCTGTACCTGTGGCGGTCGTGGCCGCCGGACCAGACCATCCACGAGCGCGCCTGCCTGGGCCGGGTGCGGGAGGGCTGGCAGGTGGCCGGGCCGCTGACCGGCTGGTTGGCCGACCATGTTGGACCAGCCACGATTGGATATTGAGGCGGCCGCCATCGACCCGCCATCTGCCCGCCAACCGCACTGTCTACCCTGGGGCGGGTGACTCGACGCGCGAAGATCGTTTGTACGATTGGTCCGATCACCGCTACACCGGAGAAGATCAGGGGACTGGTCCAGGCGGGGATGGACGTTGCTCGGTTGAACTTCAGCCACGGCAGCCACGCTGACCATGCGCGGGTGTACTCGATGGTGCGGGAGGCCAGCGACGAGTTCGGCAAGGCGGTCGGCATCATCGCCGACCTGCAGGGCCCGAAGATCAGGTTAGGGCGGTTCGCGGCTGGCCCGGTGGAGTGGCGCACCGGCGACGAGGTACGGGTGACCGTCGAGGATGTCCCCGGCACCCATGACCGGGTGTCCACCACCTATGCCGGCCTCGCCGCGGACGCTCGCGAGGGCGACTCCCTGCTGGTCGACGACGGCAAGGTCGCGCTGCTGGTACGTAAGGTCGAGGACAGCGAGGTGGTCTGCGAGGTCATCCAGGGTGGCACGGTCAGCGATAACAAGGGCTTGTCGCTGCCGGGCATGAACGTGTCGGTGCCTGCCCTGTCGGACAAGGACTTCCGCGACCTGGAGTTCGCGCTGCGGCTGCGGGTGGACATGGTGGCGCTGTCGTTCGTGCGCTCACCCGCTGACATCGATCTCGTGCATCGCACGATGGACGAGGTGCCGGGTGGCCGGTTGCCGGTGATCGCCAAGCTGGAGAAGCCCGAGGCGGTGGACAACCTCGAGGCGATCGTGCTTGCGTTCAACGGGGTGATGGTCGCCCGGGGGGATCTCGGGGTTGAGCTGCCCTTGGAGAATGTGCCACTGGTGCAGAAGCGGGCGATCCAGGTGGCCCGGGAGAACGCCAAACCGATCATCGTCGCCACCCAGATGCTGGACTCCATGATCGGTAATGCCCGGCCGACGCGGGCCGAGGCTTCCGATGTGGCCAATGCGGTGCTCGATGGTGCCGATGCGGTCATGCTCTCGGGGGAGACCAGCGTGGGTCGCTACCCGATCGAGTCGGTGGAGACGATGAGCCGCATCGTGGAGGCCGTCGAAGCCGGCTCACCGAATGTCCCGCCGCTCAATCACGTGCCGCGAACCAAGCGAGGCGTGCTGTCCTACGCAGCCCGGGACATTGGAGAGCGGTTGGAGGCAAAGGCGCTGGTGGCCTTCACCCAGTCCGGCGACACCGTCCGCCGGCTGGCCCGGCTGCACACTCAACTGCCGCTGCTGGCGTTCACCCCGGAATCCCCGGTGCGTAACCAGCTTGCGCTGACCTGGGGGACCGAGACGTTCCTGGTGCCCCGGGTGGAGACCACCGATGCGATGGTCCGCCAGGTGGACCAGGCGATGCTCTCGATCGGGCGGTACCAGCCCGGTGATCTGGTGGTGATCGTGGCCGGATCTCCCCCCGCCACAGAAGGCTCGACTAATCTCGTCCGGGTACACCGCCTGGGCGAGGAGGACCTTGGCTGACGCTGGTGAACCCGCGTGGCAGCAGTGGGCCGATACGCCGCGGGCGGCGGATGGCGTACCGCGGGGTCAGCCTGTGCTGGACCGGCTGGTGGCGTTGCTGGATCTGGAGCGTCTCGAAGACGACCTCTTTCGTGGCGTCAGCCCCCCGGAGTCCCCGACCCGCGTCTTCGGTGGGCAGGTAGCAGGTCAGGCGCTGGTCGCAAGTGGTCGCACCGTGCCGGCGGAGCGGGCTGTGCACTCGCTGCACGCCTACTTCATCCGGCCTGGTAACCCGCGGGTGCCGATCATCTACCAGGTGGACCGGATCCGGGACGGGCGGTCGTTCACCACCCGGCGGGTCGTCGCGATCCAGCACGGCAAAGCCATCTTCGCGCTGTCCGCGTCGTTCCAGGTGCCGGAGCAGGGTCTGGAGCACGCCGACGAGATGCCTGATGTCCCACCGCCGGACCAACTGGATGACTGGGCGAGCTGGGCGCTGCGCAGCCCCGATCCGCCTTCCCCGATCACGCGAGCGCCGCGGCCGTTCGACCTGCGTTACATCACCCCGCCAGCGTGGGCCTGTGTCAGGGAGCAGACCGGTTCCTGCATGCGGGATCGGTTATGGATGCGCGCCGACGGAATCCTGCCCGACGACCCTCTGGTGCATGTCTGCGTGCTCGCCTACGTCTCGGACCTGACCTTGCTGTGGTCAGTTGCCGCGCCGCACGGTCATGCGCTGGGCAACGGCGTGATGGCCGCCAGCCTGGACCATGCCATGTGGTTTCATCGCCCGTTCCGGGCGGACGAGTGGGTGCTCTGCGACTACACCTCACCCTCAGCGCAAGGAGGCCGGGGGCTCGCGATCGGCCAGTTCTTCAGCCAGGACGGGAGCTTGATCGCCAGCGCGGTCCAGGAGGGCGTGGTACGGGTTCTACGCTGAGCAGGTTGGGGGTTGTTGAAGGCGCCGCGGTAGGGGGTTGGCGGTACGTGAAGGGCAGCCAACTAGCGGAGGCCGGCGGCGTCCATGCCGCGGAGCTCCTTTTTGAGATCGGCGATCTCGTCTCGGAGCCTGGCGGCGAGCTCGAACTGCAGCTCACGGGCCGCGCTCATCATCTGGTCGGTGAGCTGCTGAATCAGATCCGCCAGTTCGGCCCGAGGCATCGAGGAGGTGTCCCGCCCCTCCAGCGGAGCGGCTCCACTCCGGGAGCGTCCCGGCTCGCCGGATGCCCGCTTGCCCCGGGATGCGTTACGACCGGACCCACCAACCCGGACTGCCAGGGTCTCTGAGGTGTCTTCGGCTTCGGCGTAGACGCGCTCCAGGATGTCGTTGATCTTCTTGCGTAGTGGTTGCGGGTCCAGCCCACGTTCGGTGTTGTAAGCGATCTGCTTGGCCCGCCGCCGGTCGGTCTCCTCGATGGCCCGACTCATCGAGTCGGTGATGGTGTCGGCGTACATGTGCACCTGACCGGATACGTTCCGCGCGGCCCGCCCGATGGTCTGGATCAGCGAGGTCCCGCTGCGCAGGAACCCCTCCTTGTCCGCATCCAGGATCGCCACGAGCGACACCTCCGGCAGGTCCAGGCCCTCACGGAGCAGGTTGATCCCCACCAGCACATCGAACTCGCCCAGCCGCAGCTGCCTCAGCAGTTCCACCCGGCGCAGGGTGTCCACCTCTGAATGCAGGTAGCGGACCCGGATGCCGAGCTCAAGCAGGTAGTCGGTGAGGTCCTCGGCCATCTTCTTGGTCAAGGTGGTGACCAGGACCCGTTCATCGCGTTCGGCGCGGACGCGCACCTCATGCACCAGGTCATCGATCTGGCCCTTGGTTGGTTTCACGATGACTTCCGGGTCCACCAGTCCGGTCGGGCGGATGACCTGCTCGACGAACTCGCCACCGGCCTGGGCCATCTCATAGGGCCCCGGCGTGGCCGACAGGTACACCGTCTGACCGACCCGGTCCTGGAACTCCTCCCAGCTCAGCGGCCGGTTGTCCATCGCGGAGGGCAGCCGGAAGCCGTGATCTACCAGGGTGCGCTTGCGGGAGGTGTCACCTTCGTACATGCCGCCGATCTGCGGCACCGTGACGTGCGATTCGTCGATGACCAGCAGGAAATCCTCCGGGAAGTAGTCCAGCAGGGTGGCCGGCGCCGAGCCGGCCCCGCGCCCGTCGATATGCCGCGAGTAGTTCTCGATCCCGGAGCAGAACCCGACCTGGCGCATCATCTCCACGTCGTACTGGGTCCGCATCCGCAGCCGCTGGGCTTCCAGCAGCTTATTCTGCTGCTCCAGCAGCGCCAGCCGCTCCGCCAGCTCCGCTTCGATCCCGGTGATGGCGCGTTCCATCCGCTCCGGCCCGGCGACGTAGTGCGTGGCCGGGAAGATCCGAAGCTCGGGCACTTCCCGCACCACCTCCCCGGTGAGCGGGTGCAGGTAGTAGAGCGACTCAACCTCGTCACCGAAGAAGTCGATACGGACCGCCAGCTCCTCGTAAGCGGGGATGACCTCGACGGTGTCCCCGCGCACCCGGAACGTCCCGCGGGCGAAGGTGAGGTCGTTGCGGGTGTACTGGATGTCGACCAGGGCCCGGAGTAGCGCGTCACGACCGGTCTCGGCGCCGCGGGCGACATGGATCGACTGGTTGAGGTACTCCTGGGGGGTGCCCAGACCGTAGATGCAGGACACCGACGCGACGACGATGACATCACGCCGGGTCAGCAACGACATCGTGGCCGAGTGGCGCAACCGCTCCACATCGTCGTTGATCGACGAATCCTTCTCGATGTAGGTGTCGGTCTGCGGGACGTACGCCTCGGGCTGGTAGTAGTCGTAATAGGACACGAAATACTCCACCGCGTTGTCCGGGAAGAAGTCCCGCAGCTCGTGGGCCAGTTGCGCGGCGAGCGTCTTGTTCGGCGCCATCACCAGGGTGGGGCGTTGCACCCGCTCGACGAGCCACGCGGTGGTGGCCGACTTGCCGGTTCCGGTGGCGCCGAGCAGCACGACATCACGCTCCCCGGCCGCGATCCGGCGCTCCAGGCCGTCGATGGCGGTTGGTTGGTCCCCGGCGGGGGCGAAGTCACTGACCATGTGGAACCGGCCCGCCGCCCGGGAGGAGGGCGCCAGTGGTCGGAACTCCGAGCGGGGGAGCAGATCGCGCGGGATGGCGGCAGCTTCGGTCATGGTACCGAGACTAGGCCGGGGCCCTGACAGATTCTTGCTCGCGTAGGGTCGAGCCTTATGCCGGTTCCGCACGGGATGAGTGCGCGGGCCTCGCGGCATATCGAACCTCCCGTCCATCCTCCCAAGGTCGAGTCGTTCGACTTGGAGGCGATGACCAACACCGACCCCAAGGGGATCGTCCGCGCGGTCCGGGAATACCGGGTCGAGCCCTTCGGGCTCTACATCGCCCGCGAGGTCGTCAACCATCCCACGATCCGTGCCCTCGAATCGTGGCTGCTGCCTGAGCTGGGCCTGCGGATCACGGACTGGTTCTATCCTCCCGGGCATCCGTGGCATGATCAACTTTATATCGATGTGGTGCGGATCGAGGTCGATGCCCGGTGCTGGCGCACCGAGGACCACTATCTCGATCTCGTGGTGCGCTCCGGTCGCAGCGTCGAGGTGCTCGACACCGATGAGCTGCTGCAGGCGGTTCTGGCGGGGCTGCTCGATGCGTCAGTGGCGCAGGCAGCCCTGGCCACGACGTATCGGACACTGGATGGCCTGGCCAGGCA
>DASYAZ010000172.1:0-15407 GCA_036501085.1 Pseudonocardiaceae bacterium | reverse complement strand
GCCAGCAGGGTTGTCCGTATTGCAGGACCAGGCATCCAGCGACTCGGTCAACGAGCGCGACTGTGTCGTCGGCTTCCAGCCGGACGGCCAGTAGGACGCGGTCGGTGTCGGCCATGATCTCTCGCTCACCGGTCCGGGCCGAGGTGCCGATCGCGACCTCGGGCGGTGCCAGTTCGGTGCTGGCGGCCCACAGCAGGAACGGGCGGGCCTGCCGTTGACGGGGCCGGTGGCCAATTAGCCACCGGTCCACCCTTGGCTGGGTGAGGCTGGCCAACTCGACGCCGCAGCCACGGAGGTAACTCAGCAGCAGGCGTGCGGTCTCTAGGAGGCCGCTGAATTAGGCGGTTCTGGGGACGGTCGCCGCGCGGACGAAAGCGCGAAAAAGTGGCGGGCAGCCCCGCAGGAAGCCCCGGTCCGCGCATGGCAGCACGGACAGGGGCGGGCGGGGCGGCACCCGGATGGGCCGGGCGAGGGCCCGACCCGCCCGGACCGCCCTGTCAGGCGGTCCGGGCGGCCAGAACCCAGACTCCTGCCGGGCGAGACAGCCCGCGGCCCACGAGATTGCGCAGATTGAGCCCGGCGGTGCGGAAGGCCAGCCAGGCATGGTTCTTGATGGTGCCGCGGTAACGGAGTTTGACCCGGCGGCCCCCGAGGCTGGCGATCTGGGAGATGACCCGTTCCACGTTGGGCCGATACTGACGGTACTTCTCCCGCAGTTCGGGCTGGGCGGCCCAGTCACGTCGGGCCTGGCGCAGCAGGCCATCTCGTTGGTGCAGAACGATTTTACGGCCGGTCTTGGACTCGGTACACCGCGCACGCAGCGGGCAGTCGCGGCACAGGACACCGAAACTGGCCACCCGGGTCCGGCTGAGCGCACGACGGTGACCGGCCGGGCAGGTCACCGTGCCCGCCTGTTCGTCGACGGTGAAATCATCAACAGTGAACCCACCGGCCACCGGTGCGGTCAGCGGCTTGGGCTTGATCACAGCCTCGTCCCCGGCATCGTCGATCGCGCCGCGCAGATCCCCTGTGCCGTAAGCGGAATCCCCGTACCACTCGCACGACTCGTCCTCGGCGGCCAGGAACGTCTGGGCCACCGCAGGATCGGAGTTCTCGCTCCCGGCGGCCTTGGTCAACACCTCGTCGGTGATGATCCCGGTCTCCGGCTCGGCGACCACGTGCGCCCGGTACCCGTCCCGCCGATTCTCCGGCGATTTCCGGGTATGCCGCGCATCCGGGTCCACCGTGGACACCACCCGGTCCGGGGCGACCCTGCGGGCAATCCGCCACCGCCCATCAGTGCCATCCGAGCCCTCGGCGGGCTCGACATCCTGCCCGGCGACCAGCGCCAGCAACGCCAACGCCCCCCGCGCCGCCTCGTCCCACTCGCCGGAATCGACCTCGGCGAACGCCGCGAGCAGCGCGGTAGCGTCACTGACCAGCGCCGACACCAGCGTGTCTTTCGCGTCAGGCTCGTCCCAATCGATCCTCGGCTTACCCGGCCGGCTGTAATCATGCCCGGTGCACACCGCCGCGACCTGCCCGGCGGCACCGGGCACCAGACGCCCGACCCGCCGGATCGCCGAGATCAGCTGAGTGATCGTGTCCTGGGTCGCGACCGCGTCGGCCAGGATCGTGGAGTCCACCGCGCGCTTGCCGCGGCCACGCAGGATCCCGGTCTCCTCGACCACCTGCCGCACCGCCTCGGTGATCCGATGCGGTCGAGTCGATTTCGCCAGTCGTTGACGCCAGTACACCAATGTCGAGGGATCAAACCCGTTGTGGTCCAATGACATTCCGGTCGCGACCTTCCACCGCAGGTCACATCGGGCCGCGTCGGCGGTCTCCCGGTCGGACAGGTCGTGCAGGGTCTGCAGGACCAGGATCGAGGCCATCACCGATGCCGGGATTGAGGGGCGGCCCTTGCCCGAGGGGAACAGGTCCTCGAACTCCCCGTCGGGGAACACATTCTGGCGATGGTCGGCCAGGAACGCGAACATGCTGCCTGCCGGCACCAGATGACCGACCAACGCGTGGGCGTCCAGCAGTTCCCGGTCGGCACGTTCCACACCCTGCATGAACTGATTCTCCCAGCTCAGCGGCATATTCGGGGGAGACACGCCGATTATTCAGCGGCCTCCTAGGCGGCATGGACTTGGTCCAGGGTTCTAGTAAGGCTTCTATGGTGGAGCTGAGGGGAATCGAACCCCTGACCTTCTCGATGCGAACGAGACGCGCTACCAACTGCGCTACAGCCCCCCGAGATTGCGGGCCGAGTTTAGCAGCCGGGAGCCAACTACTCCCCGGCTGCCCGGCGGTAGGGCGGCTCGAAAGACGGCCTCAGTTCGTCGAACACCGGATCTCCGTCATCGGAGTCGAGCGCTTCGGCCGTGGGATGTGGCGCGGCGGGCGCCACCATAGCTGGTGCCGGCGTCTCCTGGACGGGGCGCTCAGACTCGGGAAGCTCATCGGCGACCTCCCCGCAGACCGTGTCGGGATCGCCGGCAGCCCGCTCCCTGATCCGGGGTCCGGCCAGCCGCGCGGCCCGGCGCTCCCGGACATCCTCCTCGATGCGTACCTGCCGGCGCAGGTAGCTGAGGTAACCGATCACTGCCACATCGAAGGTGGCGTGCATCCACCACCACAGGCTGGACAGGGTGAAGACCAGCACCACCGAGACAATCGCACCGAGCACCAGGCCAACGACTACCCGCTGGCGGAAGACGTACTTGGCCCGCGCCAGCTCGGCGGCGACCTCGGGGTCATATCCACCGCGACCCGACCTGTACCGGCGCTCATCCGCGACAGGCTCCTGATGGGCGGTCTGTACGCCGATCATGCGCACCTCCTGTTCGTGGTGAAGCGCCGCACGGGGGGGACCGGGTCGGCGCAGTACTCGGGATTCCAGTACCGACTCCGCGGTATGCATTACCTCCTGCCGCCGTTTCGCGAACATCGGGACAAGCACGACGAGCCATGCCCCCGCCAGCGCCGCGAAAATCAGCGAGCTGGGCACTTCTCGCCCCCTAACCCGTCCACCATGGCCAAGCCGCTTTGTTACTGCCCTGACACGGTAGTCACCGGCAGCGCTCGGACGCCGAAGGCGCGCCGGGGATGATCGCTTCGCCTGCTGGCAGGCACTCGGATCAGTGACGGTAGGCGTGACCAGAGCAGATCAGGCGCGGCACCAGT
Organism: Pseudonocardiaceae bacterium; assembly: GCA_036501085.1. Classification (GTDB taxonomy): domain Bacteria; phylum Actinomycetota; class Actinomycetes; order Mycobacteriales; family Pseudonocardiaceae. The sequence continues at coordinate 12,215 of DASYAZ010000172.1, read as the reverse complement.
CCAGAGGCGATCTCATCCTGGGTGATGGCGAGCAAGCGATGATCCCGCCAATCGCCATCCACCTCCAGATAGCGTTGCAGCAAACCCTCGTCCCGGAATCCGAGCTTGGCCAGCACCCGGAGGCTGGCCGCGTTCTCCGGCCGCACAGTGGCTTCGATCCGGTGTAGGCCCACCGGTCCGAACGCGTGGTCCACCGCGAGGGCTACCGCTGCGGTACCGACCCCGCCTCCAGCGGCACGCGACTCCACCCAGTAACCGACCCACGCCGACCTCAGCGAGCCGCGTACCACATTGCCCAAGGTGAGCTGGCCTGCGAACTGCCCGTTCAGCGTGATGGTGAACGGCAGAGCCTGCCCTCGCCGGGCCGTGGCGCGCAGCCCGCCGCACATCACCGGCCACGCCATGGTGGTGAAGCGCTCCGCCCAGCTGCCCTCGGCATCTGGCTCCCAGACACGCAGGTAGTCCTCATCACGTAGCCGCAGCCGGCTCCATGCCGGACCGTCCCGTAGCCGCACTGGGCGAAGCGCAACCTGCCCGGCGACGACCCGCAAGGGACCCAGCCGGGCCGGCCAGCCGGGATGACGACCATCAGGGCCTGGACCGAACATGGACGCGTTCAGCCGCGCTGGGCGAGGAAGCTCACAGCCACCTGCTCGCCGACCGGCACCTCGACGGTGTCCGGATCGATCAGGATCAGGCAGTTCGCCTCTGCCAGCGAGGCCAGCAGGTGCGCACCGGAGGTTCCCAGAGGTTGCACGAGATACTCCCCGGTGTCGGGGTCACGCAGCAGTTGCCCGCGCAGGAACCCGCGTCGACCTGCCGTGGACGTCACCGGGGACAGCAATCGCGCGGTGATGGTGCGGCGGTGGGGATTGCGCTTGCCGAGGGCGAGCCGGATCAGCGGCCGCACCAGCACCTCGAAGACCACCAGCGCGCTGATCGGGTTGCTCGGCAGCAGGAATGTGGCCACCGCGTCCGGGCCCAACCGGCCGAATCCCTGCACTGAGCCGGGATGCATAGCCACCCGCCCGACATCCATCGGGCCGAGCTCGCCCAGGGCGGCGCACAATTGCTCACCCGTCTCCCCGCCGACCGCCCCGGTCACCACCACGATCTCCGAGAGCAGCAACCTGCCCTCCACGGCTTCGCGAAACCGGGAGGGTTCACCGGAGACGATGCCGACCCGGTGCACCTCCGCCCCGGCATCGCGGGCGGCCGCGGTCAGTGCGTAGGAGTTGAGGTCGTAGACCTGGCCTGCACCGGGGGTCCGCTCGATGTCGACCAGCTCCTCACCGACCGAGAGCACCGACAGCCGCGGCCGCGGGTGCACCCGCACCTTCGCCCGTCCCACCGCGGCGAGCAGCCCCACCTGCGCCGCCCCGATCACCATCCCGGGACGAACGGCGACGTCCCCGGTCTGCACGTCTTCCCCGGCGCGGCGCACGTATGCCTTCGACGGCACCGAGCACTTCACCGTGACCCGGGCCGTGCGGCTCACACCGTTTTCGGTGTGTTCGAGCGGGACCACCGCATCGGCCAGGGCGGGCAGCGCTGAACCGGTGGCCACCCGGACCGCCTGGCCGGGCTGCAGCCGCAGTGGCTGCCGCGAACCCGCCGCGATCTCACCCACCACCGGCAGTGTCACCGGCACCTCCGTGATGTCCACGCTGCGCACCGCATACCCGTCGATTGCAGCCTGATCGAAGCCCGGAAGCGAACGCTGCGCCACGACCTCCTCCGCGCAGAGCATGCCCTGCGCCTCGGAGATCGCCACCCGCACCGGCGCAGGACGCACCGCTGCGTCCAGCACCCGTCCGAGCTGCTCCTCCAGCGACTTCACCTGGTCTCCCGCTCCAGCTTGTCGCGCAACCATTCCCGCAGACCAGGCCCCAGATCGGGATCCGACAGGGCGAAATCCAACGATGCCCGCAGTAATCCGCCGGGGTTGCCCAGGTCGTGACGCTCACCGCGATGGACCACCGCATGCACCGGATGACCTTGGTCGGCGAGCAACGCGATAGCGTCGGTGAGCTGGAGCTCGCCGCCGGCGCCGGGAGAGATCTGGCGCAAGGCGTCGAACACCACGCGATCGAGCAGGTAACGCCCAGCCGCCGCGAAGGTGGAGGGAGCCGCCGCGGGTTCCGGCTTCTCCACCATCCCCCGCACCCGTTTGATGTCCGGGTCGCCGGTGTCCTCGATGACGAACACCCCATAGGACGAGACTTGCTCGCGTGGGACGTCGAAGGCGCACAGCACGCTGCCACCGAGCCGCTGGCGAATCGCGCCCATCGTGATCAACACACCGGTGGGCAGGATGAGGTCGTCGGGAAGCAGCACGGCGACAGCTTCTTCGGAGTCCTCCAGCTTCGACTCGGCGCAGCCCACCGCGTGGCCCAGCCCGAGCGGCTTGTCCTGCACCGCTGTCTCGGCGCGGATCAGCTCGGGCGCCCGGCGCACCTTGGCGAGCAGTGCATCCTTGCCGTGCCCCCGCAGCTCTGCCTCCAGACCCGGATTGGAGTCGAAGTACGCCGCCACCGACTCCTTGCCCGGTGAGACGACGAGGAGCAACCGTTCGGCCCCGGCCTGGGCCGCCTCGTCCGCGACATACTGGATCGCCGGGGTGTCGAACACCGGCAACAGCTCTTTGGGAACGGTCTTGGTAGCCGGCAGGAAACGGGTACCGAGCCCGGCAGCAGGCACCACCGCGGTGCGGAACACACCGTTGCCGCCTATCGAGGCACTCATGACGGCCGACCCTATAGGCCGAGCACCCACCCCCGACATGGAGACTTATCGGGGCGAACAGTGAGGTCGTTGTCCCGATAAGTCTCCATGTCGGGACGGAGTAGGCGGTGGGGTGAGCGACAAGTCGGAATGGCGGCGGCGGTTGGCGGCGGCGCGGCGGGAGATACCGGCGCGGGTGCGGGCGGCCGAGGCGGCAGCGTTGGCAGGGGTGGCCTTACCGGCTGAGCCATCGGACACGGTCTGCGCCTACTGGCCGGTCGGCAGCGAACCGGGCTCACCGGAGTTGCTCGAGGACCTGGTGCGCCGCGGCTGCCGGGTGCTGCTGCCCGTTCTCCAGGCAGGTAGACCGCTGGACTGGGCCCAGTACACCGGCCCGAGCGCGCTGCGTACCGGACCGCGGGGACTTCGAGAACCGGACGGACCGCGGCTGGGCTGCGCAGCCATCAGCTCTGCGGTCCTGATTCTGGTGCCGGCGCTGGCCGTGGACTGGCAGGGAGTCCGCCTCGGGCGCGGTGGCGGGTACTACGACCGCACGCTGCCGCTGGCCACTCCCGGCACCGCACTGGTGGCGATCGTGCGTGATGAGGAGGTGGTTCCCGCGCTCCCGGCGCGACCGCACGATGTCTCCATGACGGCGGCATTGACCCCGCAGCGGGGATTGTTCCCGCTCGGACTACTCTGAGCTGCGCATTTGCGTACCACTACCATGCGGGCGCATCATCGGTATTGGCACTCTCGTGTGCAGAGTGCCAATACGTGGAGGCTGAACGTGCCGACCTACTCCTACGCGTGCACCGCGTGCGAGCACACTTTCGACAGCGTGCAGAAGTTCACCGACGCCTCGCTGACCGATTGCCCCGAGTGCTCCGGTCGGCTGCGCAAGCTCTTCTCCTCGGTGGGGATCGTGTTCAAGGGCAGCGGCTTCTACCGGACCGATAGCCGCGCCACCCCCCCGCCCGAGTCCGGTGCGAACGGTAAGTCCGGGTCGGAGTCCAAGGACAAAAACGGATCGGAGACCAGCGGCAAGTCGGGGTCGGGTTCATCCGAATCCGGATCGGGATCCGGATCCGGATCCGACTCGAAAAGCCAACCGGGTTCGAAGACCCCATCGAGTTCGAACACCCGGTCCAGTTCAGCGGCCTCGCGCCCTGCGACGTCCACCGCGTCCTGATCCGCGCCACCTCCCGTCAGCAGCAGCCGGGCAGACCACCCCGAAGTTATCCACAACAGCCCCGTTGTCCACAGCCTGCGGCGCCCGCAGCTGCGGGGCAGCCCGATCTTGCCTAGCGTCACGCCCATGACGGGCAAGGTCGGGAGGTTGGGATGAGGCACTGGCGACACCCCAGCAGGTCGTTGGGATCGATGCTGCGCGAACGGTGGGATGCGCGCCGGCACGGCACTGGCTTCGGCCGGGCACTGGTGCTGCGCCGGGCCGCCGCCGCAGCGCTGGTGGGACTCGCCGTGGTGCTGGCGCTGGTACCGGCGCGGGGGACGGCGACAACCGACCTGGTGGTGGTCGCCGCGCGGGATCTGACCCCGGGCACGGTTCTGGCTGCCGGTGACCTCACGCTGCACGAGCTGCCCGAGCAGGGGGTGCCTGACGGTGCCAGCCGGGACCCGGTGACGGTGCTGAACCGGACGGTGGCCGCGCCGGTCCGGCGTGGCGAGCCGCTGACCGATGTGCGGCTGGCCGGCCCCGAGCTCGCTCGCGCCATCGCCATGGATCCCGGCACGGTGAGCGTTCCACTGCGGCTGGCGGATTCAGGCGTGGCCGCGTTACTCCATCCGGGCGCAACAGTCGACGTGGTGACGACCGGCGAGCGGCAGGACGAGACGGTGGTTCTGGCCCGCGGCGCCCGGATACTGGCAGTGCTCGACGCCGGTGCCCGTGCTACCGAGCGCGACGGCAGCTTGGTGCTGGCGGCACTCGATCCCGTTGCCGCGACCCGGGTTGCGGCGGCCTCCATCTCCCAGACGCTGGCCGTGACTGTCCACTGAGGAGGACTAAACCCAGGATTAAGCGCTGGGGACCGAGCTGATCACCAGGCGGTGTCGTGATGCGGTGGCCGGTTCTCGCGCAGCCACCGTTCGTGCTCGCCGCGCTCCGCTTCATCACGGCTCGGGCGGTCATCCGAGGTGCTGCCGGGCAACACATCCCCGAACACCCGATCCAGCCCTCGATCGCGATTGGCTGCTCTGGAGCGCACGTTGGTACCTTTCCCGACCGCGTGATCGGCCCCCCACCGCGTGATCGGGCGTAGTCACCCAGGTCCGATCACTTCCCGCACCTTGATACCAGTGCCAGGATAGGGGTTTCTCGATTCGTGAGCGAAGGGGCTCCCACCATGACTCTCGTAGCAAAGATCAAGGACACGGCTGGGCCTGTTATCGAGATGGCCAGCCCTGTTGTAACGCAAGCCATCGACAAGGCTACCCCTCTCGTGGAGATGGCCTTGGAGAAAGCCGGCCCCTACATCGAGCAGGCCAAAGAAGCCGCTGGTCCCTACGTCGATGTGGCCAGGGAGATAGCTGGTCCCCTGTTCGAGGAGGCGATCAACAAAGCCGGCCCGTACGCGGAAAAAGTCGCGGTCACGGCTGGCCCGATCGTTGATCAGGCATTGGAGAAGGCCGGGCCATTGGTCGAGAGAGCAGGCGCGCTCGCCATTAATTGCGTGGAAGTTGCAGTAACGACGGTGGACAAGGCTACCGGCCGGCGTTACCACGATCAGATCGAGAATGTGACCCAGCTGGTCGGGGAGGCGCTGAATCGAAACGGCCAGGTCTAAACGCCGTCCCACGCTACGGGCCCGCAACACCGGTCGTTCGGGCCCGTGGTGGTAAACCCCGGCTCAGTCATGGTCCAACCAGGAGAGCTCGTCGATCACCCTTCCGACCAGCGGGGTGAGGGTGGCCATCCCGTCCCGGACGGCTGCCCTTGACGGCGCCAGGTTGACGACCAGGGTGCTACCCGACACCCCGGCCAGCCCGCGAGACAGACCCGCGTCCACAGCGCCGGCAGCGAGTCCAGAAGCGCGGATGGCCTCGGCGATTCCCGGTATCGGGCGGTCCAGTACACCGGCCGTGGCGTCCGGGGTGACGTCCCTCGGCGACACACCGGTACCGCCGACGGTGACCACCACATCCACACCACCGATCACCGCCGTGTTCAGCGCGTTGCGGATGTCCACCAGCTCCCCGGCCACGACCACCGAGCCGTCGACCACGAAACCGGCCTCTTCGAGCAACTCGGTGACCAGCGGACCAGTCGCGTCCTCATGCTCACCATGCACGACCCGGTCATCGACAACCACGACGAGAGCCCGTCCCAGGTTGCGCATGCTGCGTTCCATGGCGAGCACCGTAGCCGGGCGCCAATCGGACCGGGAAGCAAGGTCTGGATCTCCGTACCGCCGCGGCGTCAGCTGGTCCCGACCTGCTGGCTACCGAGGGTGACCTGGACCTGACGGGTGGTCCCGGACGAGTTCTTCACAGTGATCGTGACCTTGGAGCCGGGCGTCTCGGAGCGGACGGCGGCAACGAGCGCGTCGCCGCTGTCGATGAGCTGGTCACCCACCTTGGTGATCATATCTCCGGGCTGGATCCCGGCAGCGGCGGCGGCACCCCCGCCAACAACCTCCCGTACCACGGCCGAGCCGTCCTCCGGCCGTCCAGCCGGCACGGTCACACCGAGGATGGCCTGGGTGGCGTGGCCGGTGTGTACCAGCTCGTTGGCGATCCGCCGGGCCTGGTCGATGGGGATCGCAAAGCCCAACCCGATCGAACCAACCTGTCCGTTACCGGCACCGAGCGAGGCGATGGCGGAGTTGATGCCGATCACCCGGCCCTGCATGTCGGTCAGCGGGCCACCGGAGTTACCAGGGTTGATCGCGGCGTCGGTCTGCAGTGCATCGAGCACGGTGTCCTGACCGCTACCTTCACCACCGGCCCGCACCGGGCGCTCCAGCGCGCTGATGATTCCGCTGGTCACGGTGCCGGACAGGCCCAGCGGCGAGCCGATCGCCACCACCTCCTGCCCCACCCGGACGCTGCTGGAACTGCCCAGCTGGACCGGGTTGAGATTGCTGACGTTCTGAGCCCGCACCACCGCGAGGTCGAAGGAGGGCGCCCGGCCGACGATCTGGATCGGCACCGAGCGGCCGTCGTGCAGGACCGCGACGATCGTCCCGTCTCCGCTCGCGGCCGGCTCCACCACATGGTTGTTCGTGAGGATCAAACCGTCGGCGCTGAGCACGACCCCGCTACCCTCGGCGGCTATCTGGGGGCCGCGAACCCGGAGCTGGACCACGCTGGGCGTCACCCGCTGCGCCACCTGCTCAACTGAGCCGGCCGGCAGATCCGACACTGGTGAGGTGCCTGTTATGGGAGCATCCAGCGCGTTGGATGCGCTGGACTGTCCCCCGGCCAACTGGTACCCGACCGCGCCTCCGACACCGCCGGCGACCAGGGCCACGATCAGTGACAGCACGACGGCTCCCAGCACAGGCCCGCGACGGCGCGGCTCGGGAGCGCCGCCTGGTGGCAGGCCGATGGGGGCGGTCGGAGGTGCTGCGCCACCTGCCGGTGTGGGCCATGAGCCCGCCGCGGCGCTGCCGGTGTGCGGCGGGGCGCCGTAGGAGGGTCGGCTCCATTCCGAACCAGATTGCTGCTGCCTGGGCGCCCAGGGGTCGCCGGGTTGCGGTGGCGGCGTCTCGTCGGTCATAGCTCTAGGGTGTCCTGAATTTCTGAGAGGTGCATGTGAAGTGCCTAGGGGTGTGGTGAGGATGGGCGGCCAGGCAGCTCTAGGGTCATCAGTGTGCCGCCCCCGGTAGGTCGGCTGGCGCGCACAGTACCCCCATGACGGGCCGCGACCTGGGCCACGATGGCCAGGCCGAGTCCGGATCCGGGCAGGGGACGCGCATCGGAAGAGCGGTAGAAACGCTCGAAGATGTAAGGCAGGTCGACCTCCGCGATCCCTGGGCCGGTGTCGGTTACCTCCACTGCGGCTGTGCCCTGACCGGTGGGGACCAGCCGGACGCCGACCGTCGCCGCTGGGGGGCTCCACTTGGCCGCGTTGTCGAGCAGGTTGAGCACGGCGCGCTCCAGGGCGTTGGCGTCACCGAGCAGGCTCCACGGTGTGAGGTCGGCCTCGAATTGCACACTGACGCTGGCGGCTCGCCGGCTCGCCCTGGCCAGCGCTCGCTCCACCACCTCCAGCAGCTCCACCGGCTCGTGGACCACCTGCGGGGCATCTTCGCGGGCCAGCTCGACGATGTCACCGACCAAGGTGGACAGTTCTTCGACCTGCGCTCGCACGTCGTCGGATATCTCCCGGCGGTCCTGTTCGGACAGCGAGGGAGCGTCCGGGCGATCGGAGGCGGCGAGTAGCTCGAGGTTGGTGCGCAACGAGGTGAGTGGGGTTCGCAGCTCGTGCCCGGCGTCGGCCACCAGCCGGCGCTGGCGTTCCTGCGATTCGGCGAGCGCACCGAGCATGCTGTTGAAACTACCGGTGAGCCGGGCGAGCTCGTCGTCGCCGGAGATCGCGATGGGCCGCAGTTCACCGGTCCGAGCGACCCGCTCGGTCGCCTCGGTCAGCCGTTGCACCGGGCGCAGCCCCGCCTGGGCGACTGCGGTGCCGGCCGCAGCGGCCAGCAACACCCCCGCTCCCCCGACCAGCGTGAACACCAGACCCAGCCGGGAGAGCGTCGCCTTGGTCGTGTCCAGCCCTCTGGCCACCACCAGGGCGGTGCCCGGACCAGCCTGCACCGCGGCGACCCGCAGGTCGCGGGCGCGGTCGGTGCGCAGCGACTGGGTCTGCTGGCCCCGGGCGACCGCGAGCTCGTCGGGACCAAGCGCCAGGTTGCCGGCGACCACGCCGCGGCCGGTGCGACCGTCGAGCAGGCCCACCCTGATGTCGGCGGCGCCGAATAGGCTGTCCGGTATGTCGCCGAGCTGCTCGGCGTTGGCGAGCGTGCTGCGCAGGGCGTCCGCTCGCTGTAGCAACGTCGTGTCGAGCTGGTTGTAGAGGCTGGTGCGGACGGTGAAGAAGCCGGCCAGCGATACCAACGCGACCGCGCTTCCCACGCAGACCGCAGCCAACGCGGTGACCCGGGTGCGCAAGGACATCCGTCGATTCCCGAACTCCGGGTCGACCGGCTGGGTCACGGAGGCGTCTCCCGCAATGCATATCCCACGCCCCGCATGGTGTGGATCAGCCGGGGCTCGCCGTTGGCCTCGGTCTTGCGCCGCAGGTATCCGACGTACACCTCCAGCGCATTGCCCGAGGTGGGGAAGTCATAGCCCCAGACGTCTTCCAGAATCCGGCTCCGGGTGAGCACCTGCCGGGGGTGGCGCATGAACAGCTCCAGAAGGCTGAACTCGGTGCGGGTCAGGCTGATCCGTCGCTCGCCGCGGGTCACCTCTCGGGTGCCCTCGTCCAGAACCAGATCGGCGAACTCAAGCGTGCCACCAGTGATCCCAGAGATGTCAGGTGGGGAGCGTCTGAGCAGAGCGCGTAACCGGGCCAGCAGCTCCTCCAGTGCGAAAGGCTTGGGCAGGTAGTCATCCGCGCCGGCGTCCAGCCCAGCAACCCGATCGGAGACGGCGTCCCGGGCGGTCAGCACCAGGATCGGCAGGTCATCGCCCGTACCGCGGAGCCGCCTGCACACCTCCAGACCGTCTACCCTCGGCATCATCACGTCGAGCACCATCGCGTCGGGTCGCTGGGTGGCCAGCACTTCCATGGCCTGCTGGCCATCCCCGGCGAGCTGCACGGTGTAGCCGTTGAACTGCAACGACCGGCGCAACGACTCCCGGACCGCCCGGTCGTCATCCACCACGAGGATGCGCATGCGGCCAGTGTGTACCCCGCGCCTGAGAATGACCTTAGACGGCCCCGCCCAGGTTCAGGTGCAGCCGCACGGTGGTCCCGGCCTGCCCGCTGCGCACGTCGACAAGATCGCAGAGTTGGCGGGCCAGCCACAACCCGCGGCCGCGCGCCGTGGAGCGGCCGGACGGCAGTCGCCCGGCAAGGGGATCAGTCAACCCAGCACCGGTGTCACTGATCTCGCACAACATCGCCTGCGGGTCGGTCCATAACCGAACGGTGCCTGATCCTCCGCCATACTCGATCGCGTTGGTGGCGATCTCATCGATAGCTTGCACAAATCGCTCGACGTCCGGAATGGGCGCTCCCGCCCCGGTGGCGTTGGTGTTGACCAGTGCGCGCAGGGCCACCAGCTGGTCTGCTCCATCGAACCTCAGCCACAGGGCCGGAGGGGGTAACTCCGGCAGCGGGAGCGTGTCGTGTTCGGCGCTGAACTCCACCGGATCGACGTAGTTCGGGGTCGGCGCAACGCCTCCAGCAGTCACCAGCTCCGGGTGCATGCGGACCATGTCAGCGATGACGTCGGGAGCAATGGCCCGGATGTCGTAGGTGCACACCAGGACCGCGCTCGCCCAGGCGAGAGCGGCGTTCACCAGTGACTCATACCGGGCCCACTCGGTGTTCTCCTGCGGGCTGCGCCGGGTCCACAGCGGCTCCCCGATCAGACATAGCCGGCGCCCGCTGCGGCTCGCCGCCTGCACCGTGCGATGCACCGAAGCCAGCGTCCGCACCGGATGCCGGTAGCTCACACTGCTGTCACCGAATTCCACCCGCCCAGCAGCTGCGCCCAGCTCAGCTCGTAACCATCCCGCATTACGGGCCGTCGTGACTATTCTGATCAGGTCGCCGCGGTCCAGGCCGGCGCTCACCGTGGGGATGGTGCCCGCGAGGAAATCCTGCTCGGAGCCATACAGCAGTGCTTGATGCGTCAACGACCCGTCGCCTGGGTTGGCGGCGACGGTGTGCGACACGCCACCGCCCAACGCTGCTCCCTTCGGCAGTCACCGGATGTCAGGACTGCTCCACGTCACTGGGAGAAGGATGATTCCTCCGGCCGGCCTCCGCCCAGCGAGTCGCACTCAGGGCAGCGGCCGCGAACGGCGAGAGTAGCGGGCGTACCGGGATGCGCGGGAACCCCCGTCCTGCCAGCAGCAATGCCTCCAGTACTTCTCCAGTCTCTGAGCGCATACTGCGCCCACCTATGTCATCCCCGGAGCACACCTCACCGGCGCACGCCGTTGCCACCGCGCTGGTCGTGCTCGACATTCGCCCCCTCGACCGGGTGCTGGTCATGTTGCCCGACGGCTCCGGGCTCGCTGAGGCCTTCAGTGGCGTGATCCAGCACGAAGCGGTGCCACTGCCAGTGAATCCCCTGCTGTCGGCGCACGAGGTGGTGGCGGCAGCCGCCGACGCAGGCGCTCATTTGATACTCATCCCGGCAGACCGGATCGATGAACTGTCCGGCCTGGACGCCGACCTTCTGGTGCTACCGCCAGGTCCATCCCAGACGCCATGGGCGGCAGCACTGCGGCTGCGCTGATCAGCGGGATCGAGAGTTCTGATACGCCTTACAGCGGGTGTTGTCGCTCTTCCGGCGCGGGAGCTTTCGCGCCCCGTCGCCAAGGCGCTCCCACGACCGGATCACGCCGCTCCCCCGGCCAATCACGACCATGAGACACTGCCCCGCGGACCAGAGCCAGGACGTTAGGCTCCGGACCGGGAAAGACCGCAGGTCAGCCCTCGTAGCTCAGGGGATAGAGCATCGGTTTCCTAAGCGGGCCTTAGCGGTCTCCTCTCCCCCGCCTTACGTAGCCCGTTTCCCCTGCTCAACATGGGAATCTGCGGCCCTCATGACGATCTTCAGTGTCCCGCTGAGTCCAGCGAAATCCAGCCTTTTACAGCCCTCCGCGGACCATACGCGGACCAGTTCGGCTCTAGCGGACTGCTCGGTGGCGCGAAGCCGGACTAGGCGGCGGACCTTCTCCGAGCTGTCTCTGAGCGATGTGATGAGGAGGCCTTCGCAGTCCTGAGTAGGCGGCCGAGGGCTGGTGTAGCGAGCACCTGCCCTCGGCCTTGATCCCCAACCCTGAATAGGAGGGTGAAGACCCGATGACGAACCCTATGCAGCCCGATCCTGACCACCTCCAGGTGGCCCTGGACAACGGCGAGGTGGTGGAGCTGGACGGCGGGACGCTCATGCTGGGTGAGGAGGAGTCCCCGTCGGTGCTGCTGCGCTTGGCGCCGTGGCGGGCGCGCTCGGTAGCCCGGGTGCTGGAGGAATGGTCGGCGGTCTCCCGGGTGTTCCACCGGGCACCGCGGCCGATCCTCACCGAGCAGGAGCTGTCTCGCACGCTGGATCTGGCCGCTTCGGTCCTCGGTGATCCCGAGCCGATCATGCCGATGCAGCGGGGTGGTCAGACAGTGCCAAGTCGGCAACGGCTGGACGCGGTGGCAGTCCTCGCTGAACGCGAGTCGCGGCTGTCCGCGCTGCAACGTCTCGCAGTAGTAGACGCGGCGGCGTCATGGCTATCCGAGCCGAACGGCGGAGACCAGCTGGCGCATGCGCTCCTCGCGGCGGCGTGCACGA
>DASYAZ010000171.1:0-8538 GCA_036501085.1 Pseudonocardiaceae bacterium | reverse complement strand
ATCCGGGTCGCGCATCAGCGCTCTGACACGGCTGAAGTGGGTGGATACCCACCCGAGCACGCTCAGCACGAGCACGACGAAGGCGAGCACAGCGAGGATGCTCAACGCGATACCCAACCGCCAGTAGTGGTGGTCGTACGCGGCGACCGAGACGATACCCGTCGCCATCACCACCGCGAACACGTCGGGCGGTGGATCCAACCTGGTGAGCCAACCACCGGTCACACCACCGACCGTATCGGCGCGTGGTTCGTCTGGCGGAACGCGGAGCTAGGCGGTGCCGAGGCCGGGTATGAGGGAGGAGCCGCGGCGGGTCAGGGCGGTCTGGGCCAGGCCGAGGGCCAGCAGCACCGAGACCGAGGCGAAGCCGATCCAGTAGGTCGGGGGCAGCAGCACGCCCAGCGCGCCGCCCATCACCCACGCCGTCTGGAGCATGGTTTCCGAGCGGCCGAAGGCCGAGGCGCGGGAGGCCTCGGGCATGCTGCGCTGGATCACCGCGTCCAGGCAGACCTTGGCCAGCGCGCTCGCGGTCGCGGCGACCAGGGCGGTCACCGCGGCGACGGCGATGATGGGCACGAGCGCGGTGAACACCGCCATGGTGAGTCCGGCGCCCACGCAGGTCAGTATCGCCTGATCAGGACGGCCGAAGTGCGTCCTGGCGCCCACTGCGTTACCGAGGAAGCTGCCGGCTCCCGCGGCCGCACCGACCGCACCCAGCAGTACCACCTGCTGCCCCGGCGACCCCTCGGTCTGGGCTTTCACCGCGAATGCCACGAACAGCGTGAGGAACCCGGTGAGCACCCGCACGGTGGCGTTTCCCCACAGCGCGACGACCACGTGCCGGCCCATCGGTTGGCGCCGCCGCCCCGAACTTGAGACCGCGGTCGCGTCGGCGCGCAGCGACGCGGGAACCTCGCCTTCGGTCACCTCGACCCAGGACGGGATCCGCAGGCACAACGCCGTCCCGGTCAGGCAGATCACCGCGGTGAACAGCAGCGCACCCGGTGACCCGGTAAGGGCTGCGATGCCGGCGGCGACGGCGCCGGACACCCCGCCGGCGAGCAGCCCGAACGCGGTGAGCCGCGAGTTGGTCTTGACCAGCGTGGTCCCCGGTGGGAGCACCCGGGGGATCACCGCTGCCTGCAGCACGCCGTAGGACTTGGCCAGCACCATGAAGCCCAGTGCCGCCGGGTACAGCAACCAGTCGTGGACGTGCGCCGCCATCACGATCAGCAGGAAGGCCCGCCCGGCGAACGACGCCGCCATCGCCACCCGCCGGCCCTGCTGCAGCCGGTCCAGCAACGGGCCGATCAGCGGGGCGATCACGGCGAACGGCGCGACCGTGATCAGCAGGTACAGCGCCACATTGGCCCGGCTCTGGGCGGTGGCGGCGGCGAAGAACAGCGTATTGGCCAGCGCGACGGCGATAGCCGCATTGGCTGCGTAGTCCATCATCGCCGCGTAGGTGAGTGAGGACAGCCCGGAGCGTCCCGCGCCATCGGCGGTGGTAGCCCGGTGGAAGCGGCGCACACCGTCCCCGACCAGCTGCCGGCTCCGCCAGGCGGCCACCCGGGTGACGGTGATCTTGCGGGGTGGCCGGGGGCCGCCCGGGGCGCGATGCGGGCCGGGTGCTTCGGCCGAACCGGCCCGCGGCGGATCGCCGGAGCGGTAGCGGTCGGAGTCCGGGTGAGTCCATGGGCGGTCCGCGTGCGGTTCCCACTCACCGCTATCGGGCGCGCGGTGCGGAGGTGGCGGTGACCACGGCGAGGTGGCCGGCGCATCGGCCGGCCCGTGGCCGGCACGGCGGTCCCCCGGCACCCAGCGGCGACCCCGGCCTGCCCCACGACGTTCCCGGCCGCCGGGGTGCTCGGCTCCGGAGGACGATGCGGGCCGCTTCACGCCTTACATCCTGCACCACCAGCAGGGTGGTCAACTTATCGAGCTGAGGGGACGAAACGCACCCGGAACAGCGTGGGCCAGTGCTTGCCGGTGACCAGGAACTCGTCAGTACCCGGGATCGCCGCGATGCCGTTGAGCACGTCCCCATACGGGTGCTGCCCGGCGCCGGGTAGGTCGGAGGCATCGACCACACCGGTCACCGTCCCGGTGCGGGGGTCGATCCGCACGATGCGGTCGCTCTGGAACACGTTGGCCCAGACGTTGCCACCGGCGCACTCCAGCTCGTTGAGCTGGCGCACGGATTCCCCGTCGAGCCGGACCTGCACCTGACCCGACGGGGCGAAGGTCACCGGGTCCCGGAAGATCAGCTGGTCCGAGCCGTTGCTCATCACCAGCCGGTGCCCGTCGTAGCACAGACCCCAGCCCTCACCCTGGTAGCTCACCTGGCGGCGCTGCGCCAGCGTCGCCGGATCCCACTCGATCGCGATCCCGTCTTTCCAGGTCAGCTGCCACAATCGGTCCCCGGCGACGGTGAGACCCTCGCCGAACAGGGCAGCGGGCAGCGCGGCCTCCCGGAGGACGGGGCCGGTGGACCCGCCGTCATTGGACAGCGTGGTGGCCCGGATCCGGGACTGCCCGGCCAGCCCGCTGCCCTCGTAGAGCACCCCGTCGTGGATCTCCAGGCCCTCGGTGTACATCGACGTGTCGTGCGGGAATGTGGCGAGGATCTGGGTACGCAGCTGCTCGGCGGTGGAGGGCTGCCCGGCGCAGCCGGCCAGCAGCACGGTTACTGCCAGCATCACTGCCATCACGACTGCAACCCCTCTGCAGAGCGGCGCTGGCCGGGTTGTCCAGGCGGAGCGACGGTGCGGCACAATCGGGATCGTGATTGCCGACACTACCGCGCCGCACTCCGACCCGGCCCCCGCTTGCGCCGCCGCCGTCGAGCTGGCCCGGCAGGCGGCGCAAGACGAAGCCGGTGCCAACCCGGTGGGGGAGTACGTGGGGACCCAGGACGAGGACGGGGGCGCGCTCACCCACCTGTTCGGCTCCGGACTGCCGGGTTACCGGGGGTGGCGCTGGGCCGTCACGGTGGCCTCGGCAGGCCCCGGGACCCCGGTGACGGTCAGCGAGGTGGTACTGCTGCCCGGCCCGGACGCGCTGGTGGCGCCGCCGTGGGTTCCCTGGACCCAGCGGCTGCGCGCCGGGGATCTCGGGGTGGGGGACCTGCTGCCGACCGACCCGGACGACCCACGCCTGGTACCCGGTTACCTCGGCGAGGAGGATCCGGCAGTCGGCGCGCTGAGCCCGGAACTGGGGCTGGGGCGGTTGCGGGTATTGAGCCGTGATGCCCGCTTGGCCCTGATCGAGCGCTGGCGGGACAGCGCCCACGGCCCCGACTCGGAGATGGCCCGCAGCGCCCCCGGACGCTGCGTGAGCTGCGGCTTCTATCTGCCTCTCGGGGGCCTGCTGGCGGCTGAGCTCGGGGTCTGCGGCAACGACCTGTCCCCGGCCGACGCTCAGGTGGTGCACGCTGAGTTCGGTTGCGGGGCGCATTCCGAGGTCCGGGTGGACACCGGCCCGAACGTGCCGGTCGCTGAGCTGGTCTACGACGATGCCGAGCTGGAGCTGCTGCCGCAGCCGCGGGTGGAGTAGCCCTGCACGAGTTGCGTGAGAGCTGCGCGAGCACCGCAGATCCGTTCGGTACCGCCGCGCTGCGTGCCGGGGTGCTGGCTGCGTGGCGGGGTTCCCCGACCCGGTTCCGGGAGGACTCCAACGCCGAGTCCGACCTCGCCCTGCTCGGGTATGCCGACCGGGTGCTCGTCGAGCTGGCGCAGAACGCCGCCGACGCTGCCCAGCGCGCGCAGACACCGGGTCACCTCCAGGTCACTCTCCAGGCGGGTGAGCTCCGGGCCGCGAATACCGGCGCGCCGCTGGATTCGTCCGGAGTGGCCGCGCTGGCCGCGCTGCGGGCCTCGGCCAAACGGGAGGGTGAGACGGTCGGGCGGTTCGGGGTCGGTTTCGCGGCGGTGCTCGGGATCTCGGACGCGCCGCGGGTGATCTCCCGGTGCGGCGGGGTGGAGTTCTCCGCCCAGCGCACTGCTCGCGCGGTGGCCGGGGACCCGGCGCTGGAGGCCGAGCTGGCGCGCCGCGACGGCAGGCCGCCGGTGCTGCGCCTGGTGTGGCCCGCCGAGGGTGAGCCACCACCCGATTTCGACACCGAGGTCCAGCTGCCGCTGCGCGCCGGGATCGATCCGGCCACGCTGCTCGAGGCGTTCGCGGCCGAGGCGGGTGCGCTGCTGCTGGCGCTGCCCTGGCTGCACCGCATCGATATCGGTGATCGGGAGTTGCGGCGCGAGGGCGAGGACCCGGTGCTGGTGCACGACGGCCCTGAGCTGCGTCGCTGGCGGGTGGTGCGCCGCAGCGGGACGCTGGCGGCGACTGTGTTGGCGGGGCTCGGGCCCGAAGCGCGGGCCGACTGGAGCCTGTGCTGGGCGCTGCCCGTCGACGGCGATGGCGGGCCGCTCCCGATCCCCGGTGAGGTGCTGTACGCGCCCACTCCCACCGCCGAGCGGCTCACCCTGCCCGCACGGCTGATCGCCACGCTGCCCGTCGATCCCTCCCGCCGCCACGTTCACCCCGGGCCGGCTGCCGAGCTGCTGCTCGCCGCCGCCGCGCAGGCCTACCCGGATCTCGCCACCGCACTGGCTCCGGGCCGGCGCACCGCGCTGGTGCCGTCCCCCGGCTTCCCCGGCAGCGAGCTCGACGCGATGCTGCGCGAGGCGATCATCCCGGCGCTGCGCCATGCCCGGTGGCTGCCCGGCGCGGGTGGCCAGGACCTCGCTCCGGCCGGAGCCCTCGTCCTGGACGTGCCGTTGCTCGAACTGGCCGAGTTGCTCGCCGAGAGCACCCCGGAGTTGCTCGACGCCGAGATGGCCACCCCGGCGCACACCACCGCTCTCGCCGCGCTCGGGGTGCGCCGGTTGCGTCCCGCAACCATCGTCGAGCTGCTGACCGGGCTGCACCGCGAGCCGTCCTGGTGGTGGCGCTGCTACGCGGCCCTGATCCCGCTGCTCGACGCCGACCCGGGAGCCCGCGAGGAACTCGGTGCGCTGCCGGTCCCGCTGGCCGATGGGCGCACCGTCACCGGCCCGCGCGGCGCGCTGCTGGGCGAGCTGGTCGAGGTGACCGGTGGGGCAGGGGTGTTCTCTGAGCTGCGCCTGGTGCACCCGGACGCGGCACACCCCCTGCTGGAACGGCTCGGTGCCCGCCCGGTGGAACCGGGGGAACTGCTCGAGGCGCTGCGCCCGGCGATCGAGCGCAGCGTCGACGACGCCGAGGACGGCCTGGACGTCACCGGCCTTGCCCGGGTGGCGCTGTCGCTGGCCGATCGGGTCTCCGAATCACCAGCCGGGATCCGGCCCTGGCTGGGTGCGCTGGCGCTGCCCGATGACACCGGGTCGCCGCGCCGGGCGGATGAGCTGGTGCAGCCTGGTGGGGCTCTGCGGGAGCTGCTCGTCGCGGACGCACCGTTGGGTGTACTGGATCCGGTGTGGGCCGCGGAACAACCAGCCGGCGGGCTCCGCGCGGTCGGGGTGCTGGATTCCTTCGCGGTGCTCGACGAACCCGACCCGGATGGCCCCGATCATGACCTGGACGCCGAGGAGCAGTGGTGGGCGTGGGCGCAGAACACCGGAGGTGAGCCGCCGGCGCGGTTGCTGGCTGTCCGGGACCTGGATCTCGTCGACGACGGGTGCTGGCCCGCCGCGCTGCGCCGGATCGCCGCCGACCCCACTGGTCTCGCTGCACTACGCCAGCCCGGGGGGTACACCGGCTGGTGGCTGGCCCGGCACGCCCGGATCGGGGGTCACCCGCCGCCGCACTGGCGGCTCGCCGGGGTCGCCGCCCTGGAAGGGCTCTACGACGCCGTCCCGGTCCGTGACGCCGGTGAGGCGCTGCTCGAGGCGGCCGGGGTCCGTGCCGGGTTGACCATCACCGGGCCCGCTGACGCCGCTGACCTGTTGGCCCGGCTGGCCGACCCAGCCCGGGTCGTCACCCCGGCGGTGGTGCACGGCGCGCACGCCGCACTGGCCAGAGCCGGACTCGACCCGGCCGAGGTGGAACCCCCGGACCGGGTCCGGGCGGTGACCGGCGAGGTGATCGACGCGCAGCGCGCGGTGGTGCTCGACCTGCCGTGGCTGGCCGCGGTGCTGCCGGCCACGGAGCTGGTGTCCGGGGGTGACCCTGGTGTGCTGGCTGATCTACTGGACTTACCGCTGGCCTCCGAGCGGGCGGCCCCCGAGCTGCTGGACGCCGCCGGTGGCCGGACGGTGCGGTGGGTGGATCTGGTGGAGGTGGTGCGGGCCAGCGCCGCGGCGGGACTTCCTATCCCGGAGGGGACGCTGCGGCTGCACCACGAGCTGCGGGTACGCCACTGCGGGGCCGAACACGCAGTGCCGTACTGGGTCGACCCTGCAGGCACCGTGCACGCCGCCGACCCGGTGCGCGCCGCCCTGCTGCTGCAGCCAAACGGGTGGTGACGAGCTCGCCGTTGAGGCTTCGTCGGTCTCAGGTGTCGCTGGATCGTTGTTGCGGCACGGCTTGGCCCTCAAGATCCTGCCAACGCATCGTGGCCATGACGACATTCAGATCAGGATGCGGGTTTCCCGATACGGAGATGTTGCGGGCGGCGTCCCTCGCGACGACCCTCCATCCGAGGTCGCGGTTACGCATCATCTCGACTTCGACTGTTTGATACTCGGCATCAGAGTGCCGGTAACGGTGGAGCCGGTAGCGTCGCGCGATCTCCCAAACCTCAGAGCCCTGCACCAGATCTTCGAGCATCCGAAGAAGATCCGTTTCACCGTTGGGCATGGTGGGCACGATAATGCCGGCCAGTGACCAGGGGATCCTCCACGCGGCTGGCCAATGGCTAATCGGGATCGTGATGGCCGTCCCCCGAACGCGCCGTGCGCCCGGCCCCCGTAGCGGGGCCGAGGTCGGTACCGTCCGGGGCCTGCCGCGCAGCATCGTGATCATCACCAGGAGTACCCGCACTACCTGGCACATCGTGCGACGCGGCCGATTGATCTGATGAGAATCCGGCATGTGGCTAACAGACTACGAGCGACCGGCGCTAACTCAGAGGTACGTAGTGAGCGAAGCTCGGGGAGGAGTTGTGCTCGATTTGCGTAGCGTTGTGATTGCTCTGTTCACGAGCATCGCGCTTGTCGTGGTGTTGGGGTTTGCGACGGCGGGTGTGTTCAGCACTCCAGCTACACCCTCAGCTGAGCAGGCAACACCGGTTTCTGTCCCGATAAATCCGCATGGTGGCGCGCCTTCGCCTATTCCGGCGAATCCGCCGGCGGTCGCGCCGCCGCTTGCTCCGGTGAAACCGGCCGCCCCTGCCCCGGTGAGGCCACCGGCGCCCCCTGCCCTGGTGAATCCGCCGGTCCCTGCTGCTCAGCCCCAGCCGGTGAGCCGGGTGAAGGTAGTCGAGGCGCCGGACGGCCGTCCAGCCCCGGTGACGCGGCAGCCCGTCCCGGTTGAACATCCGGTGCCAGCCGCGCCTGAGCGCCACCACGAGCCGGATTCCCCGCCGCCCTCGTCGGCAATGCGGGACCGCGATACGAGGTCTCATACGGTGAATACCGAGCCGTGTGCCTGCGACGGCAGCATGCGGCGGGTTTCCACTCATTGGGATCCACCGGCGAGCTGACCAAAAATACAAACGCAAGGGGTGGCGGCACCTGCGGGATGTGCCGCCACCCCTTGCGCTATATCAGAGTGGCGTTATATCAGGGGCAGGGGTCCGTCGTTACTTCGACCGCATCAGCACCGGGGTCCCCATCGCCGCGGTGCACCGGTGAGGGGTGAGATGTTCAGGGCATCCGGCACGCTGTCGGCGAAGGTGAAGTGTCCCCGCAGCCCGGTGGTTTTCAGTGCCCAGTCGGCAGTCTGGGAATTGCACACCAGCCGGAGATCACGGCTTTCCCGGAGGGCGAGTTCGTTCGCCTCGACCAGCACGGACAATCCGGCGGACCCCAGGAACCGCACCTTATCGAGATCCACCACCACCAACGGTGCGGCAACCAGTTGCGCGGTCACGAAGGCGGCCAGTTCGGGCGCGGTCAGCGCATCGATTTCGCCCGCCACCGTGACCACCCGTGCGTCGGGACCGTGCTCGGCCACCTGAAGATCCAGGATGTCGGAGGACAGCGGTCCCGCCCTACCCAAGGTTCCAGGTAGTAGTGCCATCGCCAGCTCCTTTCTCAAGCCCGGTTTCTCAAACTTCAGTGCCGCCCCGAAGGAGCGCTAGGTCCCCCTCGCGGGGTTGCCCTGGCAACCGCTCCGGACACCACAGTGATCGTGGTCTCGGGGAGGTACCCGTCTCGCGCCCGAACAAACCTCGATCGTCACAGGTAGTGAAAAATTCCCACCGGAGAGTCTCCGGACCGAGGCTCCGGGGCCCGTCGCAGCCACGAGATCGCTGATTGTGTGTCTAGATCAAGATTGCCTGCTAGCGCGGGCCGCAGGCGGTGGATGAGACTGGGTGCGTGCGTGTCGCCTGTCGACGTCGTTTCGCCTTGGTTCGGTTGAGACCGTTGTCTAGATTGACGCTGGAGTCCTGGTTTTTTG
>DASYAZ010000170.1:0-3232 GCA_036501085.1 Pseudonocardiaceae bacterium | reverse complement strand
CTCGGCCCACATCTGATCGCGCGGCACTCCCGCGGCCACCAACCTGGCCCGGGTCTCGGTGAACGTGCGCTGGTACGGCGAGTCCGCGCAGCGAGTGGAATGGCCGGGTGCGGTCTCCAGCAGCACGGTCCGCTCGCAACCCAGGGCAGCGCGCTGAAACTCGGGCCGGATGGCCCCAGCCGTGACCGCCTCCTCGGTGAACAGGTAAGCAGTGCCCATCAACATCCCGATTCGAGCGCCCCGCTCCTGCAGCGGAGCGGCCAGCGCGGTCACCATGGCTGCTGAACGCTCGTCGTGGATCCCTCCGGCGAACAGCACGTGAAGCTGGCCGGCGCACCCGTGCGCGTCGTCGTAGCGCAACAGCCGCTGCAACTGGCTTTCCCACAGCGGGAAGCTGGCTTGCGGTCCGATGTGCCCGCCGCACTCCCGGCCTTCGAACACGAACCGCCGGGCCCCCTCGGCCAGGAACCTGTCCAGCAGGCCGGGGGACGGCACGTGGAGAAAAGTCGCGATCCCAGCGGCTTCCAGCGGCACCGCTTGGTCCGGTCGGCCCCCAGCAATCAGCGCATACTGTGGGCGTACCTGGTGTACCGCGGCCAGCTGCGCGTCGCGGATTTCAGGCGGGACGAAACCGAGGATGCCCACCCCCCACGGCCGCCCATCCAGCTGGGCTGCGGTCTCCTCGAGCAACGCGCGCGTCTGCTCACCGTTGCTCAGCGCTAAGGCCAGGAACGGTAACCCGCCCGCCGCCGCCACCGCGGCGGCGAACTCGGCCTGGTCGCTGACCCGGGTCATCGGCCCCTGCACCACAAGTGGCCGCACGCTGTGTGCGGTCTGCGATAGGGCAGCGCGCAGCTGGTCAATGACCGCGGCGCGGATCGCCGCCACGACACCCCCTGCGGTCACATACCGCTGCGCCAGCGAAGGGGCCAGCGCGCCGTCCTGGCCGATTGGCAGTGCACCAAGATTCCTGGCCCCCAGCCTGGCTGCCACCGAATCGGGTTTCACCGCCGGTAGATCAGGGCGCGTGTAGAGGCGGTGACCGCCGACGACCGTGGTCTCGCTACCGTCCATCAGCCGGATCGCCCTAGCCACCTCGTCGGGCAGACCAGCCTCGGCGACCAGCGAGAGCTGCGCGTCTATGACGACCCCAGCCGCACCGCCGGCCACCGCCGCGGCAGCCGTGTGCAGCCCGATCCCGCCGGCGGCCCAGACGGGAATCTTGATCTGCGAGTCAGCCAGCAGCTGCTGCAGCAGCACGAACGTGGTCGTGACGCCGACCCGGCCACCGGCTTCGGCACCCTTAGCGATCAATCCGTACGCCCCCGCCCGGACGGCCGCCCGAGCCTCAGCTACCGAAACGACCTCGACGACCGCGCGGCGCCCCGACGCGATGGGCCACGGTGAACCGGGCCCCAGCACGACCATGTCGGCCCGCTCCGGCAGGTCGGCTGGCCCCAGCGGGCACTCCGGCGGTACCCGGACCCCGAACGTGCCGCCCCACCACCGGCAGACATCCGCCAGGGCGGCCCGCGCCCGCTCCGCGTTGAGGCCCAGGTTGAGGACGCCCACCGCGCCAGCTCGCGCGAGCGCCACCGCGAGAGCTGCATTGGGCTCCTCGAAAGGTGTGATCCCCACGACCAGCTCTTGGTCATGCATGGTCATCCTCGGCCCTCTTCTCCGTACCCGAGTTAGCCCGGTAGTCCGCACCTGGGTGCTGACCTGGCCCTGGGGGCGTGCGTCTAGACGATGTGCAGGCTGGGCGACCCGGATGGTCCCCTCGGTGATCACCCGGTTCCGCCGACCGCAAGGTGGTGGTGGCTGAATCGCATGCCGTCTCAGGGAGGTGGTCAATGCGCAGGGTTGCGCTCTCTAGGGCGCGGCTCCGTTAGCCAGAGTCAACATCGATCTGCTGATCAGCGGAGTTGAAACCACCATTGCATCGAGCACGGCTAGGCCCCCCTGCCTTATCGCACCCCACCACTGACCCCTCAATCAGGGCTACCGACTCCTCAAGAGTAACACTAGGTGATGGCATAGGCGCAAGTCTCGCCATGAACACTCCAATGAGGAGGGAGTACCGACCAGAATGGGGTATTGGTACTTACTCTTTGGATCGGCCTACCTAGGTGGGTGCTTGGGTGCGCCAACGGGCTTTCGCCTCGCCGGTCGCGTCGCCTCGTTGGCAGTGTTCGGCCGCTGTGAAGGGGGCTGGCTCCAAGGAACCGACGACCGCGAAGTGCCGTGCCACTACCAGCGGCGGAGGGTGGTGGCACGGATGCCTGGCCACACTGTGGCTAGCATTGGCAGACGGCATCTGGTGGGGAAGATCTCGTACAGCAACGCTCCGGGCCGGAGCCGAACGCCTGCACGATGAGCATCAGCTCTCGACCGGTCGCCGGATCGCTGACATTCTTTTCGTCGGCGGCTCTTGTGAGCGCCGAAATTG
The DNA here is from genome assembly GCA_036501085.1 of Pseudonocardiaceae bacterium. Taxonomy (GTDB): domain Bacteria; phylum Actinomycetota; class Actinomycetes; order Mycobacteriales; family Pseudonocardiaceae. The sequence continues at coordinate 783 of DASYAZ010000170.1, read as the reverse complement.
TCAGGGGTGGGTGCGACAATGATGCCGTGACAAAGACCCAGCCGGATCGGAAGCAGGCGATCGCTGCTTGTATCGCCAGTGGCGTCATGCGATCGTCACGTACGACGACGCGGACTGTCGAATGAAGTCAGGAATATTGAATCGGTGTCGCGGATGGTGTATTCGGTGATGCTGGATACCGTCGCGGAAGTAGAATCCCGCAACGTCGCGGTCACCACCGGATTCCGCAACACCAAACAACTCCCTGGGCGATCCCCGCCGCCGTGAGCGCCGCCGACCGCGAGGCCGCCGAAGCCGAGCTGGCAATCATCCCGTGGTGCACGGTGGGAATCCGAACCCCTCGACGTCGGCCGGGCCATGCGCACCGTCCCGCTACCCATCCGCCGAGCGCTCGTCGCCCGAGATACGGATGTGCTTTCCCGACCTACGATCGGCCACCGGGAAATGTGCCAGGCGGACCACCGGAAGCACTGGCTTGATGGTGGTTAATCTTATTGATCGATCTCGCAGAGCACACGCTAAGCGCAACTCAGTCCAACTGCGTCGGGTCGAGGATCAGGTCGGCTCGGGCCGCGGTGGGTGCGATCAGGCGCGCGTTGTTCTCGTCGCTGCCAGCGGCCCGCTCGGCCGCCTGCTGGTCGTTACAGCCATAGCGGCGATGGCGGGTGACGAGCCATTCGCGCCGAGTCCGCTCGTTGGGCGCCAAAAACCACACCTCGTCCAACAGCCCCCGAACCGCCGACCACGGAGGTGTATCGAGCAGGAGATAATTGCCCTCGGTCA
>DASYAZ010000169.1:0-2931 GCA_036501085.1 Pseudonocardiaceae bacterium | reverse complement strand
TGGCTCTCCCGGCATGAGTGTGGGTCGGGGGTTGGAATCTTGCGGGCGGGTGGGTCAGGGGCGTTGGGTGGGGAACTACTTGTTCGGTGGTAGTACGTAGCCGAGGGTTTGGACGGCTTTGCGGAAGGCGGTGTCGTGTTCGACTGGCACGGCGAGGTGGCGGTCACCGACTGGCCGGCATAGTTTCGAGGTGTTGCGGTCGCGGGCGATCATGATTGCGAGGGCTGGGTCGGTGCACTCGACCAGCCGGGTCAGTCCGTGGTTGGACAGGCGGCTGGCCCGCCCGGCGAGGTCGGTGAGGAACTGGGTCACGGTTTGGGGCAGCTGGTGCTCGGCGCGGCGTAGGAACGTGGCCAGCTCGCTCAGCTGCCGTCCGGTGTCGAGCGCGGCGAGGGCGTTGGTGGTGGTCAGTGTCCACACCCGGTCGGAGGTCCGTTCAGCGAAGGCGTCGAGCAGCATGGTGTCGGCGGGCATCAGGGTCCCGGTGACCACCACGTCGAGGTTGTTCAACACCTTCAACTCGAGCCCGCCGGACTCGCCCGCGGGCGGTGGCCCGGGCTGGTAGGTGGTGCTCAGTCCCAGCGCGTAGGCGCCGAGCGGGGTGAGCCGCACCGCGAGTAGCCCGTCGTAGCGAGACAGGGGACCCTGGAAGTAGTAGTCGAGGTAGTCCGGCAGATCGCCGACCCGAGCATTGTCGGGGGCGGCGTAACCGACGTCGACCAGTCCCAGCGTGGCGGCGTACTCGAACAACACAGCCAAGGTGTAGCGGCCCTGTAGTACCTCCCAGTCGTGGTGGCCGTCGTAGCCGAGGCTGCCGTGCTCGGGGTCGTCAAGGTAGAGCTTCCAGACGTTGGTGCCCCGGGAAACCTCTGGGTCGTAACCACCTCGGCACATGGCGGCGAACATCTCCTCGATGCTCACCCACTGCCCTTGCGGGCAGCACCGGGCCAGCGCCTGAGCGACCACGCCGCGGCGGGGCTTGACCGCGGTGAGCGCCCGGGCTTTGCGTTGGCCCTTGATTGTGTCGATCCGGCTGAACTCATCGATCACTCCCGCCGCGATCCACCGCCGCCACAGATGCCGGATCGTCTCCGCGCCAGGCCTGCTCAGGGCCTTGTTGCCCCGTTCGGTGAGCACCAGCTTGGTCCCGGCCAGCTCCGCGAGCCCGCCTGCCTGCAGCAGCAGCGGCCAGGCAAACGATGCGATCGCCTCGCCGCTGTAGAACTCACCCGCGGACAGGACGTGCGCCACCTGCGCCATGGTGGCCGCGGAGGGCCGACGGGTCTTCTCACTACACCGCAACCGGCCCGCCGCGCACAGCTGCAGAACCGCGCCAAGATCAGCGAGCGCGGCATGCTCGGTGGGCCGCAGCACGACCTCATCGTCGCCGGCGTGGGTCACCGGGAAGGGCAGCGGGTCGGGTTCGGGCATGGGCGGCATCCTCCAAGCGTGGGTCAACGCTAGGCCGAAGTTAGAGCATCGCCGCAGCGTGCCACGCCCCGCGACGAGTCAGTCAGAGCGGGTGCTCATAGGGCAGACGCAGGGTGATCGGTCCGCAGGAGAGCATCACCAGGGCGAGCGCGGCGGTGGCGGAGTGGAAGCCGTAGGCCCGTCGGATGATCAGGCGGACGTGGTTGTTGAGTCCTTCGGCCCGACCGTTATTGATCTTCAAGCGCATGGCGGCGAGGATGCCGTCGCGGTGTTTGCGGATGGTCTTAGCGACCTTGACGAACGCGGGGAGTCGGCAGCGGCTGGCCCGCGAGCACCAGCGGTCGATTAGCTCGGCGGTCTGGTCCGGGTCGAGGTCGCCGGCGAAGATCTCCCGGAAGGCTTCTTTGAGGCTGTAGGCCCGCCACAGGTCTCCACCGCGCCGCCGCAGCTGGCGCAGCGTGGTGTTCTGTTCGTCGGTGAGGTTCTCCGGTCGTTTGAGTAGCGCCCACCGGGCGCCCTTGAACTTCTTGGCCGCACCCTGATCAGGCAGGCGGCGCAGCTCGTTCCAGGTCGCGCGGCGCACCGTGTCCAGGGCGTCGGTGACGAGTTTGACGGCGTGGAACGGGTCGATGCAGCGCACCGCGGTCGGGGCGTGAGTGGACACGCTTTTGGCAAAGGCCGGACCCATGTCCATGCTCACCGCCGCCAGGGCGGCGCTGCGCTCGGTCCCGAGCTCGGCGAAGAACTTGTCTAGGGTGGCGGTGTCCTTCCCCGGTGCCCCCCACACAATCTTCTTTCCGGTGTGGTCGGCGACCAGGGTGAGGTAACGATGGTGGCGACGCCAGGACACTTCGTCGACACCAATATTGACCAGCCCGTCGAGCCGGCCTGGGTCGAGTCCGTCGGCGACCACCCGCGCGCACATCCGTCCGATGCTGTCCCAGTCCAGCCGCGAGATCCGGGCGATCGTGGTCTTGTCGGTCTTGGTGGCCAGGAACGCCACCAGATCCTCAAAGTCTCGGGTGAACCCGGCCCGATGCCGGGCGAAGGGCACCGCCTCAACCCGCACCCCGTGGGTCGGGCAGCGCAACCGCCGTAACCCAGGCGCGCGCAGCAACACCCGCCACCGCCCGAAGTCCAAGTGCCGCCACGTCGCTGACATCGTGCGGGTGTCATACCGGAACCGGGTGCTGAATGAGCACAACGGGCACTCCAGCCGGGCGCGGCGCAACCCAACCTCAACCAACACCGAGTCATTGCCGAACGACACCCCACGCACCACGATGCCCGACAGGCCCAACAGACGGCGGAATGCCGTGGTCACACGCACGGATGCGTGACCCCTCCCGGCTCAGCGAAGATCTTCCTCGACCCCCGAACCTACGGGCTCCGCCCCGGACACATCCCGCAATCCTCGGCACGGCACCGGCAAACCCTCCCAACCAGCCCTTACTGGGTTTCTCATCGCAAGATCAGACCCACATCGGTGCCGGGAGAGCC
>DASYAZ010000168.1:0-44093 GCA_036501085.1 Pseudonocardiaceae bacterium | reverse complement strand
TGTCATCGAGCGAGCAATCGCCAACTTCAAGACGTGGCGCTGCATGCACACCAACTACCGCCGTCCGCTTCGAACCTACCCGACCGCTTTCAGTGCGATTCGCTCACTTTACTTCTTCAAGCTGAGTTTCCGATAAGCCTCCTTGCACAAGCTGCCGTTGCGCACCCGTAGGTGACTGTGGCCATGAGAATGAGGCAAACACGGCGTGGTCGAGGTGAGGCCCTTTCCGAGCCGTGCGCAGCGTGCCTCCGAGGCGCTAAGAACAGCGGAGTGCGTCAATAAAGACGCGCGCCACCACGAGCACACAGGAGGCGCGCGCCTTTATTTAACATCAGATGGGATCAGTAGGCCCTCGAAGAACAGACAGATAGCGGGTCTACAACAGAATCACTCAGGTGGCAGGAGTCTGGGGTGTGTCGCGCCCTTTACCCACCGATCCGGGAGGCAGACCCGTTCCTTTTGCGCGTCCGGTTCCTTTATCTGCGTCCTCCGGAACGCCACCAGGAAACGACTCAGCCCTGGCGTTGTCAATCTTCTCCTCCGGAGCGTCCTGTTCGCGCTCTTCCACAACAACTCCCTCCTCGTAGGGTTCACTCTTTTGCTTGGGACCTTGGCGACGTGCTCAGTATGTCCGGGCTGTCGACCGTGGCTCAGTCGTCCTTACCGCCGACACCGCCGCCAATAGGATCGGGGCCTGGTCCAGCCTTCTCCCTCTTTTTGTCTCCGGCTTTGACTTCATTCGGGGGGTTCGCGGCCGTGGCTGGATCGGGCTCGGTGTTACCTGCGCCAAGGTTCTTCTCTTCATGCTCGGACATGATCAATCCTCTCGTTTGGGCAAAACATTCGCAGGGATAGGTAAAGGGGGCCGCAGTGTTCGCTTCCCGTGGGGTGATTCAGCGGATGAAGACGCGGGTGGCGCCCTGAAGTCAGGGGTTTCCATGGCTAGCGCGCTGGCTTCGGCGCTTTTAACGAGCGCTGTCGAGACTCTCCTCGGTTCAGTCGGCAGCTTGCTTGATCGGGCTCTGCGCAATCTCAAGCCGGTGCATAAGGGCTCCAGCGGCGCTTTGTTTCTGCTCGATCTCGGATCAGCTCAGCAGGGAAGGGTCTGAACACAGTCCGCGCATACTCAGAAACTGACCTTGTTTGCAAGCTCGCTGCTGGTAGTAGCCTAGCGACTCGGTTCGAGGCGACAGAGTACCGTCGCAGGGCCCAAAATGGGACCGGGATTAGCGGGGATCGACGGTGGCGGCGAGATCCTCACGGGTCATGTTTGACCTGCCTGGGATCTGCTGCTCGGTTGCCCGCTGCCGCAGCTCCCGGGTGGTCAGCTCGGCGGCTTGACCGGGCGAGGGTGCTCCACGCTCTGTCTTCATGGTCTCGAACCGCTGGCCCCAGGCACGGCGAGTCGCAGCGTCGGTGGCCGAGCGCACCTGCGGGAACAGCTCGTCTTCCTCTTCTTCCGCGTGATGCTCGACATTTTCGATGAGCACGCTGAGCTTCGCCACCCACTCAGCGTCACCGGGCTGGAGCGCGCGCGCCTCTTCCATCAATAAATCAACGACGTGATGCTCCTGCACACCCTCGTCAACAACCTCGGCCAGTTCCTCGTTCACGTCGTGTATGGCAGGGTAGAAAACCTGTTCTTCGATGGTTGTATGCACCTCAAGTTCCGCGAAGATCTGTTCAGCCAGCGCACCCATCTCAGATGTATCATCCCGCTTCTTCGCCTCCCGGAACCGGGCAAATAACCCGCGCACCCTGTTATGGTCAGCGGTTAACAAATCAAGGCCGTCCATATTTTCCTCCCATCGTTGCTCGTTGGACCACGACACACCAAAAATCAAGATCGGCAAGCTTGTCAAACCCGGAGCGGATACCCTAAGCGGGGAACCTGTTTGTGCAACTTTAGTTATTCCCCTCCGGCGGTCAATGTAAACATCGAGTTCTGCCACGTGCCCTGACTACCCGTCGAGATCGGCGGTGGCGGGCGAGTACTGACCTCGTTCCCGAGGCCAGCGAGGCTTGGGACACAACAGCGGAGCTGTGTTCCACCTGCCTGAAGAGAGCCGTGATCTGACGCCGAGTAGCTGTGCCAGCACGCTGAGTTACCATGGGATCCGGTCCCCTCGCCCGCACGCCGGTACCGACCGCGATGTGGGGCGAGAGGAGCGATCCGGCAGGTTGCCGCAGCTCGCGGCACACGTTGTCTTGTCCTTGGGTCTCGATTGACGCATGAGACCAGAGTGTGGCGTCCGCAAGCGAGCTTCCGCTGGTGGTCAGCTCACTGACGAGATCGATGACCAACGAAGGGGGACCGTTCCACGTGCCGCCAGTGGCGGCGGATCAGTCCACCAGTGCCCCCAGAGCATCGTTCACAGTGGGGTAGGTATCGAAGAGCTCTACCAATCCGGTGACTTGTAACGCGCGTGCTACAACGCGGGTGACCACGCCGGCGAGATGCAGTTGGGTCCCGACGGTCTGTGCGAGTTCGCGGGCATGTAGCAGGCTAGTCAGTCCGTTGGAGCCTAAGAAGCGCACCGATTGTAGGTCCAGGATGAGGTGGGTGGGGGCAGCGGCGAGCTGTTCCTGGATGCGTGTATCGAGCAGAGGCGCGGACAGCGCATCCAGCTCGCCTTCTATCGTGGCTACGCATATCCCCACCATGGGACTCTGCACTGTCAACTCAAGCAGATGCTCGGGGGCGTACGGTGGGCGACCGTTGGCTATTTTGTCGCCATTCAGGTCAGCTGTGTGCGGTGGGTCGGAGGGATTGGTGGTGTCAGCGGGTAACGCGTCCGCTTGATCACCGGACGGATCTTTGGTGGTCGTCATTGACGGTATGCTCTCCCCTACGCCGCAGCACAAATGAACGGAGGCATACCCCCACTGCCGGGGGCGTGATGCGTCGCGCTTATCCCAGAGTACTGACAAGCCAGAGTTCCGTCGAACTGGGAGCCTGTGTGACGGCACGGACCCCACGCGATTCACACGGCGCTGGTCAGGGTGGTCGCGACCGCCTACCTGCTGAGGGTCTCGACACGTCGGGGGGAGCGTGGTCAGTGTGCACGCCCTTGTCGCCATCGGGGTCAACGCCGATGGGCACCGGGAGATCCTGGGCCTGGATGTCGCCTCGGCCGAGGACGGCGCGGGGTGGCTGGCGTTTATGCGTGGTCTGGTCGCCCGGGGTCCTTCGGGCGTGCAGCTGGTCATCTCCGATGCCCATCCGGGGCTGGTGGCCGCAATCGACGCGGCGCTGCCCGGCGCGGGCTGGCCGCGCTGTCGGACCCACTACCTGCGCAATTTGCTCACCAGGGTCCCCGAGTCGGCTCAGGGACACGTCGCGACCCCGTGCGCACCATCTTCGACCAGGCCGACGCCGCGGCCGCGCAGTTCGACCGCGTCGTGGCCGGCCTGACGGAGAAGTATCCCGACGCGGCCGAGCATCTCGAGGCCGCCCGGGATGAGCTGCTGGCCTTCACCGCCTATCCCCGCGGGATCTGGCGCCAGATCTGGTCCAACAACCCCCAGGAGCGATTGAACAAAGAGATCCGCCGGCGCACCGACGTCGTCGGCATCGTCCCTGGCCGTCTCTCGCTTATTCGCCTGGTCGGCGCCGTACTGGCCGAGCAAAGCGACGAATGGACCGAAGGCCGCCGCTACATGAGCCTAGAACTCCTCGCCAAAAGCAGAATCCGCATCGTCACACCCGAACCCCAGCCCGCAACCAGCGAGCCGACCGTGACAACCCAACCACTGGACCGCCTAAAATAACCACCGGATCACGCGGGGTTATCCCATACACCACTCCGTCGGACGTGACCTACCAAGTAAGCATTTCAATTTTCTTCAAGGCGTTGCCCGCGGCGGCCGAGGTGGGGCGGATGGGTCCAGCCGGCCACCAGCCCTTCCGGCAGCATGCCAGTATCACCGACCTCGACAGCGATCTCGCGCAGCTTGCGGTTCAAGTGCTGGCTGGCCACTCTCAACAGGTCGAAGGCGTGCTCCCGAGTGTGCTGGTGGCGAGCCATCAGCACACCGACCGCCACCCCGATCTCACGACTATTGCCCAGCGCTCGCTTCAGGTTTTCTGCCTGGTCACGGTTCACATCGGCCGCGACCGCCATCGCGCCATGAGTGGCCAGTAGTAAGCCGACCCGGGTGGCCGAGCCAACGAATGCGTGCGGTCGCTCGGCGTACAGGTTCAATCCAGCAATCAGCTTGACCGTCGCCAGCTCAGGGAACAACCGAAAGGAGAGCATGCTCGTCCACCCGAACTCCTTGTGCACCCGAGTGCCGTACTCCGGCCACCTGCTATCCTGGCGCAGGTCCACGGGTCGGTAGAGCGTTTCCTCGACGATGGCGTCTACACAAGGCCCGGAGCCCAGCTCGTATTGGATGGCATCAGCCTGCCGCGCACGGTCATCGGTGGCCGAGACTGTCTTGAATTGCCCATGTCGATACACCGTGATGCTCGCCGCGTTCGTACCGGGCACCCGTTGGACCGCCACCTGGGTCAGTGCATTGAACACCGATCCCGGATTAGTCGAGTTGATTTGTCGGCCAAGATCATCGAACATCATCGCAACATCGCGCAAGCAGGTGGACTGCACCTCCGATGCGGAGGGCTCACTCATAACGATCTGCCACCAATCGGTAGGATCAGTTGCGGGATGCTGCACCGGGCACTGGGCGGGCAGAGCACCTGCCTGAGCCGTCGATCAAACAATCTCACCACTGTAGACCCATCAAGCCCACATGGGCGGGGCGTGCGTGAATACAGGTCGGGGTAGCCGGCGACCTCCCGCGAGTGGACCCGTACGCGGCCGATTTGGCAAGGATGACGAAGCGTCCTCCTTGCGAGCGCCAACCTGACGGCCTGCTGCGATCAGCAGCGGGCAAATCAAGCCCTTAAGCTCATCTCCTCGGAAAGATAGTTGTTCATTGTATGGCCCGCCAGGCAGCCGACACGCATGTACCCGCCAGGGATCGTAGAGGTAACAAGAGTGATCAGATCATGACAATTTTGGTAACGCTGATGATTGAAGTAGAGAATTTCCGCGAAATCGCGATCACCAACGCGCGGGCAGCGAACGTATATAGGAGATCTGGATGGTACAGCGCTGCAATGATCACGGCAATCGCGGCGCCGAGGCTGCTACAACCACGACCGGCCGACCTGTCTCTATCACCCTGAGACGACGGCAAATGTCCGCAGAGATGGGCATGCTGACCCTGACTCCCTACCCGCAGGGGCCGTCCTGCTTGCGGTGCGCGGCCTGGCGGCTGTGCTCGCGCGGGCCGGCCCCTGCGGGCGCGGTGGACGGCCGCGTTTGGCTGGAGCTTGGGTGGGGGCTGAGGTTCGGGTTTCCTCGGTGGCGCACGCTCAGTGAACGCTCAGTGCACGCAGCGACGGCCAAGGGCACACTGCAGAGAACCACGTTATTCATTTTTAGGAGCTGGCCTGCGCTTGGTTTCTCTACTCTTTGTGCGTGTTGGTGATGGTATAGGTCTCGCGCGTGGAGTGGGGTGAGGAGGGTGATGGGATCGGCGGCGGGTCGCTCAGGTGGGGCGGCTGTGTCTGGGCAGTCTGCTCGGGGGGAAGGGAACCGGGACCGGAGTTGGTTGTTGCCGGTGTTCGCGGTGGAGCGGGCGCTTCGTGCTGTTGTTCTGGTCGGTGTCGGTGCGATCCTGTTAACGCATGTGCACGCTGACTGGGCTGGTCTAGCGCGTCGTTTCGCTGAGCAGGCCGGGCTTGATCCCAGTCGCAACGAGACCGGCCGGCTGATTTCAGGGTTGGGTGGGTTCGGACCACGGCAGGCGCTGCGGGACGGGGTAATTGCCGTGGGATACGGGTTGTTGGAGGCGGTGGAGAGCTATGGTCTGTTCCGTCGCCGGCGGTGGGGCGAATATCTGACCATCGTGTCGACGGCGTTGCTCCTCATCCCTGAGGTGCAAGAGCTCTCCAAGCATCCCACCGGCCTCAAGGTGGGCGGACTGGTGCTCAACGTGGTCATCGTCGTGTACCTGATCATTCGGCTGCTCCGGAGACCAAGCGCTGCATCGACATGACCTGCTGGGTGCGGGCCTTGGTCCGCAGCAGTGGCTCGTCAGCCGGGATGTCCTCGCCGGCCAACTGCCGGGCCGGCGCGGACAGAGAGAACGCCGGGAGGGGGTGGCCGGATCCGGCCACCCCCTCCTCAGTCAAGGAGCATGTCAGACGAGGGCGTGACCGCTCAGCCGAAGAAGAAGATCCCGCCGCCGGGACCACCGGGGGCGTTTCCGCCGGCCCCGCCGGCTCCACCGTTGGCATTGCCGCCGTCACCACCGAAGCCGTTACCGGCCGAGTTGGTCATGGTGCTGCCGGCGCCGGAAACGGTGTTGCCGGAGATGGTTCCGGTGCCACCTGTGCCATTGCCGCCATTTCCGCCGTGGCCGCCGGCGCCGCCGGCACCCCCATTACCGCCGTGGCCGCCAGCGCCTCCGTTGCCACCGGTGACGTTGCCGCCGACCGTCGAGAGCACCGTGCGTGCTGGGAGCAACTCCAGGTACTGACCGTCAAGCTCTGCCGTGCTCAGTGCGTCGAACATCCATTCCTCCTAATAGAAATAACGCCGGGGCAACCGGAGATGAACCGGAGACGGAATTCTGTCGCGACGACATGACCCGCAGATCACACTGCAGGATCATTTCTGCCACCCAGCACCACTCCACAGGCTCGCGGCCCCAGAAAACATGATCAGACTATGCGGAGCCTGTCACAACAAATCAATCGCGCCCAAACGTCCACGCGTAACCCGAACCGGACCTAACCACTCAAACGGACCAGCGTATTCTATTGGTCATGAGTTGGCCACCTTCCGTTCGACGACTCCTCATCAATGCTTTTCTCCCTACGACAGAATTCTCGTCCGAGATACACTGGCTGCCGTGCGGCTCGTCGCAACGTGAACCTCGACTGAATGCGGGCAGACTGCCGCGTAAAGTGAGAAATAAATGAGTGCTTCGCAAGCGTACAACAAGCCTCATGAAGTGCGAGTACTCTTCTCGATCGATGTAATCGCCCAACGAACGGCACATTCTCTGCGACAACCACGCCGCCCACAGGCACCCCAAGCTCCTCGGCGAGCCTCCAGCTGCCCCGGCGGGTGCCAGCTGGGCGACCGGGGCCAGTGCTCTGGCATACCCCCAATCGACTCCTCGCCGTAACCCGTCTGTGGCCGACCGTTGCCTCTCCTTCACCGTGGTCGCCATAGTTTGTCTATGGGGTGTATCGGCACGGAGACTGATGACCACGCCGAAACCCACCGTGGCTACGTCGCCGGCCGCTACCGAGACGGCGTCCTGAGCGACACCTGGACCGACATCACACGATGCGCTGAACGAACCTTCATCGCCTACGTGGCCCGCTGCGGATGCGGATGGCTCGGAGACGACCACCCCCCTAACCCTGACGGCTACCGCGCCTGCCAGCGCGACTTGATCAGCAACCATCGTCCTCGACCGCAGCACCCCGGCCGGCCGGCAAGCGGTCGCCCGACGGCATCCTCATCCGGTGATGACCAGGATCGGTGATCCCGGACCCCACTCGGTAAGCACCCGACAATCGGCGGCCGCACCGTGTCCAGCACTGACACGCGCACCGCGGTCAGGGGTCAGGATGCCGGCGACGGACCGCCGGCCTGCGGTGTGCGGGTGGAGGGCTGCTGGCATGGCTGGGTGAGCCCGGGCATTGTGTGCAGCCGCACCGGTATTCGCTGCTTGATCGTGAACAGGGCGGTGATGCCACCGAGGCCGCATAGCACTGCGGAGATGAGCATCGCGCGGGCGAAACCAGGTCCGAGTGGGGCAGTGCCGCTGTTGTCGAGTCCGGCGGCGAGCGGGAGAACGGCGACGGCGAGCAGGCTGGCGATCCGGGAGATGGCGTTGTTGGCCCCGGAGGCAGCGCCAACGTGTTCCTCCTCCACGGAAGCGAGCACCGTGGAGGTTAGTGGGGCCACGGTGATGGCCATGCCCAGACCGAATACGGCGATGCCGGGCAGTACGCCACCGAGATAACTCGCGCCGGGCACGGCACGGGCCAGCAGCGCGAGCCCGGTACCGGCCACCAGCGGTCCGATGGTCATGAGCCAGCGGGGTCCGATGCGCTGGCCCAGTGCTCCGATCCGGCTGGAGAGCAGCAACATAATCACAGTGAAGGGAAGGAAGGAGAGCCCGGCCGCCTGTGCGGAGTAACCCAGCGTTTGCTGCAGTTGCAGTGCGAGCAGGAACAGCGCCCCGCCCAATGCGGTGTAGACCGCGAGCGTCACCAGGTTCGCCCCGGTGAACTGCGCCGAGCGGAACAACGACGGCGGGATGAGTGGTGCGGATTGCCGGTGTTCGATCAACGGGAAACCAGCCAGTGCCACCGCCCCCACGACGGCTGCCGTCACGGTGAGCGGTGTCCAGCCCCGCACCGGCGCCTCGATCAGCGCATAGATGATCCCGGCGAGGCCGAGAGTCACGCTGCCCGCACCGGCGAGGTCCAGACGCCCAGCCGGGGTAGGGTCGCGGCTCTCGGGCACATGGCGCACCGTGACCATCAGTGCTATGGCGGCGAGTGGCACATTGATGAAAAACACCCACCGCCACGATGCCGAATCGACGAGCCATCCACCCACAAACGGCCCCAGCGCCGAGGCCACCCCGCTCAAACCGGCCCACATGCCGATCGCTCGACCCCGGTCCTGCTCCCGGATCGAGGTATTGATCAGCGCCATGCTGCCGGGAATCAACAGCGCACCCCCGAAACCCTGCACCAGCCGGGCCAGGATCAGGACGGCGCCGCTCGGCGCCAGGCCGCAGCCCAGGGAGGCCACCGTGAACATCGCCAGCCCCACCAGGAACACCCGTCGCCGCCCGTAACGGTCGCCCAGCGCACCGCCCAACAGCAACAGCGCGCTGAGGCTGAGCAGGTACCCATCGAGCACCCACTGCAGAACCGAGAACCCGCCACCAAGCTCGCGACCGATGGCCGGCAGAGCCACGTTCACCACGGACCCATCCAGGAATGCCACTCCCGAGCCCAGAGCCGCGGCGACGACCAGCCAGCGCCCCCCTGGTGAGGACAAAGCCAACGGCGCCGGCACTTGTCCCACGCCCGGTCGAGTCACAGAGTTTTGACCAACCCTCCATCGATGAGGACGTCGGTGCCGGTGACGTTGCCGGCCCGAGCACTGGCGAGCAGCACTACGAGGTCGGCGACCTCCCGCGGGTGGGTGAAACGGCCGGTCGACGTGTCGGCGACGGCCTGCTTGGCGACCTCATCGGGATGGCCGTCCCGGGCCCGCGCGACGGTAGCGGCGACTCCCTCGTCGCCGAGCCACAGATCGGTCTCGACCGGGCCGGGACTGACGGTGTTGACCCGCACGCCTCGAGGCCCGAACTCCTTGGACAGGGACTTGCAGAAGTTGGTCAGCGCGCCCTTGGCGGCGCTGTAGTCGATCACCGCCGGATCCGGCAGGAACGCGTTGACCGAGCTCACGGTGACGATCGTGGCGGGAGCCCGGTCGAGCAGGTGCGGCAGTGCGGCGCGGGTGGTTCGGACCGCGGCGAGGAAGTTGATGCTCAGCGCCCAGTCCCAGTCGTCGTCGGTGAGCGCCAGGAACCCGTCGAGGCGCGGGCGCACCGCACCGACATTGTTGACCAGGATGTCCAGGCCTCCGAACACCCGGGTCGCCTCCTCGACGAGCCGGGTGGGGCCCTCCGGGGTGGTCAGGTCCACCAGCACCGGGTGGACCGCGGATCGCGAGGCGAGCTCGGACAGCTCGTCGCTACCCTTGCGGGCTCCCGCGGCCACGCTCACCCCCTCGGCTGCCAGCGCCCTGGTGATGGCCAGGCCGATCCCCTTGCTGGCGCCGGTGACGACGGCGACCTTGCCGGAGAGGTTCAAATCCATGACGGGCTCCTCAGCTGCGGTCAATGGCCGGTTCGAGAGCCACCGAATGATGGACGTGCGCTCACGAGGCGACCGTAGGCAGCAGGTGAACGCCCGCGCGAGCGCCAAGTGACTGCACTCTCAAGACTCTCAAGACTGGCTTGGCCCGGATATGAGTGGTGAGAACAATATGGCCATGGTGGAACGCGATCCCCGGCCCCAGCCTTTCATGAGCGCTGAACAATGAGCGAATCTGCGGCCTCCGCCGCGCCCTTCACCGGGCGGACGGCGTGGGCACGCAGCCTTGAGACACCGCTGCGCGCCTTCCTGCGCACCGAGTCCGGCAGCGCCGCCGTCCTGCTGATCGCCACCCTGATCGCGCTGGCCTGGGCGAACATTGATGTGGCGTCGTATGAGTCGGTGTGGCGGATGCCGCTGTCGATCCGCCTCGGAGGTTCTGGCGTGTCCCAGACCCTTCGGGAATGGGTGAACAGCGGGCTGATGACGTTCTTCTTCTTCATCATCGGGCTGGAGGCACGCCGAGAGTTCGACATGGGCGAGTTGCGCGAGCGGAGGCGGGTCGCACTCCCACTGGCTGCCGGTATCGCCGGGATGGTCGTGCCGGTCGCGATCTATTTGGCGGTGAACGCGGGGCACCCGTCGGCGCATGGCTGGGGCGTCGCGATGTCGACGGACACGGCGTTCGCACTCGGCTTGCTCGCGCTGGTCGGGCGGCGGCTCCCGGACAGCGTGCGGGCCTTCCTGCTCACCGTCGTGGTCGTCGACGACGTCGTGGCGCTCGCCGTGATCGCGACGGTCTACAGCGGGCCCGTCGCGCTGTGGCCGCTCATCATTGCGCTGGCGATCTTCGGGGTGATCCTGGTCGTCCGGGCCCGACGGATCCGGCAGGGCCTCGTCTACGCGCTCCTCGGCGCGGCCGCGTGGTTGGCGCTGTTGTCCTCCGGTGTCGAACCCGTTGCGGTCGGCCTGGTGATGGGCCTGCTGACCTTCGCCTACCCACCCGCGCGCGATGACCTCGAGCGAGCGACGGGCCTGTTCCGGCTCTTCCGCGAGCAGCCGACGCCCGAACTCGCCCGCTCGGCAAGCACCGGGCTGGCCTCGGCGCTCTCACCCAACGAGCGATTTCTGCAGCTCTACCACCCCTGGACCAGCTACCTGATCGTGCCGCTGTTCGCGCTGGCCAACGCAGGCATCCCGATCAACGGCCAGTTCCTCTCGCACGCCTACACCTCGCCCATCACCCTGGGAATCCTGCTCGGATACGTCGCGGGCAAACCGATCGGCATCATCGGCAGCTCGTGGCTCGTCACCCGGCTGAACCGGGCCCAGCTGCCACCCCCTGTCGGCTGGGCCGCGGTCGCCGGTGGCGGCGCGATCGCCGGTATCGGCTTCACCGTGTCCCTGTTGATCGCCACCCTCGCCTTTGCCGGCGCCCAGCTGCAGGAGGCCAAGCTCGGCGTGCTGTCCGCCGCGCTGTGCGCATCCGCGGCGGCCTGGGCCGTCTTCGGCATCACCGCGCTGCTCCCGCCCCGGCGGCGAACCCGAGCCCTGCTGGGTACCTCGGAGGGCCTCATCGACCTGGTCGAGCCGGTCGATCCGGATCGCGATCACATCCGCGGTCCGGCTGAGGCGCTGGTGACCGTGGTCGAGTATGGCGACTTCGAGTGCCCCTACTGCGGTCAGGCGGAACCGGTCCTGCGTGAACTGCTCGCCGACTTCGGCGAGGTGCGCTACGTCTGGCGGCACCTTCCACTCACCGACGTCCACCCGCGGGCACAGCTGGCGGCCGAAGCCGCCGAGGCCGCGGCCAGCCAAGGCGAGTTCTGGCGGATGCACGACCTGCTGCTGGACCATCAACAGGATTTGCGGCCGACCGATCTGAACGGCTATGCGGGCAACCTCGGCCTTGACGTCGAACGATTTCGCGACGAGCTGCGCAGGCATACCCACGTTGCCCGAATCGCCGAAGACGTCGACTCCGCCGGACTGAGTGGCGTATCGGGGACACCCACGTTCTTCATCAACGGACGGCGACATTACGGCGCCTACGACATCACCACCCTCACCGCGGCCGTCAAGACCGCCAAGGCACGCGCGGCGATCACGACCTGACCGGAGCAGTGAGCGGGCCCTCGCGATGGACGAATGCCGTGGCCTCGTCCGGGTGGTTGCCGCCGTCGCCGGGCATCGTCGCGGGGGTCAGGGCCTACCCTGCCGAGGGGGAAAGGAGCCCGCCCATGGCACGCCTCACCGTCAGCGAAGGCAGCGGCACCCCGGTCGAGCTGTACTACGAGGACCATGGGTCGGGACCGCCCGTGGTCCTCGTGCACGGCTGGCCGCTGTCCGGCCGCTCCTGGGAGCAGCAGGTTCCCGCACTGGTCGAGGACGGCTACCGGGTGATCACCTACGACCGGCGCGGGTTCGGTGCCTCATCCCAGCCCTGGGACGGTTACGAGTACGACACCTTCGCCGCCGACATGCACGCGCTCGTCGAATACCTCGACCTGGCTGGGATGACCCTCATCGGATTCTCGATGGGCGGCGGCGAGGTGGCGCGCTATGTCGGCCGGTACGGCACCGAGCGCGTCGCCAAGGCGGTGTTCGCTTCCGCCGTCCCGCCCTACCTCTACAAATCCGCCGACAATCCCGAGGGCGGTATCGACGACGCGACCCTCACCGGCTTCCACGACGGCATCCGAGCCGACCGTGTGGCTTTCGTCGACCAGTTCGTCACCAACTTCTTCTCCGTCCGCGGCCGCACCGACCTGGTGAGCGAGCCGCTGCGGCGCTACAACGCCGCGATCGCCGCAGCCGCCTCCCCGAAAGGCACCCTCGACTGCACGACGGCGTTCACCAAGACCGACTTCCGCGGCGACCTCCAGGAGTTCACCATCCCGACGCTGGTGATCCACGGCGACTCCGATGCGATCGTGCCGTTCGAGGTCAGCGGCCGGCGCACCGCCGACGCCATCGACGGCAGCAAACTCGTCCTGGTCCCCGACGCTCCGCACGGGCTGAATGTCACCCATGCCCAGACCTTCAACGCCGAGGTCTTGGCGTTTCTGCGCAGCTGACCAGGCGCTCACGCTTCCGACGCATCGTCCATCGGGTGCGGCGCCGTGGGTTTCTCGGCGACGACCAGCGAGTTGATCACCTCGGTGTACGGGTTCAGCACCGCCAGCGGGCGGAACCCAGCCAGATCGCCGATAGCCAGCGGTGGGTAGAGCAGGGCCCGCAGCGAGCGGGCGCTGCGGGCGAGCAGCAGCGCGCCGGGTCTCATGTGCTGGTAGAGGTGCTTGATCACCCGTGATTTGAGGTCGGGCTCGGCGCCAACCAAAGCCGCCAAGCACACGACGTCGTAGTTGGCCAGGTTGGTGCAGGTCAGCACGTCAGCACACCAGAAGCGCAGCGAGTGGATGCGCAGCGCACCGGCGACCTGGGTGGCCAGCCGGACCGCCTCCGGGTCGACATCGATGTTGTCGATGTCAGTGCGGCCGTGCCGGCTTGCGAGCAGCAGCGAGGTCAGCGGTAACGGGCCTGCGCCGACGAACAGCATCCGGCAGCGCGAGCCACGCTCGGTCACTCCGAGAACGCCGTGGTGCTCCATGCGGGTCAGCTGCTCGTAGTTGGTGAAGTACGGGAATTCGCGCAGCTCCCGCTCCGGATCGTGACTGGCGACGATCCGCCGGGCCCAGGCGCGCTCGAGCTCGACCTCGGCTGACGAGCACAGACCACGCAGTTCGGGAACGATACGATGGATCTCCGGTTCGGCCAGGACCCGTTGGGCGGCTTGGTCGTCATCGGAATCGATGACCAACCTGACCAGCTGGTCGAACAGTGCGTTCGTGTGCGCGTTCGGCTCCAGGGTGGGCAGCGTCGACAGCTCCTGGTGCAACCGCAGGAGATCGACAACGATCTCCGAGTGTCGCCACCCCGCCGATCCAGCGTAAGTCGAAGCCGATGGAGAACCGATCGGATCAGTGGTCATCCATGAAGTCTGGTGGCATACAGCTCAGCCGGTCGGGCGGCGTCCAGCGTGAGCAGCCGGGTGGCGTCGATTTCGAAATGGACGGTGTCCCACGGATCCGGTCGCGCGTCCAGAATCTCCAGCGCGGCTGGATACGCTCGCCAGAAGTCCAGGGCCCCGGGCGAGGAAGCGTCGGTGTGCAGGCACACCACGGTGTACCCACCCGGTCCTAGCGCCCACTGCGCCGCGGCGGTGACGAGTGCCCGGGCCACCCGGCGGCGGCGCAGCTCGCGCACAATCCACACCCTGGTCAACTGGCCGGTGTGCTGGGCGGCGTAGCGGTCGGCCAGCCATGCCGGGCCGGCGGGACCACCCGGTTTGACGATGGTGGTCCCGGCGAATGCCCCTTCGAGCTCGGCGACGAACAGCGCACACCCAGGTCGGTTCAGATATGTACCGGCGAGGTCGTCGATGTCGCGGTGCCAGCGCGCGTGGTAGCCCCGCAGGTCCTCATCCAGGACGCGCCGCATGTGCGCTTCGCACACCGCCAGGTCTCCGGGGCACGCCATCCGCACACCGGGCGTCGTACAAACCCTCTCCCACACCTGGCGCATAATGCCAAGATAGGGCAACTGCTGAACATATGTAACTTCGGCGTGGTTCGGCCGGCTCGACTACCAGCTCGCCATCACGCGGTCCGGGGCCGGCTACGCCAAGGGCGCCCGCGTGATGGGCGCGGGCGCCTGGCGGATCCCGCCGCGGCACAGCGACCAGATTCAGATCTTTTCGAGGAGGTCGCTCAAGAATTTGATCGTTTCGGCGGGAGGCTGAGCCTTGACGCACAATCGATCCATCAGCATCAAGTAGTGCCGCACGTCTGGTTCCCTGTCCAGATAGAGAGCGCTCGTCAGCTGTTCAAGGTAGACGATGTCGGGCAGGTCGGGTTCGGTGAATCGTAGGATCGTGAACGGCCCGCCCACCGCCATGTGCGCACCAGAATATATCGGTACCACCTGGAGTGTGATGTTCGGGAGCTTGACCATTTCGATCAAGTGTCTGATTTGTTCTTGCATCGCCGGACGCTCACCAATTCGCCATAGTGCCCCTTCTTCGACCACGGCCCACAGGCTGGGAGCACCGGGTTCGGCAAGAAATTTCTGGCGTGCCATTCGCAGCGCGATCCGACGCTCGATCTCGGTGGGGGATGCGTTGGGGTGCCCGAGCCGGATGACGAGGCGGGCACTCTCCCGGGTTTGCAGCAGGCCGGGTATGAGCTGCGGTTGATAGGTGCGGATGACGGAACTGGCCTGCTCCAGACCGAGATACGTTTCAAACCAGCCCGGTAGGACATCGCTATAATGGTGCCACCAACCGGGCATGTTGGCCCGCCGGGCCAACCCCAGGAATGAACTCTGCTCTCGTTCGTCGGTAACACCGTAAAGGGTGAGCAGGTCTGTTATATCGCGCTCTTTGCAGCCGACCCGTCCGAGCTCCATGCGGCTGATCTTGGCATGAGACGCCCTGATCGCATGGCCGGCCGCTCCGGCGGTGATGCCGCTCGCCTCACGAAGCCGGCGTAGTTGGGTACCCAGCATGATGCGCAGCGCGGTCGGCCCCTGCGGTACTGCCGGGGTGCGGCTGCCACGCGGATCCCCACTCGCCTGCGCTCTCATCGCCCCTCCTATGGAGGAAGTAGGACAAACCGTCTCACTATAGCCGGTGTCAAGGCCGCCCGGTCGCTGGAGAAAATTCGTCCTTTTTCACAATCCGGAGGAACGCCCCCATCGCCGCGCGAGTGCAGCGTAGCGTGGGTCCGGACGGGTGGCGGGAGTTGCGCACCACGATGCTTCCCTCCGCCAGCCCCGCCAGCTCCAGGCAGTCCCCGCTGGGATTGCTGTGACTGCTCTTTCTCCAGGCCCCCGCCAGCAACAGCCTGCGCGGGGTGCCGGTCTCCTGCTGTGGCATCTCCCACCCTAATGGTTCGCCATCCCCAGGGGCGGTCAACCATCCACAATAACGGGAGAACCGGCTGATAGAAATTGCATCCGAATATTGCGGTCTTCCTGCCACGTGGTGGGTCAAGGATTCGAACCTGTGAAGCCATCAGCCGTTGAATTCACTGCCCGCCGCGCGCGAGCCGGGTGGGCGCGAGCGCTGCCGGGTCGAGCGCGATGTCCGGAGGCGGTGAGCAGCCGACGATGGTCGCAGCACCCAGTGCAGCCAAGGCCGGAGCCGATTCGATCCCGGAGCCGCCCTGGCCGGCGAAGAAATGGAAGCCCGGATGTTGCGGCCAGGCGCCCACCACCGGAGCCCGATCGGCGACGAACGAGCGCAGCCCCGCCCAACTGGACTGCACCGAGCGCAGCCCGAGCCCGGTGACTGCCTCGACGCGCTCCAGCGCAAGCGCTACATCGAGCGGATCGGGTTGGACCGCCCCCGGCTGAACGGGTGTCTCGTCTCCGGGCGAGAGAAGCAGGTTGTTCCCCTCGGCCTTGAAATAGCAGCGCTCCCGCGCCTCGACCACCATCGGCAACGCGCCTCCGCTCGGGGTGTGCAGGCGACCCGGGTCGGGCACCCGGGCGACGACGATCGTGCGGCGGAGCGGGCGCAGACCCAGCGGAGGCACCCCGGCGAGGCCGGCGATCAGGTCGGCCCAGGCCCCGGCCGCGTTCACGACATCGCCGGCATGGAGCACGTCGTGTGGGCCACAGTGCACCCGCCAACCGCCGGATACCGGAACCATGCCGGTGACCGGCCTCGCCACGCGCACGCAGCCGCCGCGCCGGCGCAGCCCGCGGATGTAGGCCTGATGCAGGGCCATCACGTCGAGATCACCCGCGGTCTCGGTGATCGCCGCGACGCGCAACACGTCCCGGCGCAGCACCGGGCATCGGACGAGTGCCTCCTCCGGCGACAACTCGACCGCGGCGTCCGGCTCGTGCGCCTGTTCCGCCAGGGTGGCCCGCAGCGCCCGTTCCCCGTGGCCGTCAAAAGCCGCCCAGAGCACCGGACGGGGACGCAGCAGTGCAGGCGCACCCAGTTCCTCGGCCAGCCTGGCGAACCGGGATCGGCTGGCGTTGATCAATGCTCGCAGCGGGGGGCCACCGTGGCCCGGCACGTACGTGGCGGCCGAGCGCCCGGTGGAGTGCAGGGCCAGGCTGGTCTCGGCCTCCAGCAAGGTGACTCGGCGGTGCGCGGCGAGTTCGTAGGCAATCGAGGCGCCGGCGATTCCACCACCGATCACCACAACATCCTGTGTCGGGGCCACCGAATCAACGCTAGACGAACGCCCCGGCCTACCACTGATGTGCTGTTGGTCGATTGACGCTGCTCGGGGTGGGTCCGTAGCGTCAGTGCCGCGTGATGGCGTGTGGAAGCTGGTGTGAGTCCAGCACGGTCGCGCCACTGTGAGCCGTCCACCCCGGTGGGCGGTGAGTCAGATACTCCGCCATCACGACGCTCCGCTCATCGCAGAGGGACGCACGATCCCTGAAGGAGGCTCACTGTGACCAGCATTCCGGTATCGAACACGAGGCCTGCGCCGGTTGTGCTGCCGGTGTCCACCGCGGCACTGTGGCTGGTGGGAACTGTGGTGTTCGCGCTGGCTCTGTACTACTTCATCGGTGTTGATCAGGGCGCGACCTCGGTGTTCGGCAGCGACATGCATATCCACGAGTTCGTGCACGACGCCCGCCACTTCCTCGGCTTCCCCTGCCACTGAACCCTGCCGGCGAAGGCACCCGAGGAATGGAAAAGAAGCTGATCCTCCGTGGCGTCGCGGTCGGCGCGCTGGCGGGATTGCTGGCGTTTGTGTTCGGACGGGTTTTCGCCGAACCTCACATCCAGGCCGCGATCGACTACGAGAGCGGACGGGACACCGCCCAGGCAGCACTGGATCGGGCCGCCGGGCTGCCCACCGAACCAGCCGGCCCGGACATCTTCAGCCGTACCATCCAGGCCAACATCGGAACTGGCGTCGGCATGATCCTCTTCGGGATCGCGATGGGAGCGTTGTTTGCCGTCGCCTACACCTTCTGCCTCGGCCGGGTCGGCAACCCCAGCCCCCGCACCCTGTCAGTGACGGTGGCAGCGGCAGGGCTCCTGGGGCTGTACCTGGTGCCGTTCCTGAAATATCCCGCCAATCCGCCCTCAATCGGACACCCCGACACCATCACCGACCGCGGCGGGCTCTACCTGCTTATGGTCGGCTGCTCGGTGTCATTCCTCATCCTGGCCGTATGGCTGGGCCGGCGACTGGCACAGCGATGGGGGAACTGGAACGGCAACCTCCTCGCGGCCGCGGCGTTCGTCGTCGCTATCGGCATCGTCATGGTCCTTTTGCCCTCGCTGGGACATCTGAGCGCCAACGAGCAGCAATTCGGCCACCACCCCACCGAGACACCACTGCCGCTGACCGATACTCACGGTGCCATCGTTTATCCCGGTTTCCCGGCCGACGTGCTGTTCGACTTCCGGCTCTACTCCGTGGCCGCGCAACTGATCCTCTGGGTCACGATCGGGCTGGCCTTCGCTCCGCTGGCCCACCGGCTGCTCACCCCCCGTCCGGACGGCACCGCCGGCGAAGCGCGGTCCAGCCACCCGCTGAACGCACCCCGGCGTGGGAGTCGATGACCGTGGCGCTGACCGGTGCCCTGCTGCGCGAGCTCGCCGCAGTCGGACCGTTCTTCGCCCTCCAGACCCACGCCATCGACTCCCGGCCCCGGGAGCCCTGGCATCCGATGAGCGAGCTCGTCAGGGACCCGAACACCCTGATAAACCGGGTAGCCGCAGTTCGCGCAGGCCTGGCCGCAGGCAGTGGCCGGGAGCCCGAGGCAGTGGAGTTCCGGGTCGCCGCGTCGGTGACCCACCTGGGCCTGGTCGCCCGGCTGGTCTCGCCCGTGCTCGCCCTCGCCACCATCTCCGCAACGGTGCTGGAGATCGATCTCGACACCACGCGATGGCAGCGCCAGCTGGGCGGCGCGTTTCCCCTCTCGGTACCACCGGACACCGCAGACGGCGGCGAGCACCGCACTCCGGAACGGCTGGCCAGCCTCCTGGCCCGCCACCTTCTCGGCGGACCGGTGCAGGAACTGGGTGCGGCCACCGGAGCATTGTCGGTGTCGCACCACGTCGTGCAGGGCAACGTCGCCTCAGCCATACATGGAGCAGCAGCACTGGTCGCCGCTTCCCGGCCCCTCCGGGCAGGCCACGCCCGGGCCATCGCGACGTGCCTGCTGGACCAGCCACCGCTGCGCGGTAGCAGCACCATCTCGGCAAGCCAGGCTTTTCGCCGCAGGAGTTGCTGCCTGATCTACCGCGCCGCGCCGGGCGCGGCCGGCCCGGTGTGCGGGGACTGCGTCCTCTCCCGGGATCCGACAACCCTCGACCGACGACGCGGAAACACCGCGCCCATCGGCGGGTAGCCGAGGATGGCACCCGCAGGGGGAGCGAGCGCCATCCTCGCGGGGAACCCAGCGGTGTCCTGGGTCCACCCTCGCAACGTGGACTACTGGCCCGACGAGAGTCGGATACATACCGGGACTACCCCCAAGCATCCACCTCGAAACAGCGACCGACCGTGCACCAGCACGCTCGGTCGCTGTTCTCGGTCCCTGCGGGTGGCTGGACATGTGGTGTTCATCGGGAGTTTGGTTTGGTTTGCGATGCTGCCCCCGGCTGACAACGGGAGAAGTCGTGAACATATCGATCGACTGGGCCGCCCTCGGCGAGGTCTTCCTCGTCTCCTTCGCCGCGGCGGTCGGACTGATCGTCCTGTTCTCCCTCGGCATGAACTCGCTCGCCGCCACCGCCGAGCCCCAGCGATCCACCGAGAAGACGACGTCACGAACCATCTTGATCCCGCCCATGGCCCTGCTCTGTTTTCTGTCCTGCGCCCTCATCGTCGCCTACGGCCTCTACCTGATCATCATCAAGTGACGGTCACGCGCCGGTAGCCGAGTCCGCAGCGCGCAGGAAGAACGCGGGTCCGAGCTGGTCCTTCACACCCCTCGTCCGGATGATGTGCCACCCGCTTGGACGAAAGAACACTAGCTATATAGAATTAGTACCTATGGCGGGTCCACGGATGACGTTGGGTGTTCTGGCGGTGCTGGGGGCACTGCTCGAACACGCCGACACCGAGCTATACGGATTGGAGATCGTGCGTGCCAGTGGGCTGGAGCCGGGCACGATCTACCCGATCCTGCAACGACTGCGGGGCGCCGGATGGGTCAGCGACCGCTGGGAGGATCCCGAACCTGCGCGTGCCGAAGGCCGGCCTCCGCGGCGCTACTACCGGCTGACGACAGAGGGCCGCGCCCGCGCCATCCACGGCCTGCAAAATGGTCGTGATCGCAGCGGCTTGGGTCGGCTGCTCAGCTCCCCCTATTCGCTGCCCGCTTCCTCGACCGAAGCAGGCTCGGCGTGAGAGGCCGTAGCGCATCCGTTGCCGGGGGCAGCAGCCGGCAAGCAGGTGAAGGCCGTCCGCGGGACCCCGCACCGGGACCGAGATCGCTGCGCTGGGTTCCCGGCCTGCTGCCCGGCGAGGAGGGCAAGGCCTGGTGGGCCGAGGTGACCTCCTGCCTTGCCGAGACCGCTGACTCGCATCAACGTCGCCAGTACGTACGCAGCTATCAGCGGGAGGTGCCACGGCTGGTCTGGACGAGCTGGACACCCCAGGTTCGTGGCGCAATACCGGCGCCGATGGGCGTCGAGCACAGCAGTGTCAAGCGGAAGGGGTTGGACATGGTTTTCGCTACTCCGGAAGAGAAGTTCGGAATCAAGTTCCAGAGCAGACCGGGGCCCGCAACGATCGATCAGAAATATTCCGTTCTCCTCGGCCTCGTCGTGATAGTCCTGGGGATCGTCGGTTTCGTCTTGACCGGCTTCACCAACTACACCGAGATGACGGACCACTTTATTTTCGGGCTGTTCCAGACGAACGGCTTCCACAACACCGTGTACATCATTTTGGGGCTGTTGTGGCTGCTGGGTGCTTACGCGCTCACTCCTGCGGGAAACCAGGGGATGAACATCGCGGTCGGTGGCGCCTTGCTGATAGTCGCCGTGCTGGGCTTCATGGGCTACTGGTCCTTGCTGTCCATCCCCGCCGGCGTTAACGGGGACAACATCCTGGATCTGGCGGTGGCTCTGGCGAGCCTGATAGTCGGTGGCGGCGTGCTCAGCGGCGGCGGCCGTCAACCCGCTACCGCCTGAGTGATAGATCACTCGAGTTTTGGGTTGTTCTCCCTGCAGGTCAGGGAGAACAACCCAAAACTCGCAGATGCCATGATCGCCCGGCGGCGGGGAATCCGGCCGTAGCGGCCCCGCCTCCTGCGTGTTGATCACAGCGGGACAGGGCGGACTCCGCCCACAACCCGTCGATCCGCAGGGCCGTAGATCGCCCGGCACCTGTGGCATCACCAATCGATTGCGGGTACGGTCGAAATCGACCGACTACTCTTCGTGCGCGGCATCCCCGGACGCGTCGTTTTCGGCCTCACCATCACATCGGCTGTTGTTCATGCCGAGGCGGGAGCGTCCGACGTGGAGGCGGTTCGCATCACCAACTCAGACCAGACCAGCACTCACCACGGCCGACAGATCCGGCTACCGGGCTCCTCATCCCGGCCGGCACCGAGCAAGCCACTGCTGACCTCGCGCTCTCATCACGCCCACCGACGGCCAAGATCCGGACGTCCGCGTTTGCGCGCGCTGACAGGGTCGCCCAGTGGCTCTGGCACGGAGGACTTCATCTGAGATGAGGAGGAATTCGAGGTGCTGCGCCGAACCCGCAAGGACGCCGAACTCACCGTCTCAACCGACTCGGTACGGGCTTATCTAGAGCAGATCGGGAAGGTCGCCCTACTCACCGCCGAAGAGGAAATAAGGCTCTCACAACGCATCGAGGCGGGTCTCTATGCCGCCGAGCGGGTAGGCCGAGCCAAGGAAACGGACGAACATCTCGCACCGCAGTTGCGCCGTGATCTACGCTGGATAATGCGCGATGGGGAACGCGCCAAAAAACATCTACTGGAAGCCAACCTCCGACTCGTCGTCTCACTGGCAAAACGCTACACCGGCCGCGGCGTGCTATTCTTGGATCTAATCCAGGAAGGCAATCTTGGTTTAATGCACGCAGTGGAGAAATTCGACTACACCAAAGGCTGCAAGTTCTCCACCTACGCCACCTGGTGGATCCGTCAGGCCATCACCCGAGGGATAGCTGACCAAGCTCGCACCATCCGCATCCCGGTGCCCAGGATCGAAATGATCAACAAGTTGGGTGGCATCCACCGCGAGCTGCTCCAGGAACTGGGCCGCGAGCCGGCTCCCGAGGAACTGGCCAGGGAGATGAACATGACCTCGGAAAAGGTGCAGCAGCTCCAGCAGCACGCCCAGGAACCCCTCTCGATAGACCAGCTGGTCGGCATCGAAGGTGACTCCCGATTCGGTGACTTCATCGAGGATTCCCATGCCGCAGTTGCCGTAGACGTGGTCTCGTTCATGCTGCTGCAAGACCATCTTCAATCTGTGCTGGCGACGCTGTCCGAACGCGAAGCCGGTGTCGTGCGGCTGCGATTCGGCCTCACTGACGGTGAGCCGCGCTCTCTCGACCAGATCGGCCAGATTTATGGAGTGAGCCGCGAGCGCATCCGGCAGATCGAAACCAAGACAATGACAAAGCTGCGCCAACCCTCCCGCTCCCAGCCGCTCCGCGGGTACCTGGACTAGACGGTATGGGGTCCGGGCTGGGGCCTCATACCGTCTAACCCAACCACCGGTTCGCTTTGAACGCACGATGGGTGAGGTAGCGGTGGAAACTTACCGTCACGCCGAGACCCGAGAGCAGGTAGAAGGGAAGAGGTTTCTCCTCGGTCTGGGGACGGCCCCGGGCCCCGCTATCGATATCACTTTTCACCGAAGGGAAAACGCAACGACCTCATCGTTTCCACGTCGCGCTGGGTAGCTGGAGCGCGGTGCGCACCAGCGCTGTGAACAGCTTGCTGGAACAGGCTGCGGGACAGTGACGTAACCGACCCGGTACGGGTAGTAGCCGGCGGAACCTGAAGCCCCCTCCGCTACCTCCACCGCCCGGAATAATCCGGCGTCATTATGATGTGGTGTTATCTGATCAGTCAAGTTGTACCTTTCATTTTGAGTGATGACCCGGCGCCGACTCCGGCCTCATGGTAAGACCTATCCGCCCATTTTGGCGTGTCGGGCGGTCTCAAAGAAATCATCCGCAGAGTCGGGGTAACCCCCCGCGCGGTGATCACCTGGTATTTATCGCCCTACGACGGGATACTCCCCAGCCCGCTCGATGCCTGCCAGAGTTCGTTCACGAGTCCTCATTGATGTGACGACAGTACCTGCCCGCACATCACCCGCCGGCACGGCGGGGCCAGCCACCGGATCCTGGGATCCCCCGCAAGCTCAGTGCCAGCCGGTTTGCCGGCGCGGTCATGCGGTGCGAGGGACCATCTCGGCGACCGGACCGGCAGCGGCTCCCGCCGAGCCACTGGCGACCAGCACCTGGGGGTCCAGGGGCGGAGAACTGCTCGACCAGCAGTCCTGGCCGGTCGCAGAGATGCCGGCAGGCAAGTGTCAGTATCGATCGTTATAGAAACGCTCGCGCATGTACTCTTTTTCTTCCTCTTGCTGTTCTTTTTGCTGCGCTCTCTGCTGCCGAGCATTCTCCAAACGCTGGCGCGTCTGCTCTGCCGCCTTCTCCCAGTCCTCCCTGCTCGGTCCAGCGGGGGATTTCACCGCGGCAGGAGGGTTGGGGCGGCTGGCGGCCCGGCTACGGCCGGTAGATCTCGCAGCTGGTGGCGCAGGAGCTGCGGCCACCGGCGGCGAGGCCGGGACCTCGGCGGCCGGATTCGGCACGGCCTCAGGCGCCGGTTCAGGACCGCCCGCTGGTGCGGCGGGAGCGGGCGGGGCGGCGACAGGGGAGCCTGCACCGGCGGAGTTGCCGCTGCCGGGATCAGGTGCAGGCACGGCAGGCACGGCAGGCACGGCAGGCACGGGATCCATGGGAAGGGCGGGCCCGGCGGCCGCCGGCGGCGCGACGCCACGGTGCGAGGCCCACAACGGCACGGACAGTGCTCCCGCGGCGAGGACGAGAGCGAAGACACCCGCGGCCGCTAGCCACGTGGAACGCGCCGAGCTGGATCGGTACCACCCGCCAGCAGCGGCTCCGGCCCGCGGGATCGCCACCGTTGGCCGGTGAAAAACCGCAGTGTCCGCCGACTCGGCAAGCCCAAGCCCGGCAATCCCATTCGCCCCGACCGTGACCGGCACCGGTGTGGTCGGCGGATCAGGCATGGGCTCCGTGGCGGGCCACCTCGCATCGAACTCGTCCCGGCTGAGCGCACCGGACCGCAACGCCCCCAACAGCTCGGCCAACTGGTTCAGGCCGACCCGCTCATCTGCGCCCCGGGGAACCTGTGACCCAACCTCCGGCGCGTGCGACGACGCCGAGTCTCCGGACACCACCGGTTCCTCGCAGATCGCCGGTTCCCCGGAGACCGCCGGATCCCCGGCCGAAGCCGGCGGCTCCGTCACCGCCGGCACCTCAGCCGCAGCGGTCGCGGGCGCCCACACGCTGTCGGTATTGACGGACTCGGCAAGCAGCGCTGCCAGGTGATCCATTGACACGTCGAGCGCGCGAGCCAGGCCAGGGCGGATGGACGGCAGCGGCTCGGTGTCCCCGGCTTCCCACCGGACGATGGTGGAGCGCTCCACCCCCAGCTGTTCCGCAAGTGACTCCTGAGTCAGCCCGACAGCTCTGCGGCGCTGGGATAGACCCTGCCGTCTATACGCCATGTCGTCACCTCTCGCTGGAGCATTTCCGCAGTTGACTGCGACAGTGCATCACCAGTGCCTCAGCGATGCTCTGGTTGTGATCTGTCACGCACGGTTGTCTTCAGGTTACGGGCGACACCTTACGCACAGCAACTGAGGACTCCGCTATGTGCACAGTGGTGCGGGCGCATGAGTACCACCCGCGTACGCACCACCGTGGGCCGAGGCACCCCTCGCCACATAGCGAATGCCCGCCTTAGCTAGGCCGGTCCGGCGATGGGGCCTCCTCAAGTCGTCGCGTGCTGGCCTACCCCCTGCACGGGGCCGCGCTGTGGCCCCGTGCAGGGCCAGCTCGGCCGAGCCGGCACCCCACGCAGAGCCGGCTACCCGGTGGGGCCGTAAGGGAGCTTCGGGCCTCGCGATCGCCTGACCAGGGACGTCACACGCACCAAACAACACAATTGAAACAATTGCATAACGATCGCAGTACCGTTAGTGTCATCGGCATTCGTGGCAGCTCCGGTCCCCTGGGTAAACATCACAGAAACCCGGACAGCCGCAGGAAAAACCCGAAAAACCCTGAAAAATAGGACAAGCGTGACGCGACGCCTCGCTGGAACGATACCGGCCGCCCCGTGCTAAACCAGCGACGATGACCCACGCGGATCGAGCGGCGTTCGCCCGGCGCTGGGCGGAGGAGATCACCGGCACGAGTTACGTGTCGATGGAACGTGACGAACTCGTCGAACACCTCCTCGCGTTCACCGACGACCTCAGCGGGGCGATTCTGGCGCCGGAGTTCGATCACTCGGTTGGCCGGCGGATCGGTGATGAGCTCGTCGCTGCGCACTTCACCAATGCCGAGACGATCAGCAAGACGTTGGCCCTGATCGTGGGGCAGCTACCTGATCTGCTGGGCCCGGCCCCGTCAGGGGTCGATATTCCCGCCAGGGTCGCTCAGCTGGCAGGTCAACTGGCCGCCTGCTATGCCAGCGCGCTGCGCGAGCGAAGCCTCGATGAGCAGGATGCGATCTATCGGGCAGGGCTACGGGCCCGCAGGCAGGCCGAGCAGGCGCTGGCTTCCAGCGAAGCGCGGTTCCGCCAGGTGTTCTACTCCTCGCCGGTGGGCGTCGCGATCAGCGAGCCGGGTGGGTCCATCATCCAGACGAACCGATCTCTGGAAGACATCCTCGGCTACCGCCCGGGCGAGTTGGTGGACCATGACCTGAGCGAGTTGTTCGCGCCGACGGAATGGCACCTGCTCGCCAAGCAGTACCGGGGCTTGATCGCCGGCCGGGTCTCCCGGTTGCGGGTGCGCTTCGCATTGCGGCGCCGGGATGGCGAGGCGGTGTGGGCTCACCTGGACGCCTCGGTGCTGGACGACGGTGAAGGGAGCGCTCAGTACGTCGTCACGATGGTGGATGACATCACCGACCTGCACCTACTCGAGCAGCGGCTGCACCACCAGACCTTGCACGACCTGCAGACCGGACTGCCGAACCGCCAGTACTTCCTCACCCATCTGGAACAGGTCCTCGCGCGGCTGGAACCGGCGGAGGTGCTCACCCTGATGCACCTGGACCTGGACGGCTTCACCGCGATCAACGACGGTCTGGGGCATCAGATCGGTGACCAGTTGCTCGACGTGGTCGCCCGCCGGCTGGAAGGGTCCCTGACCGACCGGCAGGCGATGGTCGCCCGGCTCGGCGCCGACGAGTACGCCATCCTCCTGCAACCTCCCGGAAAAGCTACCGAAGGCATACAAGGCACCGATGCGACGGACTCAGCGCTGGACGTCGGCGCGATGGCCGAGGCCATTAATACTGAGCTGGCCGAGCCGTTCTACACCCAGGGAGTCGGGATAGCGCTCACCGCGACCATCGGTGTGGTGCAGCGCCGAGCCGGTGAGTCCAGCGCCGCCGAGCTGATGCGCGCCGCCGGCGCGACCCTGCGCCGGGTGCGCGGCCGTGGCACCCGGCAGTGGGCCCTGTACGACCCCGAGCTCGACGCCATTGACCGCACCGCCCTGCGGCTGGCCGCCACCATGCCCGGCGCGGTGGAGACCGGCCAGCTCCGGGTGGCCTACCAGCCGGTGGTCATCCTGGAAGACCACCGGCTTGCCGGTGTGGAAGCCACCCTGGCCTGGTCGCATCCCCAGTTCGGCATGCTCGGCCACAACCAGTGCGTCCTCGCCGCCGAGCGGATCGGGCTCATCCACGTGCTCGGGCAGTGGTTGCTGCGCACCGCCGCCGAGCAGACCGCCTCGTGGCGCCAGCACAACTCGGCCACCGTGCCGCTGATGATGGTCAACCTCGCTCCCGCGCAGGCTCAGGACCCCGATCTGGTGGCCAGGGTCAGGGCGATCCTCAACGACACCGGCCTGAAACCGCCTGAGCTGGAGCTCCGGGTACCGGTCACCGCCATCCGGACCGCCGGCGGCGAGCTCGCCGGGGAGGGCGGCCTTCAGGGCGAGGACAACCTGGGGGTGCTTACCGAGTTGGGCCTGCGCACCGGGTTGCACGAGTTCGCCGGCGGCGTCGGCGCCCTGCGTTGCCTGGCAGAAGTCCCGGTGCACACCGTCAGGATCGCCCAGACGATCTCCGAGCATGTCGGCACCGAGCCATCCCGAGCCGACCCGGTACTGGTGCCCACCCTGCGCGCCGCAGGCATCGACGTGATCGCCTTCCCGATCGAGAGCACCGAGCAGGCCGCCTGCTGGGCAGGCATCGGGGCCAACTGGGCAGCCGGAACGCTGTTCGGCCCACCAGGGCCACCGCGACTCATCGAGACCCTGCTCGAGTGACCCGGCGATCGCCGGGTCAGATCAACGTCGACCAGTTCCCGAATTCTCGTTAAATTTTGGTAAACTAGTACCGTTTTGCCGGTCTGTTACGCTCTCGACGCCGCATTTGCGGAGACGGTCACCGGGGTGGTGGGACCATCGCCCCACCTCCCCGGCACCCGTCGCGCAAGCGGGAGCCCGGGCGGGAGATGCGGCGTCAAAACCCTCCGTATCACTCATCTACGGAGATTTTACCGTTAGAGTCCCGCTAATGCGGATCTAAGGCTTGACCAGGGCCAGGGTGGGTGCGACAGTGGGAGCGTGCGCGCATTCGATTGCCTCGGTGACCCTGTTCGGCGCCGGATCCTGGGAATGCGCCGGGACTCGGCTCAGGCGGCCAGCGAGGTCGGGATCGTTGTGCACGATGAGTACCGGATCTCTCCGTCGGGGGTATCGCGCGGCATCTGTGGATGCTGCGCGACCACGGACTCGCGATCACCCCGGCCGTCAGCGTCCGAGGTGTGAGTGCTCAAGTAGCCCTGCTCACGAGGAAGGAAGCCCGCGTGGCCGCGCCGCACCCGCCTGAGTTCCGCCGTCGAGCGGTGGAACTCGCCCGCCGGGGTGACCAACCGATCTCGTTGCTGGCCAAGCAACTGCGGATCAGCGAGGCGTGCCTGCACCGGTGGGTGGGTCAGGCCTACGTCGATGAGAACGGGAGCGATTCCCGGCTGACGAGTGCGGAGAAGCGCGAGCTCGCCCAGTTGCGACGCGAGAAACGGCGCCTCGAGCGAGAGAACCAGATCTTGAAGCAGGCGATCGCCTACTTCGCCCGGGAGGACCTGGAGAGTCTCCTGAGCAGCTAGGCCGCCCCGGCGTTAAGAACGCATCAAAATCCGGGCTCTCAGGACGACGGGAGTGCCAGGCTCGAGCCGTGCTCGACATGCTGGATCGGCTGCTGGTGGACTGATCAGGTGGACGTCCGGCGCCGGCGGGGTGAGCTGCGGATCTACCTCGGCTCCGCGCCCGGCGTCGGCAAGACCTACGCCGCGCTCGGCGAGGCCAGGCGGCGCGCCGAGCGGGGTGCCGACACGGTCGTCGCCCTGGTCGAGACCTACCACCGGCCCAAGACCGAGGCCCTCCTCGACGGGCTCGAGATCGTGCCACGCCGGCATCTGACCCACCGGGGTAGCGAGTTCACCGAGATGGATCTCGACGCGGTACTCGCGCGCCGCCCGGCGGTGGCCGTGGTCGACGAGCTGGCGCACACCAACGTGCCCGGTTCGCGCAACGCCAAACGCTGGCAAGACGTCGAGGAGCTGCTGGAAGCCGGTATCACGGTGCTGTCCACGGTCAACGTGCAGCACATGGAGTCGCTGCTCGATGTCATCGAGCGGATCACCGGGGTGACCCAGCGGGAGACCGTGCCCGACGAGGTGGTGCGCCGCGCCGAACAGATCGAGCTGGTCGACATCACCCCGGAGGCGCTGCGCCGCCGGATGGCCCACGGCAACATCTACCGCCCGGAGAAGGTCGACGCGGCACTGGCCAACTACTTCCGTCCGGGCAACCTCACCGCGCTGCGCGAGCTCGCCCTGCTGTGGGTGGCCGACCAGGTCGACGTCGCCCTGCGGCGTTACCGCACCGAGCAGGACGTCACCGAGGCGTGGGAGACCAGGGAACGCACCGTGGTCGCGATCACCGGTGGGCCGGAGAGCGAGACGCTGGTGCGGCGAGCCCGCCGGATCGCCGCCCGGGCCGGCGGCGAGCTGCTGGTGCTGCACATCCTGCGCGGTGACGGGCTGGCGGGGGCCGATCCGGCGGCACTGGCCCGCTGCCGGGCCCTCACCGAGGGGCTGGGTGCCAGCTTCCACACCGTCGTCGGAGACGACGTCCCGACCGCCCTGTTGGACTTCGCCCGCGGGGTCAACGCCACCCAGCTGGTACTGGGCACCTCCCGGCGCTCCCGGCTGGCCCGGCTGTTCAACGAGGGCATCGGCGCCACCGTGATCCAGCGCTCCGGGACCATCGACGTGCACCTGGTGACGCACGAGCAGCGCGGTCTCGGCATCGCGCTGCCCACCCCGCACAGCGCCCTGCCACGCACCCGCAAGCGGCTGGGGTGGGTGAGCGGAGTGCTGCTGCCGGTTGCGGCCACCACCATCGGGGTCGCCGGCCGGAGCCTGTTCGGGTTACCCACGGACGCCGTGCTGTTCCTGCTGGCAGTGGTCAGCGTCGCATTGGTCGGCGGCCTGGGCCCGGCGCTGCTGGCCGCGGTGCTCGGTGGGCTGCTGCTGAACTTCTTCCTGACCCCGCCGCTGTACACCATGACCATCGCCGGTCGGGAGAACGCGATCACCGTGGTATTGATGCTGCTGGTCGCGGTGCTGGTGGCGATGGTGGTCGACCGCGCGGCCCGGCGAGCCGAGCAGGCCGCCCGGGCTCGCACCGAGGCCTCGCTGCTGGCCTCCTACGCCCGCACCGTGCTCACCGACCCCGACCCGCTGCCGCGGCTGCTGGACAAGGTCCGGGAGAACTTCGCGCTCACCTCGGTGGCCCTGCTGGAACGGCACGACGGCCGCTGGCAACTGGCCGCCTCGACCGGTGCGGACCCCTGCCTGAGCCCCGATCAGGCCGACATCACTGTCACCGACGGTGACGTCATGGTCGGTCTCGCGCTGCGTGGGCATCCCGTGACCGCCGCCGATCAGCTGACGCTGGAAGCTGCCGCCGGCCAGGCGCTGCTCGCGCTGCGACAACAGCGGATGGCCGCCGAAGCGGCGCAGGCCCAGCGCCAGGCGCACACCGCCGCGCTGCGTACCTCGCTGCTCTCCGCCGTCGGTCATGACCTGCGCAGCCCGCTCACCTCGATCAAAGCCGCCGTGAGCAGCCTGCGTGATCAGGAGCTGAGGCTCTCGGCCACCGACTCAGCCGAGCTGCTGGCCACCATCGAGGAATCCACCGACCGGCTGCACGCGCTGGTGGACAACCTGCTCGACTCCTCCCGGCTGGCCACCGGTGCCATCACCCCGGCACTGCAGCCCGTCGGCTACGACGAGGTCGTGCTCCGCGCGCTGTCGGGCATCGACGGCGCCCGCGCGATCGGTGTGGACATCGACGAGGCCCTGCCGCACGTGCTCGCCGACGCCGGGTTGCTCGAACGAGTCATCGCCAACGTCATCGACAACGCGCTGCGCCACGGCGGCGAATCCCCGATCGCGGTCCGGGCCAGCGCGCACGCGAACCATGTCGAGCTACGGGTGGTCGACCACGGACCCGGCATCCCGCCCGGATCGGCGGCCAGCATGTTCGCTCCGTTCCAGCGAATGGGTGACCGGGACGCCACCAGTGGCATCGGGCTGGGCCTGAGCGTCGCCCAGGGCTTCACTGAGGCCATGGGCGGCACCATCGACACCGAGGACACCCCCGGCGGCGGCCTGACCATCGTGGTCTCCCTGCCCACCGCGCCACCAACGGCCAAGCCCCGGCCCATCGACAGCCCCATCGAAGGCAACGAGGTCGCCGGATGACCCGGGTACTCGTAGTCGACGACGATCCGCAGATCCTGCGCGCACTGAAGATCAACTTAGCGGCGCGCGGCTACACCGTGCTCGTCGCGTCCGACGGCACCAAAGCCCTGCACGTCGCCGCTCATGATCATCCCGATGTGATCGTGCTCGACCTCGGCCTGCCCGACCTGGACGGCACCGACGTGATCAGCGGGCTCCGTGGCTGGAGCACCACCCCGATCATCGTGCTCTCCGCGCGCACCGACTCCGGCGACAAGGTCGAGGCCCTCGATGCCGGTGCCGACGACTACATCACCAAGCCCTTCGGCATGGACGAGTTGCTGGCCCGATTGCGCGCCGCGGTCCGCCGGGCGAGCACCCGGCCCACCGGCAATGACCCGCTCGTGCAGGCCGGAGAGCTGTACATCGACCTGGCCGCCAAGCAGGTCAGCCGGGACGGCATGCTGGTCCACCTCACCCCTACCGAGTGGGGGATCCTCGAGCTTCTGGTCCGGCACCGGGGCAAGCTCGTCAGCCAGCGCCAGCTGCTCGGCGAGGTGTGGGGGCCCCGCTACCAGACCGAGTCGCATTACCTGCGGGTCTACCTTGCCCAACTTCGCCGCAAGCTCGAACCGGACGCCTCCCACCCCCGCTACCTGATCACCGAGCCCGGTATGGGCTACCGCTTCCGCAGCTGAGCGCACCGATGGCTGGCTGCGGCGCGTATCACAGTGCTGCCGAATTCGTGGTACGAGCCGGTTCAGGAGAGGACGATGAAGGCACCTGTGTCACCGGGAGGGGATCCGATGAAGGTCGAGGAGATTCTCAAGTCAAAGGGCCATTCAGTTGAGACCATCGAGGGCGATGCGACCATCGCCGAAGCGGTAGGCCGGCTGCACGGGCCGCCGCAGATCGGAGCCCTGGTCGTTCACAGCGACACCGACCAGCGACCGATCGCGGGCATCCTCACCGAGCGCGACATCATCCGGGGTCTCAGCAAGTACAGCGCCAGGCTGCTGACCATGCAGGTCTCCGGGATCATGTCGCGCAACGTGCCGACCTGCGCTCCCGAGGACAGCATCGCTCGGCTGATGCAGCAGATGACCGCCTCCCGCCACCGGCACCTTCCGGTCGTGCACCACGGGGAGCTGGTCGGTCTGGTAAGCATCGGCGACGTGGTCAAGGCCCGGGTCGCGGACATGGAGCTGGAGACCGGCTTGCTCCGGGATCTCTACATCGCGCGCAGCTGAGATCGGTCCTGCGGTGAGCGGAGCGCAGCGAACCCGCCGCCCGCCGCATCACCTGGGCGATTTCACGCTCCGCCCGCGGGTGCTGCTGATCATCGCGCGGCAGTCAGCATCGGTACCGGCGGTCCGTTCGGTGCCGAGGGGCCGATCATCATGACCGGTGGCGCGGTGGGATCGCTCCTGGCGCAGGGCCTGCACCTGTCCGCGGATGAACGCAAGGCCCTGATGGTGTCCGGCGCAGCAGCCGGGATGGCGGCGACGTTCAACGCTCCGATGGCTTCGGTGCTGATCGCGGTGGAACTGCTGCTGTTCGAGTGGCGCCCACGCAGCTTCCTCCCGGTGGCTGCTGCGGTCGCGGTGAGCACCGTGGTCCGCGGGCCACTGCTGGGCACCAACCCGATCTTCCCGGTGAACGCCTCAGCTGTGCACCCGAGTGTGTCGGTAGACCTGTTCTGCATCGCTGCCGGCGCCATCGGTGGCTTCCTGGCGCTGGCGGTGACCAGGATTCTCTACCTGTCCGAAGACACCTTCGCCAGATTGCCGGTGCACTGGATGTGGTGGCCGGCGATCGCCGGACTGATCATCGGTGTAGGAGGTTTGATCGAGCCTCGGGCGCTCGGCGTGGGTTACGACGTGATCCGGGACCTGATCACCGGGCACGCCGCGTTATCGCTGATCATCGGGATCCTGGTGGTCAAGAGCCTGATCTGGGCCTTGTCGCTGGGCTCGGGTACCTCGGGCGGGGTGCTCGCTCCGGTCCTCATGATCGGCGCCGCCGCCGGTGCGCTGGAGAGCCACCTGTTTCCCACGGTCATGCCGGGGTTCTGGGCCATGATCGGGCTCGCCGCCGCGGTCGGCGGGGTGATGCGGGTACCGTTCACCGCGGTCCTGTTCGCTCTCGAACTCACGCATGCCTGGCCGGCCGTGTTCCCGTTGCTGATCGCCTCGACCGCCGCATACGGTGTGTCCGCGCTGGTACTACCCCGATCGGTGCTCACCGAGAAAATCTCCCGGCGCGGGTATCACCTCACCCGGGAGTATGACGTCGACCCGCTCGAAGTGCTTTTCGTCGAGGAGGTCATGCACACCCGCCCGGCCACGTTACGTCTCACCGACTCGCTGCCGCCACCAAAGCTCCTCGCCAGTACCGTCCCCCGGATCGGTAATCACCGGCGAAAGGTGCCGGACGGGATTCCCGACCCCTTGCAGCGGCTGTTCCCGGTACTCGATGGCAATGGTGACCTCCTTGGCATCACCACTCGCCAGCAGCTCATCGACTCCTCGGCCGGCAAGGTGGCCGATTTGATGATCACAGGTCCGGTGCTGGTGCGCCCGGACGATACGCTGCGGACGGTGGTCAACCTGTTCGCCGAACGCCATATCACCAGCGCCCCCGTCGTTGATCGCCAGAATGCCGCAGTGCTCGGCCTGATCACCATCGACCAACTGCTCGACGGCCGGCTCAAAGATCTCGCCGAGGAACACGACCGGGAGCGGCCGCTCAGCTGGAAGCGGGAACGCTGAACTCCAGGATCGCCCCGGGGTTGGCCAGTTGCTCCACCGGAGATCCCTGCAGTGAAGTGGCCAGGCTATGGGCGTCGGTGATGATGAAGACGTGCTGGTGGTCCGCGCTCAGGGCCAGCGCACGGTAACGGTTCACGGTCTTGAAGTACTGGGTGAGGTCACCCTGAATCGAGCCACCATCCTGGGTGAGCCGCAACCGGTAGACCGCACCGTTCTTCAGGCTCGTCACCAGCAATGAGTTGCCCCAACCGCCGGCAATTCCCTGGCCGGCGGGCACATAAACCATGCTGGACGGCGCGATCGTCGGCCAGCAGACGTACGACTGGTCACCGCAGGTCGGGTCCTGGAAATTGTATCCGTTGGGCACCGTGAAGAGTGTCTTCAGCGGATCCATGTAGTCCGGGCTGCTCCAGGATGTCTCCTTTTGCCGGGGCACCGACGGAGGTGTGGTGAAATCGTCGTAGTGCAGGCCGGCACAGGGCACGGTTGATGCGGACCAGTTCTCATAGGTATAGGACTCGTCATCTTTGAATCCGGAGACGAAAGGCCAGCCGTAGTTCTTGCCCGGCACGTTCAGGTTGATCTCGTCATCGGACTTGGGACCGTGCTCGGTCGAGAACAGGCGGCCTCCCGGCCCGAACGCCAGACCCTGGGGGTTGCGATGCCCGTAGGTGAAGATGTGGCTGCGCACCCCCTTGATCTCCGGGTTGTCCGCAGGGACGCTGCCGTCAAGGTTGAGCCTGAGAATCTTGCCCTGGTAGGTCGCCCAATTTCGGGTTCGGACATCCTGCGCGGTGGGCAGATCCTGCGAGCGGATCGGATTGCAGGCGCGGTCGAACTGGTTGTTTCCCTGGTCCCCGATCCCGTAATAGAGCTTCTGATCCGGCCCGACCAGTAGCCGGCCCGCGTCGTGGTCCGTGCTCGCCGGCAAGCCGGTGATGAGCTCCACCGGACGGCTCATTGTCTTGGCGGCCGGATCGTAGGTGTAGCGGACTATCCTGGCCTGCCGATTCACCGCCTGGCCCGGGTCGCCGTCATAGGTATAGGCGAGATAGACGTTGTTGTTGCCCTTGAGGAAATCCGGCCGGAACGCCATGCCGAGCAGGCCGTCCTGGCTCTGCGTGGAGTACACGTCGGGGATCGTGACGACGGTGCTCCGCGAACCATCGGCCGGGTTCACCCGGATCACCCTGCCCCCTTTCTCGGTGATCCAGAGAAAACCGTCAGGTCCCCAGGTGATCTCCCACGGATCCGCCAGCCCGGTCGCCACGACCCGGGGCGCACCCGGCCCGGCGGGACTCGCGGTGCTCTCCCGGGCGGTAGTGCACCCGGTGGCCACGAACACGAACAGGGTAACCAGGATCAGAAGCCGTCTCATCTGTCACTTTCTGTGCTCACATTGGTGGGGAGCGTGCTGCGCATCATGACGTAAGATGACCCTCGGGCCTGGCCCGAGGGTGATCTCGTGAGTGCGTAACAGTGTTCTAACACTGTTACGCACTCACGAGTGGAGCTCGCAGGAGGCAGCGTGCGATTCGATGAGGACGCCGAGCTCGATACTTCCCAGGTCGATGACCAGCGCGGTGGCCGCACGGGGGGGGCGAGTGGCGGTAGGCGGCGGTGTCGGCATCATCGGCCTCGTGCTCTACCTGCTGTTCTCCCAGCTCGGTGGTGGCTCAGGCGGTTCGCTGCCCAACGGCCTGCCGGGACTCGGCGCAGGGCAGAGCGTCAACGACACCCAGATCAGCGAGAGCTGCCGGCGCGGCCAGGACGCGAACACCAAGCTCGACTGCGAGGTCGTCGCCGTCGTCAACTCCCTCGACGCTTACTGGAGTGGCACCTTCGCGCACTCAGGCCAGGCATACCGCAGGCCCCGGATCGACTTCTTCAACGGCGGGGTGAACAGCGGCTGCGGCGCCGCGAGCTCGGAGGTCGGCCCGTTCTACTGCCCTGCCGACCGGGAGACCTATATTGATCTGCGCTTCTTCCAGGAACTCGAGCAGCGCTTCGGCGCGAAGGGCGGGCCGTTCGCCCGGGCGTACGTGATCGCGCACGAGTACGGCCACCACGTGCAGAACCTGCGCGGCACCGCGCGCCGGGTCCAGGCGGGCGACTCCGGGCCGAGCTCCAGTTCGGTGCGGCTGGAACTGCAGGCCGACTGCTACGCCGGCGTCTGGGCGAAGAACGCGAGCACCACCCCGGGATCCTCCGGCCAGCCGCTGATCACCGACGTGAGCGACGCGGACGTCAGCGCGGCGCTCGACACCGCCTCCAGGATCGGCGACGACTTCATCCAAACCCAGCTCGGGGGCGGTCAGGTCAACGAAAGCCAGTTCACCCACGGCAACTCCGAGCAACGCCAGAAGTGGTACCTCACCGGATACCGGTCCGGCGACCCGGAGAGCTGCAACACCTTCGACACCCCCGACCTCGGCTGAAGTTCCAGCAAATCCGGGTAAGCTTGATCGCTGCGGCGGCCAGCCGCGGCGAATGTCTTTGCTGAGAACCGTGACGGCCGGGGCGGGAGTGGGTACGACATGGCGCAGGCCACGAAGAGCACGAAGGAGTTCGGCGACAAGAGCTTCCTGCGGCGGCTGACGCTGGCCACGGCGTGGGGCGAGGGTCTCGACGGGTTCGACCTCGGTGTGCTCAGCGTGGTGCTGGTGCCGCTGGCAAGGGAACTCGGGATCTCGCCGGTGTGGGCCGGTCTGATCGGGGCGTCGTCGCTGATCGGCATCTTCTTCGGCGCTCCGATCGGCGGTTTCCTCACCGACCGGTTCGGCCGCAAGCAGCTGTTCCTGCTCGACATCTGCCTGTTCGTCGTGCTCGGCGTGCTGCAGGCGTT
The DNA here is from genome assembly GCA_036501085.1 of Pseudonocardiaceae bacterium. Taxonomy (GTDB): domain Bacteria; phylum Actinomycetota; class Actinomycetes; order Mycobacteriales; family Pseudonocardiaceae. Next base: position 7,482 of record DASYAZ010000168.1, on the reverse strand, counting down.
CGTCTCCGAGGGGTGGCAGTTGTTCGTCGTGCGGCTGCTGCTGGGTGTCGCCATCGGAGCCGAGTACTCCATCGGCTCGTCGATGCTCTCGGAGTTCGTGCCGGCACACGGACGTGGCCGGCGGGTGTCCTACATGCTCGTCTTCTGGTACGGGGGTTACCTGGTCTCGGTGGCGGCCGCCTACGGCCTGCTCGAGGGCCTGGGCTGGAGCTGGCGCTGGACCCTGGCCACCAGCGCGATCCCGGCGATAATCGTGCTGGGACTGCGCATCGGGCTGCCCGAGTCGCCGCGCTGGCTGATGCTGCACGGGCGCATCGACGAGGCCCGCGCGATCATCGACCGCTACCTCGGCGGCGAGAAGCACATGGCCGAGGCCGACTACAGCTCGGATACCAGGAACGACGCCGGCTGGCGGCAGCTGTTCGCCCCGGGGATGCGTTCGCGCACCTTCTTCGTCAGCACCTTCTACATCTGCGTGGTGACACCCTACTTCGCGATCTTCACGTTCGCCCCGAAGGTGTTCGAGTCGCTGAAGCTGAACGAGAGGGACGGCACGATCTTCGCGAATGCCATCGCGTTCATCGGGGCGATCGCCGGCATGCTGACCATCGAGCTCATCGGGCGCCGCAAGCAGCTGATCGGCCCGTTCTGGATCATGGCGGCGGCGTTGCTGGTCATCGGGCTGTGGGCCGGTGCGCCGCCGATGGCGCTGGTCGGCGCCTTCGCGGTCTTCGCGTTCTTCAACGCCATGACCGGCAACCTCACCGCCGTGTACCCGATCGAGGTGTTCCCGACCGACGTGCGGGCCACCGGGGTGGGCATCGCCAACGCGTTCAGCCGGATCGGGGCTGCGGCGGGCACGTTCCTGCTCCCGGTCGGGATCGAGTCCATCGGCCTGTCGTGGTGCATGGTGATCGGGGCGGGGATGTGCGTGATCGGCGCCGGGGTGTCCCAACTGCTCGCCCCGGAGACCACCGGCAAGTCGCTGAGCCACACCGGCGTGGTCGCCCCGCTCGCACCGCGGGTCGCCCCGGCCTAGGGTGCGCCGGGGTAGGTGCCAAAGGTCCAGAGGTAGCCGGCCCGCGCCCTCCGGTAGATCGCGCCGACCTCGCCGGTCGGGACGTACATCGCGCCGGCGCCGGGCCGCATTCGGCCATGAACGCTGTCGTGGTGCTGGGCGGAGCCGAAGAGGATCGTGCCGCCGGCGGGCCAGCGCAGCTCGGCATGGATGATCTCGCCGTCGTCACCTCGGGAGACCAGGGCCTCGCGGGAAGCCCAGGACGTCGACGAGGAACCGGAGCGCGGCCTCGGTGTCGTCGTAATGCAGGATCGGCCAGACAGAGGGTTGCGGACTGTCAGCCATGGCACCGAGGGTTTTCGGGCGCCCGAAGATGTAACCGCACGTTCATCTCCGCATAACGACGTATTAGCCTTTACCTGCGCGTGTCATTGTATGTCGGACGCCGGCGGTACTGGCGATGGCGCAGACATGGAGGGCTGCGGCGCGGTCATCGTGCACCTCGAAAGCCGCTTGCAGCCCGATGATGTACAGCTCAGGGATGGCTTCGGAATTGGTGTCGATGACGATCGCCAGGTGCCCGCCGCCTCCGATGTCGTGTTTGTGGCGGGCTTCCAGGAGTGCGTACAAGCCAGTCGAGTCCATGGAGGTGACAGGGGAGAGGTTTATGACGAGATGGGCGTTGTCATCGCCACACGCCTTGGCGAGCGCATCCCTGAGAATCGCCTTTGTATCTGCGTCTATCAAGCCGGTTACGGTGCACACTGTCGTGTTTGGTTGGGGCGCGGTCAGGGACGCAGTGTTGGCCAACTCTTCGGAAGTGTACGGGGACATTGGCTGGGATAATCCTTCACCGGTCATCATCCGGCTCCTCCGGAAGAAGCGTATGAGGCAGCACCCTACACACTGGTATCGGAGGCCATTAGGCAGCCACGGGTAAGCGCACTGAACGCGTGAATGAGGCGACCACAATCCTCTGCATCGGCGAATGCACAACAATTTTGTATGGTCACCTGCACGTGCATTTGGCTCAGACCCGGGATCCACCCAGCCAAGATCAAACGGCTTCGGTCCAGGTCGTACCGACCCACCTGGTCACCTACCTGCGACGTTCATGTCGCGGTCCAGCGCCCCGTCCGAGGTCGTGGCCAGCGCCGTACGCCCACCCCTCATCGCATGGTAGGCAGGGTCCGCGAAATGACCCCTGGTCAACGAAGCACCTTCGACATACTGCCGTGGATGGAGCAGCGGTCGGTCGTGATGACCCGGGTGGCGACGGTGGCGGAGGTACTACTACCGGGAACTGCCCGACGCCCCGGTCCAGCACGAGGATCATCGGAACATCTCACAGAGCGATCCGGGATAGGTCACCGGGCGCTCTCAGCGAGTACGCGTAACCGGTCCCGCAACTCCACCTCGGTGATCGCGGGCGCCTCATCGGCCAGCGTGATCACCTCCCGCAGAGCCGACTGAGCCGCGCGGAGCCGTTCCACCGTCGTAGCGAGGCGGCTGGGTAGTCGGGACGCCAGTGCGGGTTGACCACTGACACCGCCCACGAAAGCCCACAGGAACACTTCCACGCCCGGACCCGTGGTGCGGAGCTGGTCAGCTCGACTCCCTCAGTCCGGCCGCATCCGGGACACTCCTCGTCCGCCCGGGGGCACGGGTACCGGCTCACCGGGTATCCCCTTTGACCGTCCTGGCGGGACTGTTAATGGGGACCCTCGCGGCCCTCGCGGAAGATCCGCACCACAGGCACCGGCAGCCCATCTGGTAGCCGCGAAGGGTTCCGTGCGGCGCCTCCGGCACCCGTCGCGGTGCCCCGGCCACCCGCTCGGCCGGGGTGCTGGAGGGTGGATCCGGCTGGCCGCCGGGAGCGCGAAGGGGGGTCACAGCGCTCGACCGGCGGCCAGCCGGGAATCGAGGGGAAAACCACGGCGAGGGGCCTCCAGGATCACCGGGCAGGTGCGCCCGTCCACCAGCTCAACCCCCGGACGCCGGGGCGCCGGAACCCGCGCACGCGCTGCGGCAACTCGGCGCCTGTGCCTGCCTGCCAATGGGTCCTGCCTCCAACTTCCATGGGCTGTGATGGATGAACACGAAGTCCCGTGCACGTGCGGCCACGTCAGGCCACCCCCGGGCGAAGAAGCTCGGGCGAGCGAACTCACCCGGGGGTGGTGTCGGATGTCATCACGCCGAAGCGCAACGCCGCCGACTTGACGAAAAGTAGTAGACGAAATCTCGTTAAGGAATATCGCTATCGAGCGAACTTCCCGACGAGTGCGCGGTGACGCGGCACAATGCGCTGTCATGAACGCTCCGCGCAGCCAAACGGTCCGCCGTCGCCAGCTCGGTGCTGAGCTGCGGCGACTGCGCGAAGCCGCCCGCACGTCGGCTAAGGAGGCCGCCGACTGGGCCGGCATCTCCACCTCCACCCTGTCGAAGATCGAACGGGGTAGTCAGGCGGTCAAGATCGGGCATGTTCGGCTGTTCGCCCAGCTCTACGGGGTGGGCGTGCCCGAGGTGGACACGTTGATCCGCCTGGCACGCGAGGCGAACCAGCGCGGCTGGTTCGCTGCATACGGCGACACCGTGCCCGACTGGGTCCGCACCTACCTGGACCTGGAGCAGGACGCCTCAGAACTGTGGGCCTACGAGAGTGGGCTCATGTTCGGCCTGTTCCAAACACCGGCCTACGCCGAGGCCATCACCACCGCCGCCCTGCCCGACGCAAACCCGAACGAGCTGGCCAAACTGGTGGAATTTCGCACAGCCCGGCAACAGCGGCTCTTCGGCGACCGAGCCCCGAATCTACGGGTCGTACTCGACGAGGCCGTGCTGCGCCGCCTGGTCGGCGGTCCAGCGGTCATGGGCGAACAGTTGGAGCACCTCATCGAGGTGGCGAGACTGCCCCATGTCAGCGTCCTGGTGCAGCCATTCAGCGCCGGAGCGCACCCTTCGATCGGCTCAGCCTTCACCCTGTTGCGGTTCGCCGACGCCGATACCGCAGCCATGAACTGCGTTTACCTGGAAAACGAGCAAGGTGCACTCTACCTGGAACGACCTGCCGACGTGCACCGCTACGCAGTGATGTTCGAGCAGCTCAGCAGGTCAGCGCTTTCGGTCGACGACTCCCTCGAACTGGTGACTACGCTGGCATCACAGTTACAGGGCGAGCGACCAGCAGGAAGTGCACCATGACCATCGACCATGCCACCTGGCACAAGAGCAGCTACAGCAACGGCAGCGGCGGCGCCTGCGTCGAAGTTGCCGACCTTCCCGGCGCGCGCGCCGTGCGGGACAGCAAGAACCCCACCGGACCGGCCTTGAGAATCAATGCGGCCGAGTGGTCCGCGTTCACCGCCGGGTTGCGTACCGGCAGGTTCGACTGACCTCTGACCCAGAAACGGCCCCGTCAGCTACCCGTGGCGGGGCCGTTTCGCTGCACCGGGTAAGACGCTGCCGCATACACCGAGCGCGACAAAGCGCTCTACATCCGCTCGCGAACGCCTCGCGCGAGGAGATCACCCAAATCTGTTCGCGGTATCAGCATCGCCTGCGGAGGCTCTAGTTCTTGAGACCCCACGACACCGCCGTCAGGGACGCTCATCACCGCTATGACTTGCGATCAAAAAGGACGGACGATCATGCTGGATCTCAGGGAGCCGAACAATTACGAACTGAGTTGTGACGATGTCGAGCTGACCTACTCGACGACCAGCTTCGACGGGTCCGCGCGCTTGCGCTTCCGCGACCCCGAACGGAAGATCGACTTCTCGGGCGAGGAGATACACACTCGTGAGACGGACCTCGGCACGGAAGTGACGGTCACCCTGGAGACCATCGCCGACCTCCGGACAGTCACGGTGACGCTCCTCGTGCCCACTATCAACCTCGGCCAGGAGTCGGAGGTCCCGTTCGCCACGGCCGCGATCGAGACGACCGATCACACGACCATCGGCGGACCGAGACTGATTACCGGGCCGTTGCAGACATACCGAGTCATCGACCTGTACGGCACCGCGAAAGACGTCCAAGCCTAACCACCTGCGGCGACGTCTACCCACCTGGTGAGATCCGTGCTGCCCGCCGCATCAGGCTGTCGCGGCGCCGCGTGCGGTTGCCGCATTCAGCGCGTCGAGGTAGCCGTTGCGGTAGCCGGTCTGGTTGGGGTGATACGGCCCGACGGACGTGGGTACGCTCGGGCCGTTGATCCTTGCATCAGCCGAGCACACTCCGTGGCCGGCGAACCGGGTTCGCACGTCGGTGAAGGTGAACCGGAACTGCTGGCTGGTTGACTGGATCACCTCGTTGAGCACGTCGGCTCCCTCGTTGAGCTTCTTGCGGCGAGCCAGGTTCGGCACCCGCGGGTCAGCGCAGTTCGGCGTGAGCTCGAACAGCCGCGGATAGCCCAACACGATCACTCGGGCGTGTGGCGCGGCGCGACGGATCTCGGCGTACGTGCGGGCCAGCCGGTCTCTTAGCACGGAGCGCTCGAAAGCCTCCGAGGCATCGACCGCCCCTGCGCAGGTGCGATCGCTTCTCGCGACTGTGCAGGTCTGCAGCACGGGACCGAATCCCGCGTCGTTGCCACCGACGGTGATCGTCACCAGCTCGGTGCTGGGCGCAAGGGCCGAGATCTGGTTGGCGAGTACGTCCGCGGTCTTGGCGCCGGAACAGGCCACAAATCGGAGGCTGGCAGGATGCTGCTCGGCCCATTGCGGCGGGTAGGACAGCGGGCTGCGGGCGCAGGCCTTGCTCGCCGGGTCATAGACCCCAGTGCCGACTCCGGAGGAGTAGGAGTCGCCCAAGGCGACGTAGTTCACCGCGCCGGTGACCGGAGCCGCTGCCACGTGCTTGTTGCCGGCGGTGACCGCGCGGCCGGCGCCACTATCGGCGATCGTGGCCGGGTGGGCGGCCGCCGCTGGAACGGTTGCCATCGTCACCCCGACCACCGCCGCCAGCAGCATCACCACCCGGCCTGCCCACCCCAGCTGCGCGCGCTGCCCCGGCAGATCCGCCTCCGCGTGCTTACGGAGTACTCCCCCCAGTAACACTGATCGCCCCCTACCTCACACTCTGACGTTCTCTGGACACGCGAACGTGCTCATTCAGCGGTGTTGATCGGGGATTGCTGACGCCTGGATCGCACCGTGTTTGAAGGCACCTCGCACCGGGCAGGATAGGCATCGCAGAGGTGGCGGTCCGTGACCACCGCCCGGCGAGTCGCCGGTACGGATATCACGTAGCAGGACTGATGCCTCGCGGGGAAGCCAGGAGCTCGCTGCGGGTACCGCTCGCGGCGGCAGGGCTCGGCCGGGCAGGCTGGTGCGATGGTGATCCCGGTCCGTGACGTCAACCCGGTGAGTCGCACCCCCTGGGTCACCTACGCCCTGATCGCGGCCAACTTCGTCGTCTTCCTGCTCACGCCCATCTCGCCGTCGTCGGTGACGGGGGCGGCCAGCCTGGCACAGATCTGCCAGCAGCAGGCATTCTATGACCGCTACGCGGCTATTCCCGTGGAGTTGGTGCACAACCGGCCACTGGCGGCGGTTCCCAACGGGCAGATCGGGGTGGACGAGCAAGGTCCTGGCTGCGTCGTCGGACCCCCGCACTACCAGAAGACCCCGGTGCTCTCCGCGCTGACCTCGCTGTTCCTGCACGGCGGATGGCTGCACATCCTCGGCAACATGCTGTTCTTATGGATCTTCGGCAACAACATCGAGGACCGCTTCGGAAGGCTCCGTTACCTGCTCTTCTACCTCGGGTGTGGCCTGGTCGCGACATACGGCTTCGCCTTGATCAACTTCCAGTCGACCGAGGTGCTCATCGGCGCCTCCGGCGCCATCGCCGGGGTGCTGGGCGCATACCTCATCCTGTATCCGCGGGCGCGAGTGTGGAGCCTGGTGCCGTTCCTGTTCTTCATTCCCTTGCGGCTGCCCGCCTGGCTGGTGCTGGGTCTGTGGTTCTTGCTGCAGTGGATCTACACCGCCGGATACGCGATCACCTCGGCGGGATCGGTCGCATACCTGGCCCATGTGTTCGGCTTCGTGGCTGGGGTGCTGGTCGCGCTGCTGGTCCGGGGCGCGCACGGCGGCGAGTATGCGGTACCACCGCCGACCTACCCCTACGGTGGTCCGTCGCGAAGATAACGTGCCCCACGGCATGAACTGAGGCGCTGCCCGACCGCGCCACCGGGTACCCGGGTGTCGACCATTCTGCTGACGAGCCACGGGGACAACCGCGCGGAAAAGTTGCGAAGAGGGTTGTTATCTTGGGGCAGCCGGGCGGTCGGTCTGCTATGTCCGTTCATCCTATAGGTGTCTCGTAGTTGCCCCCGGCTGAGCGGCAACTTAGTCTTAGGACGTGCGGTCGGGGCAGCACTATGGGGAGGGGTCGACACAATACGAGGCGGCTGCGCTGCGCCCGTTCAGAATCGCGGGATTCGGGATTTAAACTCGGCC
>DASYAZ010000167.1:0-23301 GCA_036501085.1 Pseudonocardiaceae bacterium | reverse complement strand
CTTGTTAGCGTTGATGTTCGGAATTCCCGTAACCACCTACTTAATTGCGGTAAGTACAAACGTCTTATAGTGCCAGTGCTGCGCGATCCCAAACGCGTCCCAGTGGATTCAACCACGTCAAGCGCCGCCGGGATGGCCCTCAGTGGCAGCCCGTCGATGTCTCGAATACCGATCGGTCAGCGGACGGTGAGCACTTGTGCGGTCAGAGGCCGGCCGTGCCATCGAGCTGTTCCCGCAAGATGTCGGCGTGCCCGGCGTGCCGGGCAGTTTCTTCGATCATGTGGATGTATATCCACCGTAACGAAACCTGGCCGAGCTCATGGTGGGCCACCGCATCGGCCAGTGAAAATCGTGACGCGAGCTGCCGGGACCGCTCACATTGCCGCTCGTAGTCGGCAAGTGCCAGGTCGAGGTTCTCGCCTGGTCCCAACCGGAAACCGGAATCCGGATCGTCCCAGGGTATCGGCGGCAGATCCCGGTCCGGGGTCTGCGCCAGGACACGTTCGAACCAGTTGATCTCGACCCAGCGCAGATGCTTGATGATCCCACCCAGCGTGGTCGCCGAGGACACCAACTGCCGGCGGGCGTCGGCCTCAGAGACGCCGCTCACCTTGCGCGTCACCGCGTCTCGGTAGTAGTCGAGAAATGCCTCCAGGGTCGGCCTCTCCTCGCCGACGCAGATCTCAACTACCCGGCGCGCGGGCGGTGGCAATTGCGCAGCATCGAGCTCGGCCATGCCTGTAGACAGTAACTACCCGAACCGAATTCCCGGCTGGCCGATCGCACCAGCCGAGAGACGATCCTCAGGCGGTCGGTCGCCAGTACACCGGTTCGCTGATGGGAGCGCTACTCCGATGGGGCGACAGTGGTGTTACCTCGTCGAGTCCCGGCTCGGGTTGGCGTCCCGCCCGGCCAGCGCCGATACGAAGCCGCAGGCTAGCGGGGGTGTTGGACGGTGGCCGAGTCGCTGGGCAGGACGCGGTCGAGCTGGCTGCGCGAGGTGATGCCGAGCTTGGTGAAGACCTTGCGCAGGTGGTATTGGACGGTGTGTGCGCTGATGAAAAGGCGGCTGCCGATCTCCGGATTCGATAGTCCGTTGCGGGCCAGCCGGGCGATCTGAGCCTCTTGGGCCGTCAGTTCCTCGTGCCTGGCGGTGAGGGTCCGTTTGTGGGTGGTGGTGCCGGTGGCCCGCAGTTCGTGCCTGGCCCGCTCGGCGAACGCGGCGATGCCCATCGCCTCCAGCACGCCGTGGGCCGTGCGCAGTTGCTCGCGCGCCTCGCTGCGGCGGCGCTCCCGGCGCAGCCATTCCCCGTATAGCAGCTGCGCGCGGGCGAGATCGACGCGGAGCCGGGTCTTGCCAAAGTGGGCGATCGCCTCGCGGTACAGGCGCTCGGCTGCGTCGCCCTCGCTCAGCAGCGCGTGCGACCGCGCCTGGGCCCCCAGTGCCCAGTCGGTGCCGCTGGCACTGGCCATCTCGGTGAGCCGGCGATAGGCCCTGATCGCGGTCTCGGTCATCCCGCAGCGTGCGGCAGCCTCGATGAGCTCGACCAACGACCAGCACAGCGAGGCAAGATCCTCGTCGTAAGCGGTGGCATGCCGGCCCGCGGCCACCGCCTTGTCGTAGCGGCCCAGGCCGTTGTTGAGCGCGGCGTTCGCCCACTCGGCGAAGGTGATCCCGATTCCCTCCCCGCGCCTGGTCACGTCCTTGATGGTGGCGTCGATCAAGGCGGATGCCCCGGCCTCGTCGCCGCGTAGCGCGGCCAAGCCCAGGGCGCCGTAGGACGCGAGGCCGCTCCCGGTCGCTTCCTTGACCGCCTGCAGCTCGTCGATGAGCGACGCCGCGGCGGTGAGGTCACCGGCGAACAGCAGCATGTAGGCGCGGGTGGTGAGGGCCAGCGGAAGCTCGCTGAGCGCACCGGTCTCGCGGGCGAGCTGGACGTATCGGGCGGAGAGCAGCTCCCAGCGGTCGTCATCCCAGAGTCGCAGGGCCGTGATGCACGCCAGATACAGCCGGCGCAGCTCCTCTTCGGCAGACATGCCGGTACCGAAGCCGGTCAGGGCCTTGCGCAGGGCCGGGACTCCCGCCGCATATCCCACATGAAGGCCGGCTGCCGTGCCGTCGAGAAGGAGATCGGGGGCGCGTGGGGGGTGCTGTGGTGGAGGTGCCGCGCTGGCGGCGCGGGCCACCTCCAGGACATCACCGCCGGGGCTGGCCAGGCGGCCGGAGAAGATCGCGGCAAGCAGCGCGTCCAGGTAGGTCGCGCGGGAGAGATCCGAGTCGATGGGTTCGAGCCGCCTGGCCGCCTTCAGTAGCAGCACCGGGGCATCACCGCCCCGGCTGGTGATAAACGCGAGCTGGGCCCGCATCACGTCGACGCTTGCCTGCTGGAGGTCGCTGAGCGGACCGGATTCGGCCATGGCCAGCAGGTCCCGCGCCATGTCGAAGGCGCCCGCCTGGATCTTGGCCTGCGCGGCGGCCAGCGCCCGCCCGGCCCGTTGCGCCGGGTCGAGCGTCAGCGTCGCTGCCTGCTTCAGGAATGCGGCTGCCGCGCCCAGGCCACCGCGTGCCCGGGCCCGCCCGGCCGAGCGTTCAAGCTCGGCGGCGACCTCCTCATCCGGCCCCGGGGCGGCCTGCGCCCGGTGCCAGGCACGCCGGTCGGGATCGAGCTGCTGATCGGTGACCTCGGCCAGGGCCCGGTGCGCCTGCTGTCTGTCCTGAGCCTGCGCCGACCGGTAGGCCGCCGAGCGGGCCAGCGGATGGCGGAAGCGCACCCGGGTGCCGAACTCGGCGAGGCCGGCGTCGGCCGCGGGTGCCGCCGCGTCGGCGCCGATCCCGAGCCGGCCGGCGGCTCGCCACGCCAGCGCCGGGTCGCCGGTCGGGTCGGCCGCCACCAGCAACAGCAGCTGCCGGGTCTGGTGCGGAAGCGCGCTGATGCGCCGCCGGAAGTTCTCTTCGATGCTGCCCGCCAGCGGTACCGCGCCGGGGAACCCGAACCCGCCCGCCAGCTCCGCCACAGTGAATCCCCGCGGCAGCTCCAGCAGCGCCAAAGGGTTACCCCGCGTCTCGGCCACGATCTGGTCCCGGACCCGCCCGTCGATCGCCCCGGTCAGCACCGAGTCCAGCAGCGCGCGAGCGTCGGCCTCCGGTAGGCCCCTGACCACCAACTCCGGCAACCCCGCCAGGTCACCACGCGGAACCCGGGCCGCGAAGACCAGGCCGACCGATTCCGCTCCCAGGCGGCGGGCGACGAACGCGAGTACCTGCGCCGAGGCGTGGTCGAGCCACTGCTCGTCATCGACCAGGCGCACCAGCGGCTGCTCCTCGGCGACGTGGGACAGCAGGCTCAGCACGGCCAGACCGATCAGGAACCGGTCCGGCGCCGGCCCGCAACTCATGCCGAACGCGGTCCGCAGCGCATCGCGCTGCGGCAGCGGTAGAGCCTCCAGCCGATCCAGCATCGGCGCGCACAACTGGTGCAACCCGGCGAAGGCCAGCTGCATCTCTGACTGGACACCGGCGGCGCGCGCCACCCGGCAGCCCGGCGCGTGCCCGGCCAGGTATTCCAGAAGCGCCGTCTTGCCCACGCCCGCCTCGCCATGCACCACCAGTGCCCGGCTTTCACCAGCGTGCTTGACCGCTTCGACCAGCTGGTCAAGCACTCCACGCTCGGTGTGGCGGCCGGTCAGTCCCGTCGCGGGCCGCCACACCGGCAAGCCTCCGGGCACCTGCACAGGATCCACGCTAGTGCCCTGGTCCGCGTACTACCCGTCAATGGCTACCCACCGGGGGATTCGACCAGCGTGCCGCCGTCGCAGGCTTCAACTGAGTCCCCGGATGACGGCTACGGCCGGTCGTACGCCGAGCCCTTCAGGGCACCTGCCGCCGGCCGTGGCGAGCCCTGAATGGAGCAGAAATGGCAACCGTGCACCATCGCTATGCCACCGTGAACGGCCAGCGGTTGTTCTACCGGGAGGCGGGCCCGGCCGGGGCGCCGGCCGTGGTGCTGCTGCACGGCTTCCCGGCCAGCTCGTTCATGTTCCGCCACCTGATCCCGCTGCTGGCCGATCGGTATCACGTCATCGCCCCCGACCACCTCGGCTTCGGCCTGTCCGACGCACCCGCTGCCGATCAATTCGGGTTCACCTTCGACGCCCTCGCCGGACTCACCGAGGACCTGCTGAACCAGCTCGGGGCCGGCCGGTACGCCTTGTACGTCCAGGACTATGGGGCGCCGGTGGGCTGGCGGCTCGCCCTCGCCAACCCAGAGGCGGTGACCGCGGTCATCACCCAGAACGGCAACGGGTACGAGCCCGGGTTCACCGACGACTTCTGGGAGCCGGTGCGGGATTACTGGCACGAACAGAACCCGCGGACCGAGGCGGGCGTGCGGCAGGCGCTGACGCTGGAGGCGATCCGGTGGCAGTACCTGCACGGGGTACCCGATGAGAGCCTGATCAGCCCGGATACCTGGGATCACGACTTCGCTCTGGTGTCCCGGCCCGGCAACGACCTGGTGCAGCTGGCGCTGTTCGCCGACTACGCCAGCAATCCGCCGCTGTATCCGAAGCTGCACGCCTGGCTGCGGGACAGCGGCGTACCGGTGCTGGCGGTGTGGGGCCGAAACGATGAGATCTTCCGACCCGAGGGGGCACTGGCGTTCGCGCAGGACGTGCCCGGCGCCGAGATCCATCTGCTGGACGGGGGCCACTTCCTGCTGGAAAGCCACCTGGATACCGCCGCGGGCCACATCCGCGGTTTCCTGGACAGGACGCTGTCGTGACCGGGCTGCTGCAGGGCCAGGGTGTGCTGGTGGTGGGGCGGGGTAGCGGGATCGCTCGCGCGGTGACCCTGGCCGCGCGGGACGCCGGGGCAAAGGTCATCGCCGCCGGCCGTGACCGGGACAGCCTGGCCGCCGCCTACGCCGGCGAGCCTGCTATCAGCACCGAGACCGTCGACCTGACTGATGAGGCCTCGATCACCGCTCTCGGCGAACAGCTCGGCAGCGTTGACCACGTGGTCTCCACCACGTCGGCGCGAGCCCGGGGTCGGCTGGCAGAGCTGGACCGGTACGCGATCCGGCTGTCATTCGACACCAAGGTGATCGGCCCGCTCATGCTGGCCAAGCACCTGGCCCCCCGAATGAACGAGGGCGGGTCATTCGTCATCTTCTCCGGCGTCGCCGCGGCAAAGATCGCGGTCGGCACCCTCGGGGTGGCCATCACCAACGGCGCCGCCGACGTCCTGGCCCGATCGCTCGCCCTGGAACTGGCCCCCATCCGGGTCAACGCCATCTCTCCCGGCGTGATCGACACCGGCGCGTGGGACGCACTGGGTGAGCAGGGCAAGGCGGACTACTTCGCCGGCATGAGCGCCCGCAACCTGTCCCGGCGCATCGGCACCGCCGACGACATCGCCAACGGCGTCCTGTTCGCCATGACCAGCACCTTCCTCACCGGCCAGACTCTGCACATCGACGGCGGCGAACCGCTCACCTGACACCGCCGTGCCCGGGCCGTCAGCCGCCCGTGCGTAACCCAGAAAGGAGCACTCCGATGGGCCTTTCCTGGCAGCAAGGACCGCTCGCACCAGGAGCGATCGGCCACTTCCTCGTTCCCGAGCCGCTCCCGGAGCGGCTGCTGTTCGCCGAGCCGCTGCGCCGGCGGATGCGTGTTCGGTTCGGCGGGGCGTGGATCGCCGACAGTGAAGACGTCGTGCTGCTGCACGAGCCTGGCCGCTACCCGGTGGCCTACTTCCCGCTCGGCGCCATCAGCGACAGCGCGCTCGAGCCCAGCGAGCGCACCACCCGCCACCGTGACCTCGGCCCGACATCCTGGTACACCGTCCAGGCCGCGGCGCTCAGCACGCCGCGCGCGGCCTGGCAGCACACCGAATTGCCGGGCTACGCCAGCGACCTGAAGGGGCGGGTGGCGTTCGCGTGGCGGGCCATGGACGCCTTCTACGAAGAAGACGAGCGGATCGTCGGCCACGCCGCCGACAGCTACCACCGCATCGACATCCGCCAGGCCAGCCGCCACCTCTTCGTCCGCCACCAGGACCGGGTCATCGCCGACAGCAAGCGCCCACTGGCCCTGTACGAGTCCGGATTCGCGCCCCGCTGGTACGTGCCCCGTGCCGACGTCGACATCTCCGCGCTGACCCCGGCACAGGGCCGGACATTCTGCCCCTACAAGGGCCTGTGCAGCTACTACGACATCGCGGACACCCCCAAGGCGGCATGGTCCTATGAGGACGCCTGGCCCGAAGTCAGGCGCGTCTGCGACCTTGTCTCCTTCGAGCCAGACCAGACCGAAGTGCACCTGGACGGCATCCGGCTGCGGCTGGAACCCGGCCAGACCGTGATCCCGCACGGCATCGACCGCAACCTCGCCCTTGCCGAGGCGGCGCCCGGCAGGCAACCGTGACCAGCATCGCCACCCAGGGAACAACGGATCTCGCAGCGGAGAGCCACCACCGAGCGCCGGTGCTGCTGTCAGTAAACATAGGGATGCCGAAGGACGTCTCCTGGCACGGCACAACCGTGCACACCGGCGTGTGGAAACACCCGGTGGCCGGGCCGCGGATGGCGCGGCGGCTGAACATCGACGGCGACGGCCAGGGCGACAGGAACGGTCACGGCGGCGAGCAGCGGGCCGTGCTGGTCTACCAGATCGCCTCGTATCGGTACTGGGAGCGGCATTTCGGCCGAGACGACTTCAGTTACGGCCAGTTCGGGGAGAACCTCACCGTCGACGGCCTGCCGGACGACCAGGTGTGCATCGGCGACCGGTACCGCATCGGCGATGCCGAGTTCGAGGTCACCCAGCCGCGGGTCACCTGCTACCGGGTGGGCTTGCGGCTGGGCGAGCCCGCACTGCCTGCGCTGCTGGTCAGCCACCACCGGCCCGGCTTCTACATGCGCGTCATCACCGAAGGGAACATCCAGGCCGGGGACCAGATCATCAAGATCCAGACCGGCCCGCACGCGCTGACAGTGGCCGACACCGACGCGCTGCTGTACCTGCCTGGCCGCGACCCCGCCAAACTCCACGTCGCGGCCCAGATCCCGGCGCTGAGCCCCGGCTGGCAGGAATCATTCGGCGAACTGCTGGCCGCCGCCGAGGACGCTGCCACCGCTGCCACCCCGGCCCCGGGCACCGGGTCGGCGCGTGGCGAGCCGGCCTGGACCGGGTTCCGGCCGCTTCGCGTGACCCAAGTAGTCGCCGAAACCGCGACCGTGTCGTCCATCTACCTGACCGCGCCGGACGGCAGCCCTCTGCCCGCCGCCCGGGCCGGCCAGTACCTGACGCTGCGGATCCCCGGCGCAGGCCGGCCCGCCCCGGTGCGCAGCTATTCGCTGTCCTCCGCCCCCGGCGCCGGCAACTACCGGATCAGTGTCAAGCGTGAGCCCTACGGCGCGGTCAGCGGCTACCTGACCAGCAGCGTGCGCCCCGGCGCAGTCCTCGACGCGGCGGCGCCCCGCGGCGAGTTCGTCCTCGGCGACGGCACCGGCCCGGTCCTGCTCATCTCGGCCGGCATCGGCGTCACACCGGTGCTGTCCATGCTGTACGAGCTGGCGGCGCGCCGCAGCGACCGCGACATCTGGTGGCTCCACGGTGCCCGCGGGACTCGCGAGCATGCGCTGGCCGCCGAAGCGCACGCCCTGCTCGCCGCACTGCCGCGCGCCCGGGAGCACCTCTTCTACAGCGCCGCCACACCCGCCGAACGCCACCGAGCCCATGCCGCGCCCGGACACCTCACCGGAGACAAGCTGAGCGTCCTGGCCGTCCCAGCCGACGCGACCGCTTACGTCTGCGGACCGGCCTCGTTCATGACCGACATGCAGGAAGCGCTCACCACCCTCGGCATCGAACGGGCCCGCATCCGCACCGAACTGTTCGGGGCGCTGCCATCGATCAACCCCGGGCTCACCGGGCAGACCCGCCGACGGCCCCACCATCCGCCCGGGCTCGCCGGGACCGGCCCGCTGGTGACCTTCGCCCGCAGTGGCATCTCCGTGCCATTCGCACCCGAACGAGGCAGCGTTCTCAACCTCGCTGACGCCTGCGACGTCCCCACCCGCTGGAGCTGCCGCACTGGCGTCTGCCACACCTGCACCACGCCCCTGCTCTCCGGCGACATCACCTACTCGCCAGACCCGCTGGAACCGCCACCCGACGGCCAGGTGCTCATCTGCTGCGCCCAGCCCGGCACCGACATCGTCCTGGACATGTAGGCGAGAAACGCCGTGACGACACGCCCCCAGCACCCAGCGTGCGCCGACGACGGAAAGCCAGGGGGAGTCCGACGAGTCCGAGCAGCCCGAGAATCTCTTCGGGAATACCCCCGGGGTGCTCTACGCTTGATGTTGGAGTAAACCAGGTGGGATCCGGGGAGGAATCATGATCGTTCTGGGTATTATCCTGCTGGTGGTTGGCTACCTGCTTCCGATCTCCATCCTTATCACGCTCGGGATTATCTTGATCGTAGTTGGGGTGATCCTGGAGCTGCTCGGAGCCGTTGGGCGTCCCATCATGGGTCGTAGGCACTATTGGTGAGGTTGCGCTCCCTCCCCGAGGGGCTGAGTGATGCCTCTGTCCCGGACACTTAGCCATGCCCACGAACAGTCGCTCGCGGGGCACAGAGACCGGACGTGGCAGGTCCACGTCAGCGGGTTTATCCACTGAGCTGCTCACGCGGCTCGTCGAAACATTGCGAGCGGGGGTAGGGGTCGATCCCACCCTCGCACCGTTGGTCTGCGCCGGGATCCAGGGGCAGCCGGGCCCGCTCGTCGAGGTACGTCACGCATTGGGACGTTGGGCCGCGAGGACCGGCCTGCCCGCCGCTACGGCAGCTGATCTGGTGCTGTCCAGCTACGAGGCGCTGGCCAACGCCGCTGATCATGCTTATCCCTCTGGTGAGGGACCAGTAGATCTGGTCGCCGCCCGCACCACCGATGGTCGAGTACTGGTCACCGTGACCGATCACGGCCAGTGGCGGCCACCGCCGCATGACCCCGGGTTCCGCGGGCGAGGCCTGATGATGATCAAGGCGCTGAGCCAGCGGGCCGAGGTCACCCAGGGCCCGCGCGGAACGACGGTGCTGATGGAATGGGAGCTGCCGGCCGGGCGACCGCGGCCGGAATGAGCGCCGGCCATCCGATGCTGTCGCTTACCGCGAGCGGAGCCGGAACCCGGAGGTAGCCAGATATGGCCACGGTGGAGTTGACCAAGGAGAACTTCACTGACGTGGTGGGTGACGCGGATGTGACCCTGATCGACTTCTGGGCATCGTGGTGTCTTCCGTGCCGCAGGTTCGCACCGGTGTTCGACGAGGCGTCTGAACGCCATCCTGATGTGATGTTCGGCACGGTGGACACCGAGGCGCAACGCGAGCTCGCTGCCGCGTTTCGGGTGATGTCCATTCCCACCCTCGTGGTCGTGCGCGAGGGCCTCGTCCTCTACTGCAAGTCGGTGCCCTGCCACCGGAAACCCTGGATGAGCTCCTGACCAGGGCTCGCGCGCTCGACATGGACCAGGTGCGCCGCAGCCGCGCCGCGCGGCAGCAGTCCTCCGATTCCCCGCGCTGATCTCGACCGGCCTCGATCGGCACTGACGGCCGCTGTGGCGCCGCCCATTCTCCCCGTTACTATCAGCATGGGACCACGATGACCGCGGTTGCCATGGGTCGGTACCGTGCACGGTGAGTCGTGGACAACCAGGAGGCAACCTGTGACGGCCGTTGCGCCCCAGCCGATCGTGACGCGTCCGCGTCCGGTGCGCCCCAGGGTGAAGGGGTCGACGTTACTCGGTTTGATCCAGACCACCGATCACAAGGTGATCGGCATGCTGTACCTGGTCGCCTCGATGGCGTTCTTTTTCATCGGTGGCAGCATGGCCATGCTGATCCGTGCGGAGTTGGCCCGGCCGGGTTTGCAGTTCCTGTCGAATGAGCAGTACAACCAGCTGTTCACCATGCACGGCACGATCATGTTGCTGCTCTACGCCACGCCGATTCTGTTCGCGTTCGCCAATCTCGTATTGCCGCTGCAGATCGGTTCTCCGGATGTCGCTTTCCCCCGGCTCAACGCTTTCTCCTTTTGGGCATTCTTTTTCGGCGGACTGATCGTGCTGTCCGGGTTCCTCACCCCGGGTGGTGCCGCCGATTTCGGCTGGTTTGCCTACACCCCGCTCTCCGATGCGATCCACTCTCCCGGTGTGGGCGCAGATCTGTGGATCATGGGATTGGTCCTCGCCGGGCTCGGAACCATTCTGGGTGGGGTCAACATGGTCACCACGGTGGTCTGCCTGCGGGCACCCGGGATGACGATGTTCCGCATGCCGATCTTCACCTGGAACATCTTCGTCACGTCGTTGCTGGTGCTGCTGGCCTTCCCGATCCTCACCGCGGCGCTGCTGGGCCTGGAGGCGGATCGGCGCCTGGGTGCGCACGTGTTCGACCCGGCCAATGGTGGCGCGATCCTCTGGCAGCACCTGTTCTGGTTCTTCGGCCACCCGGAGGTCTACATCGTGGCGCTGCCGTTCTTCGGCATCGTTTCGGAGATCTTCCCGGTGTTCAGCCGCAAGCCGTTGTTCGGTTACAAGACCTTGATCTTCGCTACCCTCTCAATCGCAGCATTGTCTGTGGTGGTCTGGGCGCATCATATGTACGCCACTGGTGCTGTTTTGCTCCCCTTCTTCGCCTTCACGACGTTCCTCATCGCGGTGCCCACCGGTATCAAGTTCTTCAACTGGATAGGCACCATGTGGCGTGGCCAGCTCACGTTCGAGACGCCGATGATGTTCTCGATCGGTTTTCTCGTCACGTTCCTCCTCGGCGGGTTGACCGGGGTCCTGCTGGCCGCTCCGGCGATCGATTTCCACGTGAGTGACACCTACTTCGTGGTGGCTCACTTCCACTACGTGCTCTACGGCACGATCGTGTTCGCCACCTTCGCCGGGATCTACTTCTGGTTCCCGAAGATGACCGGCCGGATGCTCGACGAGCCGCTGGGCAAGTTCCACTTCTGGGCCACGTTCATCGGGTTCCACCTGACATTCCTGGTCCAGCACTGGGTGGGTGCGGAGGGGATGCCCCGGCGCTATGCCGATTACCTGCCCAGTGACGGGTTCACCACGCTGAACATGGTGTCCTCGATCGGCGCGTTCGTGCTGGGCGCCTCCACCCTGCCGTTCCTGTGGAATGTGTTCCGCAGCTACCGCTACGGCGAGGTCGTCACCGTCGACGATCCGTGGGGGTACGGCAACTCGCTGGAATGGGCGACCTCGTGCCCACCGCCGCGGCACAACTTCACCGAGTTGCCGCGCATCCGGTCGGAGCGACCGGCCTTCGAGCTGCACTATCCCCACATGGCTTACCGGATCCGATCCGAAGCCCACGTGGGAGGTCGCGGGCACCCGGTGGCACCGAGCGAGCAGGTCGCGCACGTCGTGCAGCACGACGAGACCACCAATGACGATCCACGGGACAAGTGACGAGTAGCCCGCGGACGACGCTGCTGGTGACGGTCACCGGGCGGGATAAGCCCGGGGTCGTATCGGTCATCTTCTCTGCGCTCACCCGGCACGGGGTGGACATTCTCGATGTCGAGCAGGTGGTGATCCGGGGCCGGATCATCCTGGGCGTGCTGGTGACGACGACGGCCGATCCGGATGACCTTCAGGAAGCCGCTGAGCAGGCGATGGCCAGCATCGGGATGCAGGTCGAAGTCGAGGTCGGTGCTGGAGCGATCGGAGCGATGGTCCGCGGGTCGACCCATGTCGTGCTGGTCTTGGGCCGGCCGGTGACGGCGTGGGCGTTCACCGAGACCACCCGTGCGCTGGCCACGCTGAATATCAACATCGACGCGATCCGCCGGATCGCCGACTACCCGGTGACCGGGCTCGAACTTCTGGTGTCCGCACCTCCCGGCGGCGATCCGCAGGTCGCCGACGCTGCACTGCGTTCCACCCTGGTCCGGCTGGCGGCACGCGGTGAGGTCGACCTGGCCGTCGAACGGGTCGGTATCGCCCGCCGCGCCAAGCGCCTGGTGGTGTTCGACGTCGACTCGACGCTGATCCAGGGCGAGGTGATCGAGATACTCGCCGAGCATGCCGGCTGCGGGGACGAGGTGCGCGCGGTGACTGAGGCGGCGATGCGGGGCGAGCTGGACTTCACCCAGTCGCTGCGCCGCCGGGTCGCCCTGCTGGCGGGCCTTCCCGCCGGCACGCTCACCGAGGTGACCCGCAAGCTGGAGCTCACCCCCGGGGCGCGCACGACGGTGCGGACCCTGCGGAGGTTGGGTTTTCGCTGCGGAGCTGTCTCGGGCGGTTTCACCCAGGTCGTGGAGCCGCTCGCAGTGGAACTGGGGCTGGATTTCTGCACCGCCAACGAGCTCGAGGTTCGGGACGGCGTTCTCACCGGCCAGGTCGTCGGCCCAGTGGTGGATCGCTCCGGCAAGGCTGATGCGCTACGCCAGGCGGCCGCGCACTTCGGGATCCCGCTCGCCCAGTGCGTCGCCGTCGGGGACGGGGCGAACGACATCGACATGCTCACCACCGCCGGCCTGGGGGTGGCGTTCAATGCGAAACCCGCGCTGCGCGAGGTCGCGGACACCGCGATCACCCAGCCGTTCCTGGACGTCGTGCTGTTCGTGCTGGGTGTGACTCGGGATGAGGTGGAGGCCGCCGACGCAGCCGATGGCCTGCTGCGCCGGGTTCCGCTGTGACCGGCGAGCCGCCGGAGCGAGCGATGCCGCTGATCCTGCGGATCGAGCGGGAGGTAACGCCGGTGCGCAGCGCGCTGCTGGAGGCAGCGGCCTCGGCGGCGGTGGCCCTGTGCCTCGACGAGCGCGCCCAGCCCGGTGGTCCGTGGTATCCGGAGGTGCAGCTCTGGCTGGCGGGCCGGATCCGCAAGGTGGCCCGCCGGGCTCGTGGTGCGTACTGGGTCGCGGTGACCGAGTTGCCGGGTATCACCGTCGAGCGCCGGGGTGCTCAGGTGCGGGCGCTGGTGCCATGCCTGGTGTCCGAGACCCCGAAGATCGTGACCCGACTGCAGGTCAGCGGAACCGACCTGGCACCCGACGACGCCGATCCGCCGCCGGAGGGACTACCGGTGCTCTGGCTTGCGCCGGAGCCGGCGATGAGCCTGGGCAAGGCTGCGGCCCAGGTGGGGCATGCCACGGTGCTGCTGGCGGCGCGGTTGGCCGCCGAAGGCCGGATGGCCGAACTGGCGGATTGGGCGGCTCGTGGCTACTGCTGCGCGGTGCGCCCCGCGTCAGCGCAGCACTGGGTCGCGTTGGCTGTGCACGATCGGCCGGAGCGGGCCTGGCGGGAACGGGGCATTCTCACGGTGCGCGACGCAGGTTTCACCGAGGTGCCCCCCGGCACCATCACCGTCGCAGCCCAACTACCCAGCACCCTTCCCCACTCCGACATGGAGACATATCGGGGTGGAGACCCCCTCGTCCACCCCGATATGTCTCCATGTCGGGGCAGGGGGCTAGGGGGTGTTGACGAGGCGGGCTAGCGCGGCGTGGGCTATGGCGGGGTCGGTGGTGGGCCAGAACGGGGGCAGGGAGGCGCGCAGGAAGGCACCGTAGCGAGCCGTGGCCAGTCTCGGGTCCAGGATCGCGACCACGCCACGATCCTCGGTGGAGCGCAACAGCCGACCGGCACCTTGGGCGAGCAGCAGCGCGGCATGCGTTGCCGCGACCGCCAGGAACCCGTTCCCCCCACGGGCGGCTACCGCGCGTTGCCGCGCCGAGCTCAGCGGATCGTCCGGGCGGGGGAACGGGATGCGGTCGACGACGACCAGCGACAGTGACCGTCCGGGCACGTCGACGCCCTGCCACAGCGACAGGGTGCCGAACAGGCAGGTCGGCTCGTCCTGGGCGAACCGCTGCACCAGCAGGCCGGTGCTGTCCTCGCCCTGACACAGCACCGGCACCTCCAGCCGGCCCCGCAGCGCCTCGGCGGCTTGCTTGGCGGCCCGCATCGAGGAGAACAGCCCGAGCGTCCGCCCGCCCGCCGCGGTGACCAGCGCGGCAAGCTCGTCGAGGTAGGCCCCCACCAGCCCGTCGCGGCCCGGTGGGGGCAGGTGCGCGGCGGTGTAAAGGATCCCGGCGCGGCGGTGCTCGAAGGGGGAGCCGGCATCGAGACCGGACCACGCCGGGGCGCCGTCGCCGTCAGCCAGTGGGGGCCGCCTGGTGGCGGTGCCGGCGTCGGTGCCCACAGCGGCCGGATTCGGGGGTAGCGCCGACGAGGGCTGATGCCGCGGCAGGCCCCACTGCGAGGCGAGCGCGTCGAACGTCCCACCGAGGGTGAGGGTGGCCGAGGTGAGCACCACTGTTCGGTTCGCGAACAACCGCTGCTGCAGCAACCCGGCGACACCGAGCGGCGCCACCCTGAGCACCCGTCCACGCACCGTCTCGTCCGAGAGCCAGACCACGTCGCGACGGTCGGTCTCGCTCTCGGGGAAGGCGCACAGCACCCGGGCGGCAGCTGAGTGCACCTGCTCCAGGGTGGCGAGCGCCAGCCGGCGCGGCGCGGCGTTCTCCGGGTTCTCCCGGCGTTCGGTCCCGAGCGCGGTGGTGCACTGGTGCGCCGCGTCGCGGACCGCGGCGAGGCCACCGGCGATCCCGGCCTGTAGCGCATCCCAACGCTGCACCTCGGAGCCGCCGAGCAGCAGCGCCAGCCCCTCACCCGCCGCAGCCAGCTCGTCGGCGAGCTGCTGATCGATCAGCCGGCCGCAGCGGCGCGCCGCGGTCTCGACCATCGATGCGGTGAGCTCCTCGGTGGCCGCGCTGGTGACGCGGTCGACCAGATCGTGGGCTTCATCGACCACCACCACCTTGTGGTCGGGGAGCACCTGATGCTCGCCCATGGCGTCGATGGCCAGCAGCGCATGATTGGTCACCACGACATCGACCCGCCCGGCCCGTGCCCTGGCCTGCTCGGCGAAGCAATCCATGCCCACGGGGCAGCGGGCGAGCCCCAGGCACTCCCGGGCGCTGACCGACAGCTGCCGCCAGGCCCGGTCGGTGACCCCGGGAACCAGCTCGTCGCGATCCCCGGTGCCGGTCTGCGCGGACCACTCGTGCAACCGGGCGATCTGGCGGCCCAGGATCGACGTGGGGGATGCCGCCGCGGCGGCCTCGAACAGATCCTCGCCGTCGTCCGACGGACCGGTGTGCAGCCGGTGCAGGCACAGGTAGTTGCCCCGGCCCTTGAGGATCGCGAAGCTCGGCGCGCGGCCCAGCAGCGGTTCCAGCGCGCTCGCCAGCCGGGGCAGGTCACGGTCCACGAGCTGGCGCTGCAACGCGATGGTCGCGGTGCACACCACCACGGTGGTACTCGCGGTGACGGCGTGCCGGATCGCCGGCACCAGGTAGGCCAGCGATTTCCCGGTGCCGGTGCCGGCCTGCACCGCGAGGTGCTCGCCGGTGCCGATCGCGCGGTCCACCGCCTCGGCCATCAGAACCTGACCAGGTCGCTCGGCACCCCCCAGAGCACGCACCGCCGCGGCGAGCAGCGCGCCGATGTCGGGCACGGTCGTAGTGGGGGCGGGCACAGCGGCAAACGCTACCGCCGGCGATGTGAGGTGCTGCTCCGCGCACCGAACGTCGGTCTAGAGCGCCAGACCGAGTCCACCGTTGACCGGGATGGTGACGCCGGTGGTGAACGCCGCATCGTCGCTGCCGATGAGGGCTATGATGCGGCCGATGTCGGCAGGGTCGGCGACGCGGCGCAGTGGTGTGCGGCGAGCGATGCCGGTCTCGGTTGCCGCGGTGATGATGGTGGCGCTGCTCTCCGTGTGCACATAACCGGGTGAGACGACGTTTGCGGTGATGCCGTGCGGACCTTGTTCGTGGGCGAGGTAGCGGGCGAAGGTGTTCAGCGCGGCTTTGGCGGATCCGTGTGCGATCATTCCGGGCGCGGCCGGACCGTCGGAGTGATTGCTGGAGACATAGACCAGCCGCCCGTAACGCTGATCTTGCATGATCGGCAGCGCAGCCTGGGTGACGTGGTACGCGGCGGCGAGCTCGTCGAGCATCTTGCGCGCGAAGACCTCCCAGCACAGTGCTTCGAACGGGGCGGGATGGATGGGCGTGCTCGCGTTACACACCAGAGTGTCCACCCGACCGTAGGTCTGCACCGTCGTCTGTACCAGGTCTCGGGCCTGATCGGGATCGGAGACATCGGCCCTGACCGGAACGGCCTGGCTGCCGAGTCGCTCGATCTTTGTCACGACCGTGGCAGCGGCGTCGGCTCGGCGGTGAAAGTTGACCACGACACGGTAGCCGTGCCGGGCGAACGCGATCGCGGCTGCGGCCCCGATACCGCGGCTGGCACCGGTGATCAGCGCGACCCGTATGGGGGATCCAGACACGGCGAGGCCTCCTTCATGCCGGCGGTACCAGGGCCTCGGTGTGATGACGGTGCTCGGTGCCCCGCCGGATTGGCCGTCCAGGTCCGCCAACCGTGCAAGTCAAGTACTTGATACGCCAATGGTAGGCAAGCCCCTCATGTCAAAGCAAGTCCTTGTTATCCTCCGTCGATGAGCGGCGATCTGCAGGATGATCTGGCCTACATGCTCTGGCAGCTGCAGCACCGGTTGAAGCGCCGTATCGAGAGCGAATTAGCACCACTACGGCTGACCATCCCGCAGTTCGCAACGCTGGCTCACCTGGTCTCCGACGACGGTCCGTCCGCCGCCGAGGTGGCACGGCTCCTGCACCTGACCCCACAGGCCGTCAGCCTGCTCACCCTCCGGCTGGAAGCCGCCGGTTATCTCACCCGCGAAGAGCCCACCGCCGGCCGAAGCCAACCGCTGCGAATCACCGCTACCGGACGCCGAACGCTGGCTGCCGCCCGCGCCGCCCTGGATCGAGCTGAGCAGGATGTCTTCGCGCCTTTGAACACCGGCGATCGAGCAACACTGCACCGCCTTCTGGAGGAATGCCTGCGTGACACGGGCGCGGTAATGATCAACTCCATGTCGCGGAGTTTGGCAGCTGCTCAGGAGTGATACCCGGAATCAGCCGGGCGGTGGTCGCCTTCCGGATCGCATCGATCCGTGAGACAGCGTGAAGCTTGGCGTAGACGGTTGTCAGATGGCGCTTGACCGTTCCCTCGCTGATCTGTAGCCGCTTGCCGATCTGGGCGTTGCTCATGGCCAACGCGGTGAGCTGCAGTACCTCTAGCTCGCGTGCAGTCAGGGGTCTGTCTGGGAGCGGCTTGTCCACAGTGTGGCGGGGTACCGCCAGCAGGATGTCACCCTGGCTGGTCACCACTGAACGCATCGCTGCGATGAGCTCTTGGCGTGCGATCGTCTTGACCAGGTAGGCGGCAGCACCCCTCTCGAGCATGCCCTGGACCAGCGAAGGTTTGTCATGCATCGAGAGCACGATGATCTGGGTGTCCGGGTGCTCCCGGCGCAGCCTGCTGACTATTTCCTGGGTATCGGGTCCGGGCATCTCGACGTCGACCAGCAGCACATCCGGACGATGCTCGGTGACGAGGACCAATGCGTCCGCACCATTGGAGCCCTGGGCGACAATGTGGAAGGTCGTGTCGCTTTCAATCAACTCGGCCAACCCCTCGCGGAACAGCGTGTGATCGTCCACGAGCACGACCGAGATCACCCCGGAGCCGACGTTCACGGCGACGCTCTCGGGAGCGGAATGGAGATCTCCACCGTGGTGCCCTGACCTGGCAGGCTGGACAGCCGCAACGTCCCGCCAAGCAGCTGCACCCGTTCCCGCATCGAGGACAGCCCGAGGCCCTCGCTCACTCGGGTGGTCTCCTCGACCGGAAATCCCAGGCCGGTGTCCGATACCCGAGCACGCAGGACGGAGACGCTGATCCTGACCATGACGTCCAGCCGGGCGGTGTGCGAGTGCACCAGCGCGTTACGAATCGCCTCGCGCAGCGTGACATAGAGTTCTTCGCTGACCTGCTCGGGCAGCATCGCGGTGTCACCTGTCACTTCGACCCTGGTCAGGACGTTGCTCGCAGCGTTGGTCGCCAAGTAGTTCGTGAGGGCCTGCTCGAGTCTGTCCGGCGTCACCGTCATGCGTAACTCGACGGAATGGTCTCGGACGCGCTCCAGCGCCACCCGCATAGCTCGTCGGGCCAGATGGAGCTTGTCCTGTGCCTTCGCCGCATCTCGCCGGGCGTGCATCTCGTGCAGTTCCAGGTTCTGGATCGCGACGCCGATGGCGTGGGCAGCGTGATCGTGCAAGTCCCTGGCGAGCCGCGCGAGTTCGGAGCGGTGCGACTCCCGGATCGTTCTGAGCATGAACCCTGCGTGAGACGTGGCGGTTGAGGTGACTCGACTCATGATCAGGCGGTGCAGCACCAGCGTGGCCTCGACCTCCTGGCGTCCGGCAGCCGAGAACGCGCGCTGCGCGACCGGCAACGCGGTCTCGAACAGCACGCTCGCCGCATGCAAGGACTCCGTGAGACGGACATCTTTGATCGCCTGGCCCGCTTCTGTTTCGACGCTCAGTGACATCGAGCTGGGATCGATCTGGTCGGTTGGACTTGCCTGATTGCCAACAACATCATCGAGTATTGATCGAGCTTGGCTCAGCATCTGCTCACGGGTATCGGCACTGTCCAGAATCGAGTTGCCCCGCGTGCGCAGGCGGAGTTCGAAGTTCGAGACGATCTCCTCTCGCATCTCAGTGGACAGAATAGGATCACCCGTCACGCCCTTCAGCCTCCCCTCAAGGGCCGTTTGTATCCCGGTTCTGATCACCTCGACGCTCTCTCCCCATGGGCGTCCTACCGCCGAGGGAAGTGCGGTGCCACAAGTGATCTCGTGTACGGTGCACTGCGGGATGGCCAATTTTCCGTGAACTCTCGTCTCTCTAAGGTGCATCCAGCCACTGGTAGAGAGCGCAGACATCACGATTAATACACGCCGACCCAAAAAATCAAGCCTGGCGTCGACGGGTGTCACCGGCAACGCCTTTGCCGGAGAGCTGCTCGCCTGGTGCCCAGCAGGTCCTTGGTGCTAGTGACCTGCTGGTCGGCCAGGCTGCCCCGCTCGCCGCTGGGGCCGCGACGGCCATCGCGAGAACCGGTGCCGCGATCTGATGCTACATGCTGGTTCTTTCGAGATACGACTTTCGTAACAGCCGCCCTTACACCTTTGTCTCTATCGCGGCCGAGAATCTTGAGTGGGTTTACAGCGGCCGGTAGCGTTTCCGGCGTAGTGTCGCGTGTGCTCGTTGTGACGGCCCGAACCTGGCAGGCTTCGGAACTGGGGTTCACCGTCCAGCGGTCGAACGGCACCGCGTCGACTCGCGACCTGCAGTAGGGACAAGCTATATGGGGTGCTCTGCCCGCTGATGCGCAGCACCTCGCAGGGGCCATTGATCGCGTTATCACTGATTGGTGGAAGTTAGCTTGCGTGTACTGGTGGTAGAAAACAATACGGCTGTGGCCGAATCCCTTACCCACGGTTTGCGACGACACGGATACGAAGCGGAGGGCGTCGCTACAGGAACATGCGCGCTCAAAAATTATCGCTATGCTGACCTTGTAGTGCTCGATCTTGAGCTACCCGATCTCGACGGTCTTGACGTCTGCCGTGGCATCCGAGCCGTCTGCGATATCCCTATTATCGCTGTCACGGCTCGCGGCACCGAACTGGACCGGGTCCTTGGCCTGCAGGCCGGTTCGGACGACTACCTGGTCAAACCCTATGGATTTCGCGAACTTGTCGCCCGTATCGAAGCCGTGATGCGCCGCGCTCATCAATCATCTATCGGCCGGAATGTTTCACACGGGTCGTTGTTCATCAACGTCGGTGCCCGCGAAGTGCGCCTCAATGGTCAGCCTATCAACGTGACACGAAAAGAATTCGATCTCCTTTATCTCTTGGCACGTCAGCCCGAAACTGTCGTTTCTCGTAAAGAAATAATGTCTAAGGTCTGGAACGCTGAAGGAGTGGAATTCAGCCGCACTATCGACACGCATGTCAGCAGCCTTCGCAAGAAGCTCGGCGCCAGCGCATGGATCACCACCGTTCGATGTGTCGGCTTCCGGTTCGGTCGCGCGAATCCAACTTGTGACACTCATTAGGGCGGCGAGATCCGCAGTGGTGGGGGAGTGCATCGAACGATCCGTACGCGCTGCCTGGGCGGTCGCCGATAATGGTACATGGGCACACCCACAGGGGTATGAACTGTGTCCGTAAATCTCTTGGCGAAGGTCATCCGGTACCCGTGTTCGAAGCCCGCAAGCAGGCCGAACAGTGGCGGTTCTGACCGAGGTCAGCCAACTCGAGGACCGGTCGTCGGCCCACGACGACTTGGGAGGGATGGCGCCTCTGCTGCCGGTTCCCCAACTCGACCGCATCCCCGGTCGTCTATGTGACCGCCCCGCCCAAAGGGTTGCCACAGAAACTGGCGAGGTCTTCCCCTCGGTCGCGGGCGAGATGCGTCAGCGTGGGCGCAGGCTGTCGAGGAAGAAGCGGGTGCGTCGGTCGTAGTCCTCGCGGGAGGGTTTGGGTCCTTCGCGGAGGGCGAGCCCGTTGGCGACGTCGGTGTAGTAGAGGTCGGCGGCGGTGAAGTCCTGGCGAAGCACTCCGGCGTTGTGGCCTTGCTGGACCAGGCTGTTGCTCATGTCGGTGGCTGCCTTGGCGAGCGCGACGAGTTGCTCGGAGTCCGGGTAGGTCATGAGGAGCACGTCGATGGCGGCGGGTTCGCGGTACTGCAGCTCGCGCCGGTCGGTGATGTAGGTGGCGATGCGTTCCCATGGGTCTTCCACGCGCCGGGCCTTGTCCATGGCCGCGTACATCTCGGTGGCGACGAGGTCCTCGATGACGGCGTCGATGAGGCCCTGGCGTCCGCCGAAGTGGTTGTAGATGGTGGCCTTGCTGACCCCGGCGGCAGCGGCGATCTCCTCCAGTGGAGTGCTGAGCCCACGTCCTCGGAACGCGGACAGGGCTGCGGCTCGGATCTGAGCCACGTTGCGCGCGGCATCGGCTCGTAGGGACGTGCCCGTGGCGCGGTCAGCGTTCCCGCTGCCCGGGCTGTTGGTCGCGCGTGCCCTCGGACTCATGAGTCCAGCCTGAACTAACTTGACGGTAGGGTAAACTTGACTATAGGGTCAACCTGACCTCATGGTCTAACTATAGGAGCTGTCGCCGTGTCCAAGTCCATCGCCGTGTTCGGAGCCGGCCCCGGCCTCGGCCAGGCCGTCGCCCACCGCTACGCGCGAGACGGCTACGCCGTTGTCCTCGTGGCTCGCCGGCAGGAGCCGCTCGACGTGCTGGCCAAGGACCTGACCAGCGCTGGGGTGACCGCACACGTCATCACCGCCGACCTGTCCGATAGCGATGCCGTCACCTCGCTGGCTGAGCAGATTCGCGCCAAGGTCGGCAACCTCGACGCGTTCTACTACGCCCCCGCCGGAGGTGACGGCGGGTTCGTCCCTGCGGCCGACCTGACCCCGCAGCACGTCCAGGACTTCATGCCGCTCGCCGTCTACTCGTTACTCGCACTCGTGCAGGAGTTCCTGCCCCATATGGTCGAGCAGGGCCATGGTGCCATCCTGACCGCACAGGGAGCCAGCGCCGTGCAGGGCCCACCGAACATGAGCGGCCCCGGCCCCGCCCTGGCGGCCCAGCGCAACTACCTCCAGTCCCTGCACGCCGAGGTGGCCCAGAAGGGCGTCTACGTCGGCAAGCTCTACATCGGTGCAATCATCGAGAACAGCGCCTTCCACGCCGAGATGGAGGCAGCCAAGGCTGCCGGTGCCCCTATCCCGGAGTGGCCTACTGCCGACCCCGTCCATCTCGCCGACCTGCTCTGGACCATGCACAGTACGAAAGGCCAGCCCGAAGCCATCTACCCCGAGGGCTTCTTCGACCGCTGAGAAACCCCCGCCCACTCAGCCTGCAACCTGCTCACGGGAAACGTGACCAAGTAGCAGGTCCTCACCCTCACTGTTCGGTGTGTAGGTTCCGGCTCGGTTACGCGGCTGAGACTTGTGACGCTCGCCAGCGCAGCTTGCGGCCGCGCTATCTACTTGGTGCCTTTTTCGGCCCCACTGCAGGGTCGATTCCTGGTCGTGTTCATGCGAAACGGGGGAACAGTCGGATCGCGTTGTCCCGTTCGATGCCTGCCAACTCGTTGCCGGTGAACCCGAAACCGGTGAGGTTGTCGATGTTGTGCGTGACGGTAGGTTCAGCCGCAGCGGGCCAGTCGGTGCCGAACAGTATGTGGTTGGCGCTGGTCACTTGCAGAGTGGGCAGCAGGGAGTGGCGGGCCCCGGCGAGCGCGGTGTCGTAGTACAGGCCGCGCAGGACCTCGGTGACATGGTCGGGGTCGATGTCAGCGCCCTCGGGGCCGCGGCCCATCGTGGTGTGCTCAGCGATGCGCCAGCCGAGCGTGGGCAGGGCGCCGCCGGAGTGGGCGAGGATCAACCTCAATTCCGGGTAGCGCTGGAACACGCCGCTGTAGATGGCATTCGTGATGTTGCGGGCGGTATCGAACGGAAATTCCACGATCGAACTGGGGCGGCCGAAGCTGAGTTCGTCGATGCGCGGGCTGTCGATCGGGTGCACGAACACGGGGATGCGCCGCCGATTGAGGTCGGCGAGGATCGGCTCGTAGAACGCCTGGCCGAAGTAGCGACCTAGGCTGTTGGAGGTGAGTACCACGCCGTCCAGGCCCAGCTCGTCCAGCCCGTAGGCAATCTCCGCCAGGGCCATCTCCGGATTGTTCAGTGGGACCGAGGTGAACGCACCGAACCGGTCGGGATACTTCGCAATCAACTCGGCGCACTCCTGGTTGACGCTGCGGCAGAACTGGGTCGCGAATTCTGGGTCCTCGGCGGTCCCCACCCCTCCCCAGGGAGTGGACAGAACCTGCGCGGCGATCTCGAGGCGGTCCATATGGGCGAGCGCCTCGTCCGATGTCCACCGCACGGGCATCTTGTAGTTGCCTCTCAGTCTGACCCCGGAGTCGATCAGACTGCCTATCGTGCCACCAAGATAGTGCGCGTGTACGTCGATACGGTCTCGGATCATCGACCTCTCCAATGAGACGAGTTGTTGTAAAAGCGGACAGCGACAAAAACTGGCTCTATTGCCATGGATGTGGATGGGCGGAGTAGGGCATGAGCCTGCTCGGGTGGGGGCGCACGGGCCAATGCCGCTAAGTTAGGCACGGAACCTTGAAGATGTGAATCTTCGCTGGGTTGTTATGGAGTTGGCCGTGGTCGGTGGTTCGTTTGATGCGGTGGCTGTGCGCGCGGTATTTTTTGACTACCCTTGGGTAGGTGCGA
>DASYAZ010000166.1:0-2334 GCA_036501085.1 Pseudonocardiaceae bacterium | reverse complement strand
GCGCCCATCGACTTGGACAGCATCGACTCGGACAGCATCGACTCGGATAGCACCGACTCGGACAGCACCGCCGGCGGATCGGTCACCGCGGTGATCAACGAGACGTGCACCGCGTTTCCCCAGTGCGGGGTGTGCAGTGCTTCGTCGGGGTGCTCGGTGAAGTCTTCGATCAGCCGTTGGGTCTCGATCGCTGAGGGGATCGCGAGGAGCAGGTAATTCATGGCTTCTCCGCTCGGGGCTCGCACTGTCGGCGTGAACAGTGGCCCGGTCGCTCGGTGATGGAGGTGCCGAAGCGCGCAGATGGGGGAGCCGCAGGCTTTCGACCTGGTCAAGCGTGCCCCTCGGGCCGAGCGTGATGCGAGTCTCAAACGGTTCGATGTGGGTGGCCGGCACCGCACGAACGGCAAACGGACCGCCTGGAAGGTCAGGCGGTTCTTCGTGGAAGATTCGGTGATCAGGTGGACATCAGTGCTGTTCCGCTGCGCCTCGTGCGACTGTCGTGACCGGGTAGATGTCGGACGGTGTGTACCGGGCACATTCCGGACACGGTTATCGGGTTGGTGTGGGTAGGTCTCCCACGATGAATGTTTCGATCAGGGCCTGACCGTAGTAGACCTCGAGTCTGGCGTGGTCGCGTTTGACTCCGACGGTGATCCCGCTGAAGCGGTTCTCGAGCTGGAATGTGTGGTGGGCGTAGTTGAGTCGGCCTGAGTGGTTGACCTTGCGGCGTAGACAGCCCGGTGGGTTGCGGTCGGCGGGGGCCAGATCGATCAGGGGCAGTAGTTGGCCGGTGCCGGGGCGGTAGAGCTGGGCCGGGGTGGCGCCATCGAGTGATTGGTGGGGGCGCACGGTGTTGTAGTGCACGCGGAAGGCGTCGTGCTGGGTTTGAGCCTGGGCCAGGGTGTGGGGTGGGGTGTGGTGGTGGGTCAGGTAGTCCTCGGCGGTGGCGTGCAGGCGTTCGACCTTGCCGCAGGTCTGGGGGTGGAAGGGTCGGGAGTGGGCGAACCGGATCCCGGCCTGGGCGACCTGGCGTTCGAACGAGGTGATCAGTCCGTGCAGCCGGCCGGTGAAGCACAGCCCGTTGTCGGAGAGCAACTCGGCGGGTAGCCCGTGAGCGGCGACCGCGCCGCGCACCGCGGTCCAGGCCAGCTGCCCGGTCAACCCCGGCCCGACCAGGGCACCCAGGCAGTAGCGGGAGTAGTCATCGATGATCTCCACGACCCAGTACGGGCTGCCGTCGCCCAGATGCCGCTGGGTGCCGTCGATCTGCCACAACTCGTTGCTGGCCGACCGGACGAACCGGGTGCCCTCGGGCCGCCGGGGTGGACGGACCCGCCGAGGCGTCAGCACCCCGCGGCGAGCCAGGGCCTGCTGGATCGTCGAAATCGCCGGCACCACACCGACGCCCAGATCACCGACGCCCAGATCACCGACGCCCGACTCCGCGGCCGACTCGGCGGCCGCCCGCACGAGGGCGTCACGGATCTTGCGTGGCCCCCAGCCGTGCTCCTTACGTAACCGCAGGATCTCATCCTCAACACCGACCGGTATCTGACCCGGCGACCGGTCCGGCCGCCGACTCCTGGGCATCAAACCCTCTAACCCGCCAGCCTCATAAGCCCGCTTCCAGGCGTAGAAAGTGTCCGGACTGATCGAGTGCCGCTGACACACCTCCCGCACCGAACGACCCGACCACAGCGGCTCCTGCAACACCGCGAGACGTTGTTCCACCAGGTCCATCACCTTCAGCGGCATACCGCCAGTAGCGGCCCACCACGCTCAGGTGTCCGACATGTGCCCGGTACGGCGTGTCCGACATGTCCCCGGTATCGACAGTGCTTGGCGGGGTGGCGGAACGACCCTCATGTCCACCTGATCACGGACAGCGGCGATCACGGACAGCGGCGCCACCGCAGCGGCGCCACCACAGCGGGCTCGCGGAGATTTTTTCAACCCGTTCGTAAATCTCGACACCTGCCGGCGCGTCCGGATTGACTACCCGTGGGCAGTGACCGACTGCTCACCGTGCGAATAGTCTTCGAGGATCCCTGTACAGATGTCGACGATCGATCACCGCCCGAGTCCCGCATCAGCGCGTTACGCCAGAGCCTCGGGTCGCGCGCCCGTCTCTCGGCCCGCGAGATGTCCGAACTGCGCGGGTCTGGTGATGAGCTGCCGCGATGCATCAGGAGTGGTGGTCGCGGTGGACCCGACGCCCGTCTCCGGCGGTGATTTGTTGATCAATGCGGCGCTCGACGCGATCGTGATGCGGCTGTCCCCGAGGGAAGCGGCCGCGGCGGCGCGGCGGCACGAGTTGGGATTTGTCGTCCACAC
>DASYAZ010000165.1:0-6371 GCA_036501085.1 Pseudonocardiaceae bacterium | reverse complement strand
GCGCCGCCAGCACCTGATGGGCAGCGCGGGCCAGTGGTCCCCGGGACCGGCCCGGGACCACTCCGCGATCCAGTGCGCCGGCCAACCCCGGCTGCGGGCGCATCGAGGCGAGCACCGGAAGCTCCAGTGCCCGGCCGATGTCCCGGGACGTGATCCCTCCGGGGGCAGGTCCGCGCACTACCAGGCCCAGCCTCACCCCATGGCGCAGCACGCGCGCCGCCACGGTGGCGGCTGCCGCGCAAGCCCGTACCTCTGCCGGGACCACCAGCACCGCCAGGTCCGCGGCCTGCAACGCCGCCTCACCCGGCTCGCAGGGGTGCCGGGGCACGTCGCAGATCACCGCGTTCCCGACACGGCGCCCGGCACCACACACGGTGCGCACTGCGATCCCGTCCGGCCCGGGGCCATCCCGGTCGCAGGAGAGCACGGTCAGCCCACCCCGGCCGCCCAGCCGCGGCGCCGGGAGCGCTGCGTGCAGGGTCGCGGCGGGTACTCGCCCGCCGCCCAGGGCCAGCCCGGACCAGCGCAGCCCGCCGATCTCCTCCGCCCCCAGGGCGAGATCCAGGCCACCGCCCAGCGCATCGCAGTCGACAAGCATGGCCTGACGTCCCGATCCGACCACCGACACCGCAACCGCGGCGGCGAGCACCGATGCCCCGGCACCGCCGCGCCCGCCGAGGACGGCCAGCACCCGCCCGGGCTCCGCCGGCGATTCCGCCGCATCGGCCAGCGCGCCCACCAGCCATCCCTCTGCCTCCGGAAGCACCGCCACCTGCTGGGCTCCCACCGCCACCGCGTACCGCCACGCCTCGGGATCACCATCCGCGGAGACGATCACCACCCCGTCCCGGCGGGGGAGTCCCGCTTGGGCGACGGCCGTGGCGGTGTTGATATCCAGCAGCACCAGGGGCGCGGAATCCCACTGCTCGCGCGCCATGCCGGGGTCGGTGATCCGGTACGGCTCACATCCCGCTGCCGCCGCGAGCCGGGCGATCTCATCGGCCAGCGCACCCGGCGTCATCATGATCATCGGCCGCTGGATAGCCGGCCGCGAGTCCTGTGCACCCACTGTTGCTCCCGCAGATCGCGGCCCCGCGTTGCCCGGGGCATCGGGGCAACCTTCACCTAACGGGCGCAGCGGAGCGACCACACCATGGTCAACATGTGGATAGCGGGGGTGATTGTGGACAATTACCCATTCTCGGGGCTCAGCGGCACCCAGGTGCAGATACCGAGGCGCATATGCTGCCCGCCGTGAGCTCTTTCAGGCCGGGTTCCTCGGGTGTCGCGGCCTTCTTCGACTTGGACAAGACCATCATCGCGAAATCCAGTGCGTTCGTGTTCTCCCGCGCGTTCTTCCAGGAAGGTCTGATCAACCGGCGCGCCGTTCTCAAGAGCACCTACGCCCAGTTCATGTACCTGCTGGCAGGGGCGGACGCTGAGCAGATGGAACGGATGCGGGCACACATCACCGCCCAGTGCTCCGGCTGGGATATCGCCCAGGTGACCGCGATCGTCGAGGAGACCCTGCACGATGTGGTGGATCCGCTGGTCTACGCCGAGGCGACCGAGCTGATCGCCGCGCATCGCAAGCGGGACGAGGACATCGTGGTGGTGTCCGCCTCCGGAGCGGAAGTCGTGCAGCCGATCGCCACGATGATCGGCGCGACGCACACGCTGGCCACCCGCATGGTGACCCACGACGGCCGGTACACCGGCGAGGTGGAGTTCTACTGCGCGGGTGAGAACAAGGCACGCGCCGCCCAGCAGCTGGCCCAGGAGCAGGGTTACGAACTGCAACGCTGCCACGCCTACACCGACTCGATCACGGATCTGCCGCTGCTGGAAGCAGTCGGCCACCCGACAGCGGTGAACCCGGACCGGGCGTTGCGCAAGGAGGCAACCCAACGGGGTTGGCCGGTGCTCGCCTTCTCCAACCCGGTATCGCTGCGGACCCGGATCCCGGCGCCGTCCGGTGCGCAGATCGCCGCAGCTGTCGGTCTGGGAGCGGTGGCCGCCGCAGGTGCGGCATGGTATGGGCTACGGCGGCGGCAACGCTGATGCGAGACCGCTTCGCTCGATCGACCCAACGGGTTCTTGCTTACATCTAATGGGCGATACCCGCTGGAAAGTTTGTACGGAAAGTAGCGAATTGGATATGCCTGATCGGGCCTCTTGCTGCGCCCAAGGTCACGGAGTAGACATGACGCCACGGACCACTAGACGGCCAGGGACGGTGCGGCAGAGAAGTATCGTCCACCCCGACTGGAGCTCCGTGCACGGACGCCGGGCAGCCCACGCGCAGCGCGCCGCGGGAGGCTTGTCGTCAAGGGTTTGCGTACCGCATTCTCACGGAATACGGGCGCCGAGACCCAACCAGGTACGACACGAGTTGCACGCTTGGTACCCCGGTAGTCCGTGCAGACGGCGGTGCTGCTGGAAGAGTGTCATACACTTCCAGCAGCACCGCTGTCGCGCCCGGGGACTGTCGCTCATCATCAAGGGCAAACGACGACCTCAGCGGGCAGCGTCATCACCCGGCACGTCATCACACAATCGCTTCTAATGGTCACTCGCAGTGACTGACTTGGCGATGGCAACAGCCTCCCGGGCTCCGGCGGTCAGCGCGGTGCAACAGTGCACGATCCACCCGCCGACGGCTATCCCACCGCCTTGGGCGAACTCGGCCGCTGCCAGGCGGTATTCCCGTTCGTGGCGCAGATGAGCGACCTCCGGCACTACTAATCCTTTGGGATCCAGACCGCTGGACACGGCGGTGAGCCGGGCCGCGGCTCTGGCCACTACACCATTGCTGAGGGCGAAGGGAGCGAGCGCCAGCAGCTCGCCATGCACGATCGCGACCAGCACCGGAGCCGGGACCTGGCTAACCCCGACGACCAGCTGAGCCAGACCGTCGAGCCGGGCGGTGGTCTCGGCGGACGGATCCGGCCGGCCCAGCTGCACCTCGGGTACGAGATCGGCCGCCGCCAGCAGGTGCAACCGGGCCAACGCCTGCAACGGCGCCCGCTGCCAGGTTCCCAGCAGCCCCCCCAGCGCTTCCGCCACCCGCAGCGCGCCGGCCAGAACGGGGTCGTGCACCGACCCGTCGCTGGGCAGGGCGGTACCTCCACCGTCGAGCGCCGCCGAGGCCCTGGCAGCACGTACTGAGGCCTCCGCCGCCGTAGCCGGCCAGCGGTGCCGGTTCGCCGGGTGCCGGTGCACCCGGGCCACTGCCTCGCGCGCGGCCGTGACGGCGTCCGCGACGCCGGGCAGGTCCAGCAACGGGGTCAATGGATCTGCGGGCATCCGGCGACCATAGCCATCCGCTGCCTATCCTCACGCTAGAAGGCGGCACCGACAGTTTGCGAAGCGCGCCGGACGTGCTCAGATGCGCCGGTGCATGATCTGCAGCCCGACATAGCCGTGCACCGGGTGGTGGAAGGCCTCGGGCACGGTGGCCAGCACCGCGAACCCCAGCGAACGCCACAATGCGACTGCGCGGGTATTGGTCTCGACTACCGCGTTGAACTGGATGGCTCGGTAGCCTTGGGTGCACGCCCATTCCAGGACGTGGCAGCCCAGAGCCCGTCCCACCCCCCGTCCCGTGTGGCGGGGGTCGACCATGAAGCTCGCGGTGGCGATGTGCGCGGCGGGGCCGCCGTGGTTGGGATGCATCTTGGCGCTACCCAGGACGGTGTGGTCGGGGTCGGTCGCCACCACGGTCCGGCCCGGAGGTTCCAGCAACCACACGCCGCGGGCCTGGTTCTCGGTGATGTCGCGGTCGTAGCAGTAGGTATCCCCGGCCGCCACGATGTGCTGGAAGAACGGCCAGATCGTCCCCCAGTCCGCGCCCGTTGCGTCCCTGATCAGCATGGCCGTCTCGCCCGGAAGCGGATCGCTCGGGGAGCCAGCGCAACGTCCGCATCGACCAGCCCCGCGGCCTGCAGGCGCTGCGGCAAGGTGAGCGGGTCCACCACGACCATGGTGTCGGCTACGTGCAGCAGCCGAAAACGCAGGCTCAGCCGGCTGTCCGATCGGGCGAACACGCCGCCGGGCCGCAGCACACGTGCCACCTGGGCGAACAGCCGGTCCTGCGCGCCGGCCGAGGGCATGTGGTGCAGCATCGTGAAACAGACGACGGCGTCGAACGAGCACTCCGGCAACGGCAGCTCCGCACCGTCGCCGTGGAGCACCCGCACCCGTTCACCGAGCTCGGTGTCCAACGCCGCGACGAGATCGGGGTCGACTTCCACCGCAGTCAGCCGCGCCGCCCGGTGCACGAGCAGCCGGGTGGTCACCCCGTAGCCGGGTCCGATCTCGAGGACATCGGTGCCCAGGTCGACACCGCTCAACGCCCACGGCAGCAACTGCGACTCAACTGTGGAGATCCACTTGTCCGACCGGCACAACCGCCGGTGGATGAAGTTCATCGGCATGTACACCGACGCTAAGGCAGCACAGCAGTACCCGGCAGTGTGCGCTGAGCGACAGGTCGGAGGCTGTTGCTCATTGCGGTGAACTCGGCGCCATCGACGTGACCAGGCCATGTGTATGTCGGTGCAGAGTTCACGGCGCCCCGTCAATAGGCGCTAGCTGAGCACGGTGCGCAGCGCTCCGAAGACATCGATCTCCCGGGAGAGCCGCAACGAATCCTTGGCCGGACGCTGCACCCAAGTGATCGGTCCCCGAGCAGTCGTGCTCGGTGGCAGCGACACGGCGCCGGCGACCTGGTGCACCCCAGCCGGCCAGGGCAGCGCGGCGCCGAATCCCTCCCCGACGAGCACAACGTGATGATCGGCGGTGGAGGGATTGGCGAGCACTGCCGGGGCGCAATGCCGCTCCGTGAGGATCTGGATCACCGCGGCGCTGAGTGAAATGGGGATCGCAATAGCCGAGGCGTCACGATCCAGGTTCAGCCGTAGCTGATCCCGGTGCTGGGTCACCGGCCAACCCCAGCTCTCGTAAGAAGCCCCCGGAGAATCGGTACCGCCCGCGCCGTCACCGGATGAGTCCGGGACCGGGGTGGTGATGCGCACCTGGTTCATGACGCACGGAGTACACGGAACGCCCTGGTCCACGTGGCCGGTCTCGCTGTCCGCAGCGCTCAACAAGGCTCCGCACAACGCACCGACGGCACCTGCCACGCGCTCCTCGTTCGCCGGGACCAGATGCACCATGCGAACAGGCTGGCCGTAGAGAGTAGTTCGGTGGCTGACCAGCCTTATAGGCTGGTCAGCCACCATCGCCAAACCGGCACCAAGCCCCCCCAGCCGGTTCGCGTCCATCACCACACCACCCTCAGCGCGCAGTGCGGACACGCCGATCGCCTTGAGTGCACGACAGCATGCATCACAGCGCCAGTGGCGTATTCAACCGAGAATTGCAAAGTCTCAGACGACGTCGTCGAATTCGCCATCCTTGGCGCCAGCCAAGAAAGCAACCATTTCATCGCGAGTGAAAATGAGCGCCGGGCCACCCGGATCACGAGAATTGCGCATGGCAATCTCACCAGTACTCAGCGCGGCAGCCTCGACGCAGTTTCCTAGCTGACCGCTGCGACTACTCTTGCGCCACGTCACACCAGTAAGACTCGCGGCCGGGATGCCATTGCGAGCTGGTTGAGACATAGAGCCACCCTCCCCTCGATTCAGTGCACCTGCACGTGCACTGGGTGAAGGTATCGCGTGCCGATGCAGACGTCAATGCACGTGCATGTGCGCGAATCGGGCAGCCGACGCGCGCGGAGAGAGTGCGGAGTGATGGCGTGCGACTAGCGCCGCAGCTCAGGGCGCAGTGCAGAAACCGGCACCGATCAGATCTCGGCGCGAGCCTTGGCGAGCAACTGGCGTGTGTTGTCAGGAGTGTGGGCATCCACCGTGAGCCGGTCGAAGACCCGGCCGTACAACTCGGTATCGAATCGCTTGTCCAGGTAGAGCGCGCCGCTGAGATGTTCGAGGTACACCACGTCCGGGAGCTCGGACTCAGCGAATCGCAGCGTGGTGAACGAGCCCTCGGCGGCATACCCGCTGAACTGATACGGCAGCACCTGCACGGTGACGTGCGGCCGCTTGGTGAGATCGAGCAGGTGCCCGAGCTGCGCCTCCATCACTCGTGCCCCACCGATCGGCCGGTGCAGGACGGACTCGTCGATGATTGCCCACACCTTCGGGGGATTCGGCCGGGTGAACAGCACTTGCCGCCGCATCCGTACCGCGACCTGGCGTGACACGCTCTGACCCGAATCCGCGAGTTAGGGGCGCGACACGGTTGCGTGGATGACGATAGGTGTCCTCTGACTTGGGATGATGGCGGTTACCACGCCACAATCATCCGGGTTGAGAGGACACCTATCAGGTGGACAGGTTACGCGG
>DASYAZ010000164.1:0-18780 GCA_036501085.1 Pseudonocardiaceae bacterium | reverse complement strand
ATACAAACTGGACACACATTAGGTCATACGCTCGTTGGTCCACCCAATCAAGCACCGGCACCGCGTGTCATCAGGGAAAATTCATCAGCCAGCCGGACGATCAACCCCCAGACAGCAAGATCGTCGGAAACTCGGGCTAGGCTGGACAATCGTCTGCGAGAAGGCAGGGAGAGTGACATCACGGTGAGCGAGTCGGTGGGGGCAGGGCCGCACCGGGCCCGCCCCGGGTGGCCGACTCCGGGTTGTGTCCTTGGGCAGGGCCGGTATCGCTTGATGTCCGAGTTCGGCCGGGACGACCGCTACGCCATCCGGCTGTGGCGAGGTCGGGATCTGATGCTCGACCGGGACGTCGCCCTGACCCTGTTCATCGCCGCGCCCAACGACCCCACCACCATCGCGCTGATCCGTTCCGCGACCGCGCGGGCGTTTCGCGCGGCACGTTTGGAGACCGCGGGCGCGGTTCGGGTGCTCGATGTGCTGGAACCGGAACGCGAGCAGGGTGCCACCATCGCGGTCGTGGTCGCCGAGTGGACGCAGGGCTGCGCCCTGGTCGAGCTCCTGGATGGGGGGCCGCTGCCGCCGCCGGTAGCGGCCAGCGTGCTCTCCCCGCTGGCGGGCGCGGTGGATGCAGCGCACAACGCGGGTTTGATCCTCGGTTGTGACCACCCGGATCGGATCCGGATGACCCCGGATCGGCGGGCCCGGCTCGCCTTTCCCGGCCCGCCCCCCACCACCGGCCCCCAGGACGACATCCGTGGTCTCGGCGCGATGCTCTACCTGCTGCTCACCGGATGCTGGCCGCTGCCCGACGGGCCACGCACCCTGCCGCCGGCACCGATCGGCGCTGATGGACTGCCGGTGAGCCCCAGCACCCTGCGGCCCGAGGTGCCGGTGGAGCTGTCCACCCTGGCGCTGCGCTGCATCGGCGGCCCGGGGACCGGGGGTGCCGTGCGCACGGGAGCTGCCGTGCAGCAGGTGCTCGAGCTCAACGCCGCCACCGCTGAGGACCTGTTCGCACCGGGAGGCCGTGGCCGTGACGGTCGCGGTGAGCGCGCCCGCCCGATCGATCGGCGGCAAGCCCAGCGGCGGCGCCGGATCAAGTTCAGCGTCTCGATGGCCGTGCTGGGGCTCGCAACACTGCTGATCCTCGGCTACGCCGGTATGCAGGTCGTCTCGGTGTTCGCCGACACCGGGGGACCGCCGCTGGTCGTCGCGGGTAACGAACCCCCCGGCAAGGCAGCTGCGCCGCCGCCACCAGTGACTTCCGCGCCGGTCCAGGTCAAGTCCCTGTCGGTCTACGACCCCTCCGGGAAGGGCAGCCCGGACCACCAGAAGGACGTCGGCAAACTACTGGACGGCAATCCGAAGACCTGGTGGTCCACCGACTCCTATTTCCAGCAGTTCCCGGCCTACAAGAAGGGTCTCGGAGTGATGTTGCGCTTCGAGCACCCCGTCGCGGCGACTGCGGTCACCCTGGACTCATTGAGCCCGGGCACGGTCGTCGAGATCCGCTCCGCGACCTCCCCGAACCAGGATCTGGATCAGACCGCTTTGATCGGCACCGCAACCCTCGGCGACGGGAACACCCAGATCCCGCTCCGCGCGGATCGACCGACGCAGTACCTGCTGGTGTGGATCACCACGCTCGGTGGCAGCGAGAATCACCACCTATCCAAGATCAGTGAACTCGACGTGCAGCAGCGCTCCGCCTGACGATAGCTCTTCAAGTGCCGCCAACCCTGGCCGGCGGCACCGTCAACGACTACCAACCTTGCTCGCCGCCATGATCCTTTTTCTTCTTCTTACCGCCTTGGCCCAGGTAGCGTCTTTTTCATCGCAGTCCTGACAGCCGCCGAAATTCGTCGTTGACTCCCTCGCCAGGGCGCCGGATCAGATCGACCAACCCCGCTCCGGTGTTCACGAGAGCGGATGGTCTGGACCCTGCTCGCGAGTTGGTGGCCGTTGGGAGCATCAACGGCCCTGGTTGGGCGCTCGTGAAGAGCGGCCAACCAGGGCGGGAACATCGGTACGTAGGATCGTGTTGTGGCGAACGTGAGCGATCAGATCCGGGACGTCATCATCATCGGCTCGGGTCCAGCTGGGTACACAGCGGCGGTGTACACCGCGCGCGCACAGCTCGAGCCGCTGGTCTTCGAGGGGAGCCAGTACGGCGGCGCCTTGATGACCACGACCGAGGTGGAGAACTACCCAGGCTTCCGGGACGGGATCATGGGTCCCGATCTGATGGAGCAATTCCGGGCTCAGGCGGAGCGCTTCGGAGCGGAACTGCAGCCCAAGGATGTCACCGAGGTCGAGCTGGCCGGCGAGGTCAAGCGGGTGTCGGTGCACGGGGACACCTACCTCGCCCGGTCGGTGATCCTGGCGATGGGCGCGCAGCCGCGATATCTGGAGGTCCCCGGTGAGCAGGAGCTACTCGGCCGCGGGGTGAGCTCGTGTGCCACGTGTGATGGCTTCTTCTTCCGCGACCAGGACATCGCCGTGGTCGGCGGTGGGGACTCCGCGATGGAGGAGGCCACGTTCCTCACCAAGTTCGCTCAGTCGGTAACGGTGGTGCACCGGCGCGATGAGTTCCGCGCCAGCAGGATCATGCTGCAGCGCGCCCGGGACAACGAGAAGATCCGCTGGCGCACCGGAGTGACGATCGAGAAAGTGCTCGGCGAGGGTGGGGTCAACGGCTTGGCCCTGTCCGACGGATCCACGCTGGACGTCACAGGGATGTTCGTCGCGATCGGACATGACCCGCGCAGCGAGCTGGTCCGCGGGCAGCTGGAGACCGATGAGGCCGGATACGTGCTGGTGAACGCACCGAGCACCGCGACCAGCGTGGACGGTGTGTTCGCGGCCGGAGACCTGGTCGACCACACCTACCGGCAGGCCGTCACCGCTGCAGGCACCGGATGCTCAGCCGCGATCGACGCCGAGCGCTGGCTCGCCGAGCACGCCGCAGACCCGCGAGCCCAGGTGGCTACCGGGTTCGTCGGTGGCGGCTACGGCCCCACACCCTGATCAACAAAGATCACTTCGGATAACCCCGCACACAGGAGATGACATGGCAGACAAGTCGACCGTGACCGTGACCGACGAGTCGTTCGCCGAGAAGGTGCTGGGCAGCGACAAGCCGGTACTGGTGGACTTCTGGGCAACCTGGTGCGGCCCGTGCAAGCAGGTGGCCCCGGTGCTCGAGGAGATCGCTTCGGAGCACGGTGAACTCGTCGTCGCCAAGATGGACATCGACGCCAACCCCGACACCGCGCGGAACTACCAGGTGATGTCGATCCCCACCATGATCGTGTTCTCGGGCGGCGAGCCGGTCAAGCAGATCGTCGGCGCCAAGCCCAAGGCCGCACTGCTGGAGGATCTGGCGGACTTCCTGGACTGATCACAGCCGGCAAGCGAGGAACCGGGGACCACGAGCAACGCGGCACGTCGCCGACCGCCGGCCGGCGGCCGGTGACGGCCGAGCTTCGCGCTCCGCAGGCAACCGTTACCCTCAGAACGCGTCCTGGACGGCGGGGAGGCAGGATCGGTTGCGATTGCGGCCGGACTGGCAGGCACCCCCCCGATACCGGAACATGTAGCAATAAGACGCGCTCGACGCTCCCTCGGGAGCGCGGCGCCGATTCGAAGTGAGGCTGAATGCAGCTGCTGCGCCGCGGCGACACCGGATCGGCGGTGACAGCGCTGCGAGCGATGCTGACCACGCAGGGTTTGCTGGCCCCGCTGTCGAGCCAGGAGTCAGCAGACAGCTTCGATCTCACCGTGGAGCATGCCGTCCGCGCGTTCCAGCAGCGGCGTGGGCTGATCACCGACGGTGTCGTCGGGCTGGCCACCTACCAGGCGCTGTGCGACGCACGGC
The DNA here is from genome assembly GCA_036501085.1 of Pseudonocardiaceae bacterium. Classification (GTDB taxonomy): domain Bacteria; phylum Actinomycetota; class Actinomycetes; order Mycobacteriales; family Pseudonocardiaceae. The sequence goes on along the minus strand of DASYAZ010000164.1, from coordinate 14,903 downwards.
TGGAACTCGGCTGCCGGATACTCAGCCACACCCGCCCCCGCCCGATGCGCGGCGACGATGTGGCTGCCCTGCAGGAACGGCTACTCGAGCTCGGTTATGACGCCGACCGCGCGGACGGTGTCTTCGGGCGCCAGACCGAGAGCGCGCTGCGCAGCTTCCAGCGAGACTACGGCCTGCTGGTGGACGGGGTGTGCGGTCCGGCGACGTTACGGGCCTTGCGCCAGCTACAGCCCAAGGTCCGCGGTGGTCGGCCGGTACTGCTCCGCGAGCAGGAACGAGTCCGGCGGGCCGGTCCGGCGTTACGTGGCAAGCGGATCATCATCGATCCCTGCCACGGGGGGTCCGAACAGGGCACCGTGGTCGAGGGGGCCAGCGAGGCGCAGCTGATGTGGGAGCTGGCGCAGCGGCTGACGGAACGGATGGTCGCCACCGGGATGGAGACGCTGCTCTCCCGTGGCCCCGACACCAGTCCCACCGAGGCCGAACGGGCGGCCCTCGCCAATGACGCCGCCGCTGACCTGGTGCTCTCCCTGCACACTGACAGCCATCACACCACGTTGGCGCATGGCCTGGCGACGTTCCATTTCGGGAACGGGAACGGAACCAGTTCCACGGTGGGCGAGGCGCTGGCTGAGTTCATCCAACGGGAGCTGACCGCCCGCACCGGGATGCTCGACTGTGGCAGCCACCCCAGAACCTGGGAGCTGCTGCGGATGACGCGGATGCCCGCAGTCCGCATCGAGCTGGGCTACCTCACCAACCCCGCGGATCGCCGCAGGCTGCTGGACCCGGAATTCTCCGACGTGGTCGCCGAAGGGGTGCTGGCCGCCGTCAAACGGCTCTACCTGTTGGGCGAGAACGACCAACCGACCGGCACGTTCACCTTCGCGGACCTGCTGCGCAGCGAGCTGAACGGGTGCGCCTCCTAGGTAGCCGGTTGCACCACGCCGATCGTGACCGACCCCAGCAACCGTTCCAGAGCCGCCTCGACATCCTCCTTCCAGGTCAGCGCGGTGCGCAGTTCCAAACGCAGCCGGGGCCAGTGCGGATGGGCATGCACTGTCTTGAAGCCGACCTGCTGGAGGAACTCCGCTGGCACCACGCAGCTGGAATCCGGGGTGGGCCGGGCATCGCCGAAGGCCTCGATGGCTTTGACTCCGCGCCGGGTGAGGTCCTTGGCCACCGCCTGCACCAGAATCCGGCCCAGGCCGCCACCACCGAACTCCGGCAGCACCTTCAGCGCCGTGAGCAGCACGGCGTCCGCGCTGACGGGTGAGGTGGGGAAGGCCGAGGACCGCGGCACTGCGGCCGGTGGGGCGTACAGCACGTAACCTGCAGGTACGTCTCCGGACATCACGATCCGCCCGCAGGAGCCCCACTCCAGCAGCACACCGGAGACCCAGGACTCCTTCTCCAACTCGGTCTGACCGAAATCCTCGGCCTGGTCCCGGATATGCGGAGCGAGCTCCCAGAAAACACACTGGCGGCACTTCTTCGGAAGCAGGTCGAGGCTGTCCAGAGTGACGCCGACCACTCGACGCGACACCGGGCCTCCCTGACCTCATACCAGCTATGCCGATCGGCCGTCACCGGCGCCCACCACAGAGCGCCCCAGGTTCAGGCGCCTGCCACCGCACGCAGCATATGCCGTTGGCAACACAGAGTTGAAGCCGGCAAGCCACCGCGCGACTGACCTCTACACTGCCAGGGACGTGAACCGCAGCAAAGGCTCCAGATGACCCCAAGCGCAACTCCCGATCAGTCCGGCCGCAAGCACCCCACGCAGCGTGACCTCGACCCGCACCTGTACCGCTACGCGCAGCGCACCGCGGGCATGACCGCATCCGAGATCCGCGCGCTGTTCGCGGTGGCCAGCCGCCCTGAGGTGGTCTCCCTGGCCGGCGGTATGCCCTACCTACCGGCGTTGCCGCTGGATGCGCTGGCTGGTGAGCTCGCCCAGATGGTCACCGCCGAAGGGATGACGGCGCTGCAGTACGGCTCGGCGCAGGGCACCGCGGAACTCCGCGGGCAGATCTGCGAGGTGATGGCGCTCGAAGGCATCCGGGCGCACGCGGACGACGTCACGGTGACCGTCGGGTCGCAGATGGCGCTGGACATGGTCACCCGGATCTTCTGCGACCCGGGGGACATCGTGCTCGCCGAGGCCCCGTCCTACGTCGGAGCGCTGACGACGTTCGCCTCCTACCAGGCGCAGGTCGTCCAGGTTCCGATGGACGGCGACGGGCTCATCCCGGCCGAGCTGGGAGCCGCGCTGCGATCCCTACGGGATCAGGGCCGCACGCCCAAGTTCCTGTACACCGTCCCGAACTTCCACAACCCGGCCGGTGTCACCCTGAACATGGACCGCCGGAGCGAGGTACTGCGACTCTGCGCCGAGCACCAGGTCCTGGTCGTCGAGGACAACCCCTACGGGCTGTTGGGCTTCGACGGCCAGATCAACCCGGCGATGCGCGCCACCGACCCGGACAACGTGGTCTACCTGGGCTCGTTTTCCAAGATCTTCGCTCCGGGACTGCGGGTCGGCTGGGCGCTCGCCCCGCACGCGGTGCGGGAGAAACTGGTGCTGGCCTTGGAGTCGGCGACGCTGTGCCCACCGGTGTTCACCCAGTTCGTGGTGGCGCGTTACCTCAGCCAGCATGACTGGAAGGGGCAGATCAAGACCTACCGGGAGGTCTACCGGGAACGCCGCGACGCGATGCTGGCCGCGCTCGCGCATTACCTGCCGCCCGGATGCAGCTGGACCTACCCGGCGGGAGGGTTCTACGTCTGGCTGACCGTCCCGGAGGGCCTGGACACGAAGTCGATGCTTCCCCGGGCGGTGACCCAGCGGGTGGCGTACGTGCCCGGCACCGCCTTCTACGCCGACGGACTCGGTGGGCGCCAGATGCGGCTGTCGTTCTGCGACCCGACTCCCGAGCGGATCACCGAAGGTGTGCGCCGGCTGGCCACGGTGCTGGACGGCGAACTCGAATTGCAGCGGACATTCGGTAACGTGCGCTCACGTACGATGCACGGACCGCAGTCCCCAGCTCCGGATATCGCCTAGAGGAGTGGCTGGTGGCCGATCGCGCCGTCGCTGTGTTGGCCGGGGGGCTCTCGCATGAGCGGGACGTGTCGCTGCGCTCCGGGCGCAGGCTCTCCAGCGCATTGCGGGACTCCGGCCTGCACGTCGAGGAGTGGGACGCCGACGCCAGGCTGATCGGCCGACTCACCACCAGCCGGCCAGACGCCGTCGTGGTGGCGCTGCACGGTGGAGTGGGGGAGAACGGTGCCGTGCAATCGGTGCTGGAGATGTTGCAGGTGCCGTATGTGGGCGCCGACTCGCGGGCCTGCCGTCGCGCCTGGGACAAGCCCACCGCCAAGGCCGAGCTGGCCCGCGCCGGGTTGGCCACCCCGGAATGGATCGCGCTACCGCATGTCACCTTCCGTGACCTCGGGGCTCACGACGTGCTGGACGCCCTCATCGCCCGGCTCGGCCTGCCGCTGATCCTCAAGCCCCCGCAGGGCGGCTCGGCGTTGGGGTTGCACGTGGTGCGCGAGGCGAGCGAGCTACCCGGCGCCATCGTGGGCTGCCTGGCTTACGGGGACACAGTGCTCGCTGAGCGGTTCGTCGAAGGTGTCGAGGTGGCCGTCACCGTGCTCGACGGGCCGGACGGACCGCGGGCACTACCGGCGGTGGAGATCGAGGCCACCTCCGGCTTCTACGACTACGCCGCCCGCTACACCGCCGGGCTGGCCACCTTCCACGCCCCGGCCCGGCTCACCGCCGAAGCCGCCGGCGCGGTCGCCGACCTCGCGCTGAGCGCGCACCGGTTACTCGGACTGCGTGATGTGTCCCGCACCGACGCGGTAGTGACCTCTGACGGCATCGCGCACTTCCTGGAGGTCAACGTCGCACCGGGCCTCACCGAGACATCCCTGCTCCCGATGGCGATCGAGTCCGACGGCACCGACCTGGGCACCGTCTACGCCACCCTCATCGACCGAGCCCTCGCCCGCAGCTCCACCCCCTTCCCCCCCTCCCCCCGACATGGAGACATATCGGGGTCGCGGACCCCCTGATAACCCCGATATGTCTCCATGTCGGGGTGGGGGAGGTGTTAGTGGGGGGTCATGAGGGTGGCGATGCGTTCGAGGTCGTCGACCGAGCCGAACTCGACCACGATGCGGCCCTTGCGGCGGCCCAGCTCCACCTTGACCCGGGTGTCGAAGGCGTCGGAGAGGGTCTCGGCAAGCTGCTGCACTCCGGGTGCTCGCATCGTGCGCGGCGGCGCTGCCTTGGGAGCGGCCTTGGCCGGCTCGCTGCGGCTGAGCGTGACCGCTTCCTCGGTGGCTCGAACCGAGAGCCCCTCGGCGACGATCCGCACCGCCAGATCCTCCTGAGCCAGTGGCTCATCCAGGCTCAACAGCGCTCGGGCATGGCCCGCGGAGAGCACCCCCACCGCGACCCGCCGTTGCACCGCGACGGGCAGCTTGAGCAGCCGGATGGTATTGGTGATCACCGGCCGGCTGCGCCCGATCCGGGCGGCCAGTTGATCGTGTGTCACACCGAAGTCGTCCAGCAGTTGCTGGTAGGCAGCCGCCTCCTCCAGCGGGTTGAGCTGAACCCGGTGGATGTTCTCCAGCAACGCGTCCCGGAGCATCGCGTCGTCGCCGGTGCTGCGCACGATCGCCGGTATCCGGTCCAGGCCGGCCTGCTGCGCCGCGCGCCACCGCCGTTCACCCATGATCAGCTCGTAGCGGACCGGATGCTCGGCCGGCTGCCGTTGGATCGCCGGCTCGGCCGGCAGTGGGCGGACCACGATGGGTTGGAGCAGCCCGAATTCCCGGATCGAGTGCGTCAGTTCGGCCAGGGAGTCGTCATCGAAGACCTGCCGCGGCTGCCGGGGGTTCGGCACGATCGCCGCAATCGGCACCTCGAGATAGGCCACTCCGGCTATCGGATCAGGCGAGATCTCCGGCATAGAGCCTGGAGGCTGCTGGGACGCCGGTTCACTCACCGCCGCATCGACCGGTCCGGTGGGGATCAATGCGGCGAGGCCGCGTCCGAGCCCGCCCTTGCGTTGCCCCCCAGGCAGGGCCGATGCGGGATGCGGCGTGCGTGGGGGCGCGCTGGCAGGGGTCATCAGCTGGACACCTCTCGGCTACCTGGGTGGCTACCGTCCGGATAACCCGGCTTGACGTTGACAGGATCCTGAAAACGTCGATCCAGCGCTATCTCCCGCGCCGCGTCGAGGTAACTGAGTGCCCCGCGGGAACCCGGGTCGTACACCAGCACGGTCTGCCCGAACCCCGGCGCCTCCGAAACCTTCACGCTGCGCGGGATCACGGTCCGCAGCACGTGGTCGCCGAAGTGGTTGCGGACCTCGCTGGTGACCTGGTCGGCCAGCTTCGTGCGGCCGTCGTACATCGTGAGCAGGATCGTGGACACCGTCAACGTGGGATTGAGGTGCGCCTGCACCAGTTCGATGTTGCGAAGCAGCTGCCCGAGCCCTTCCAACGCGTAGTACTCGCACTGGATCGGAATCAGCACCTCAGGCGCGGCGACCAGCGCGTTCACCGTGAGCAGTCCTAGCGAGGGTGGGCAGTCGATGAAGACGTAATCCACGCCCAACGCCTCGAGTGCCTCATCGGACAGCGCTCTGTGCAGGCGTGATTCCCGGGCCACCATCGACACCAGCTCGATCTCGGAACCGGCGAGGTCGATGGTGGCCGGGACGCACAGCAGGTTCGGCGACTGCGGGCTCACTGCCACCGCGTCCGCAATCGCAAGTTCCCCCAGCAGCACCTCGTACACCGACTGGGTGCCGGCGCGGTGCTCGATTCCCAGCGCGGTGGACGCGTTTCCCTGCGGATCCAGGTCGATCACGAGCGTGCGCAGACCCTGCATCGCCAGCCCCGCGGCAAGATTGACCGTGCTGGTGGTCTTGCCGACGCCGCCTTTCTGATTGGCGACCGCGAGCACCCGGCGCCGAGCCGGGGACGGCAACCGACCCGTGGGGTGCTTCACCCGGGTAGCGCGCTCTGCCTCCTCGGCGATCGGCGTCCACCCGGACTCCACCGCTGATGCGGAACCCGCAGAACTCCCGTCGGCTACGGAGACATCGGTAGGCGTTGCCGCGGGACCGGGGAGGCCAGACACCTGATGGACTCCACTCTGCGCGGTTGGCCGCGACGCACGGGTCAGGGCATGCCTCGGATGAGATCCATCCACCGCGGTGTTCTGCGCCGCTGTTTCACGTGAAACAGCGGAATCACCTTTCACGGCGTCGTCGATCGCTACCGCACTGTCGGGCCACTTCGGGGGGGTCACCCTCACCGATCCTTCCTCCTTCGCGCCATCCCTGGCCTGCTGACCTGCAGCGACGGGCGAGACACCACGATGACCGTCGTCGGAGGCCGCACAATGGTGGCACCGCACTGCACGATCTCCATCGTCGCCCCTCCGGCCGCAGTCACCTCGTCGACATCCCGAGCCACCTCCTGGTCAGCGCTGACACCTTTGACGGCGAGCAAGCGACCGCCCGGTGCCACCAGCGGCAGGCTCCACGCCGCCAACCTGCCCAACGGCGCAACCGCCCGAGCCGTGACGACGTCATTGCCGCCGAGCTCTGCGCGTACCCGAGGATCCTCGGCGCGACCGCGGAACACCCGGACCTCGAGGCCGAGGTCAGCGATCACCTCATGCAACCAGGTCACCCGCCGGGCCATCGGCTCCAGCAGGACGATCGTCAGATCCGGCCGGGCGATCGCCAGTGGTATACCGGGAAGCCCCGCGCCGGATCCAATGTCGAGCACCCGGCAGCACGCCGGAACCAGCTCGCCGAGCACTGCGGAGTTGAGCAGGTGGCGCTCCCATAACCGGTCCGTTTCCCGAGGACCGATCAGGCCCCGCTCAACCCCCGATCCGGCGAGCGCTGCAGCGTAGCGCTCGGCGAGAGGGTAACGCGCACCGAACACCTCGTGAGCGATGGAACGGGCATCAGCGCCGTCCGGCTGGTCCGGTCGGCCAACCGCTGGTTGTTTCACGTGAAACTTCGGTTGGAATCGCCCGCCCTCGGTCACCGCGGCCCTCCATCATCGACGGGCAGGTCGAGCAAAGCGGGGATCGCCGGGCGGGTCAGTCAGGCTGAAGGGAACACCATGACGCACCGCTGCGGCTCCTCGCCGTCGCTCTCGCTGTGCACACCGTCTATTGCAGCCACCGCGTCATGGACGATCTTCCGCTCGAAGGGGGTCATGGGTTGGAGCCGGATCGGCTCGCCACCCCCGAGTACCCGTTCCGCGGTCGATCGGCCCAACTCGCTGAGGTCGTTGCGCCGCGCTGCCCGCCACTGGGCGATATCCAGCATCAGCCGGCTGCGAGAACCCGTCTGCTGTTGCACCGCGAGCCGGGTGAGCTCCTGAAGCGCCTCGAGGACCGCGCCGCGCGGTCCCACCAGCTTGGCTAGATCAGCACCACCATCGACGCTCACCATGGCGCGCCCGGCCTCGACATCGAGATCGATGTCCCCGTCGTAATCCACCAGGTCGAGCAGCCGTTCGAGGTAGTCACCGGCCACGTCGCCTTCTTGAACCAGAAGGTCTTCGCTCGCCGGCTCCACCGCGTCGGCCCTCTCTGCCGCGTCAGCGGATTGAGCCGGCGAATCCATCTCGGGCACCGCTGCGTCAGTCGCCAGCGTCTCCGCCACAACTGTCTCCTCTCCGGGCGATCGCGCTCTCAGCGGCGCTTCCGATTCGTCTTTTTCCGCGGTCGCGGGCGTTGCTGGATCATGCCAGGTGGGGCGGAGTCCTCCGCATGCGCCGGCTGTTGACCGTTGGCTGCGCCGTCCGCCGGCCCTCTACCGTCCCTCGATCCAGGTCCCGCGGCGCCCGCTCCGTTCGAGGAGGTAGTCCCAGAACTGCGCTCGGTCTCCAGTTTCTCTGCCTCCGGTCCTGCTGACCCGTCACCCGGGGGACCATCGGGGGTGGAGGCGGCGCTGTCTCGCTTCGGCCGGATCGGCTTCTGACCGGGCCGCGGAGCGAGCGACTGCCGCTGGGCAATCGCCGTCTCCTTCTTCTCCGCATCCTCGGCGTCGATCCACTGGTAGACCAGTCGTTGCTGGCCCAGCGTCCACAGGTTGTTGGACAACCAGTAGAGCAGGATCGCCAGCGGGAAGAAGGGGCCACCGGCCACCACACCGATGGGGAACAGGTACACCATGAGCTTGTTCATGATGGCGGCCTGCGGGTTGGCGGCCACCTGAGCCGGATTCTGCCGTGCCACCGAGTGCTTGGCCGTCAGATGCGTGAGGATGCCGGCGACGATGGTCAGTGGTATGGCCACGATAGCGATCTGCCACCGGGAGATGTCACCGTAGCGGGCCAGCAACTCTGCCGGCTCGGTGATGAAGGCCGACAGCGGCACCCCGAACAGGTGGGCGTCGAGGAAGGAACGGACGTCGACCGCGCTGAACACGTAGTTACCGATCAGGCGGTTCTGGTCGGCGCTGAGGAACGGCCGGTTGAACGAGCGCAATACGTGGAACAGGCCGATGAACACCGGGACCTGCAACAGCACCGGCAGGCAGCCACCCAGCGGATTGACCCCGTGCTCGGACTGCAGTTTCTGCATCTCGGCGGCCATCTTTTGCTTGTCGTCGCCGTATTTCTTCTTCAGCTTCTGGATCTCAGGTGCGAACTCCTGCATCTTGCGCATCGAGCGGACCTGGCTGACGAATGGTTTGAACAGCACCGCACGGAGCGTGAAGACCAGGAACACCACCGCGAGCGCCCACGCGAACCCGTTATCCGGACCCAGCAGGTAACCGAACGCCTTGTGCCAGAACCACAAGATGGCCGACACCGGGTAGTAGATGAAGTTCAGCACTGCAACTCACTCTCGGCGGGGGAGCGGGGTGATCTCGCGGGGGGAACCGGGTCCACCCCTCCAGGGTGCCAGGGTCCGCAGCGAAGCACGCGTCGCGCGGTCAACCACAATCCACGTACTACCCCGTGCGTGGTCAGTGCCTCGATCGCGTACGCGCTGCAGCTGGGCGAGAACCGGCAGCTGGGAGGCAAGGCCGGTGAGATCCACCGGCGGTAGAACCGCAGGGGCGCCACCAGTGTCCGAACCACCGGAGCGGACCGCTCTGTCCCGGAGGGCGCCATCGTCATCGCCGACCGCCCGAGCTCGCTGTGGTCGGGGTACCGCCGTGCGCCCCAGCAGACAACCCCCGAGCAGACGACCCCCGAGCCGACGGCCTTGCACCGGGAACCCCCAGCCGCCGCAGCGCTGCATCAAGGTCAGCGCCGAGTGCAGCGCTATCCGCCCGAGCTGATGCCGGCAATGCCCGCACCACGACGACGGCTCCGGCAGGCATCCTCGCCAACCGCCAGCGCATCAGATGCCGCAACCGGCGCTGCACCCGGTGCCGGACCACCGAACCACCGACCGTGCGACCGACCACAAAGCCGACTCGCGGCGGTAGGTCGACGGCACCGCCAGTACCGGCAGCGGCCAGGTGCACGACGACAGAACCGCAGGCCGCCCGCCGCCCCTGCTGCACTGCCGTGGCGAACTCGTCGCGACGGGTCAGTCGGGAAGCAGCGGGTAGCAACGTCAGATGTCCGCAGGGAGGCGGGTCAGGCCGACAGCTCAGTGCGACCCTTGCGGCGCCGGGCCGCGATGATGGCCCGCCCGGCGCGGGTGCGCATGCGCAAGCGGAACCCGTGGGTCCTCGCGCGGCGGCGGTTGTTCGGCTGGAACGTACGCTTGCCCTTGGTCACGACAGTCGGTCTCCCGGTGCTTGGTGCGCGCCCACATCCGTCGGGACTGCGCCGTCGGGACTGCAGGGTGGTCAGGTTATCCCCCACCGACCCGGGCGGCACCATCACGAGCGGATCTCACCTGGCATGCGGACCGGAACGGACCGGTGGGGCGAGGGCACGCAAGAATGCCCGCCGGTGGCGGGAGATGGGCCTGAGCCTAGGCGGCGGGCCCGGTCGCCGTCAAAACCTCCGTCCCCCGTCACTGTCCGGGCGACACGCCGTTACATCGGTGATGCTTGCTTACACGGGGTTCTTGTGGCAGCACCTCGTGATCGCTGTCCGTATCGGTTCAACGTAGCGGGAGCCGGTAAGACAAGCTGGCACGTCGGGGACCTGGGGAGCGCGCGGCAATCCTGGTCATCCACAGTTGTGGACAACTTTGTGGACGCGTGAGCGTCCGGCGAGGGAGTCCAACACCGGCCGGAGGGGGGAGTCAGCGGGTGTCAGAGCGGCAAACCGATCTCGGCCAGGTATGGAATGAGGTCGTTCGGGAGCTCTCCACCGGCACCCTCTCGCCACAGCAACGAGCCTGGATGCGGGTCACCCGCCCGATCGGCTTGCTCGACGGCACCGCGCTGCTGGCCGCACCCAGCGATTTCGCCAAGGACGCGATCGAGCGCGCGCTCCGCGAACCCATCAGCGCAGCGCTGTCTCGGCACCTGGGTCGCCAGGTCTCGCTCGCGGTCAAGGTCGATCACCCGGTACCGGTGCCCCCCCAGCTGCCACCCCAGTTCACTGCGGACAGCACGGCAAGCGGCGGCCATGCCGGAGCCGGGAGCGCCGCGCTCAACGGGACGAACGTCACCGGTCTCGGTAGTCCCGGTGAGCCCAGCGAGGGAGGAACCGCGTTGGCCACTGCGAGTGAGACCTGGCCTAACTTCGCCGGCCCGGCGGCTGCGGCACCGACCCGGCCACCGAGTTCGCAAACCAGGCTCAACGAGAAGTACAACTTCGACACCTTCGTGATCGGGGCGTCCAACCGGTTCGCGCACGCCGCGGCGGTGGCAGTGGCCGAGGCGCCGGCGCGAGCGTACAACCCGCTGTTCGTCTGGGGCGAGTCCGGGCTGGGCAAGACCCACCTGCTGCATGCCGTCGGGCACTACGCGCAGCGGCTGTTCCCCGGGATGCGGGTGCGCTACGTCTCCACCGAAGAGTTCACCAACGACTTCATCAACTCGCTGCGCGATGACCGCAAGGTGGCCTTCCAGCGCCGCTACCGCGACGTAGACGTGCTCCTGGTGGACGACATCCAGTTCCTGGAGGGCAAGGAAGGCACCCAGGAGGAGTTCTTCCACACCTTCAACACCCTGCACAACGCGAACAAGCAGATCGTGATCTCCTCCGATCGCCCGCCCAAGGGCCTGGGCACCCTCGAGGACCGGTTGCGCACCCGGTTCGAGTGGGGATTGATCACCGACATCCAGCCACCCGAGTTGGAGACCCGGATCGCCATCCTGCGCAAGAAGGCAGCCGGTGACCGGCTCGCCGCGCCGGATGACGTGCTGGAGTTCATCGCCGCCCGGATCGAACGCAACATCCGCGAGTTGGAGGGAGCGTTGATCCGCGTCACCGCTTTCGCCTCGTTGAACCGGCAGCCGGTGGATAACCAGCTCGCCGAGATCGTGCTGCGCGATCTCATCCCCGACGAGGCGGCGCACGAGATCGGCGCACCGAACATCATGGCGGTCACCGCGGAGTTCTTCGGTCTCACCATCGATGATCTGTGCGGGCCGGGCAAGACCAAACACGTCGCCCAAGCCCGGCAGATCGCGATGTACCTGTGCCGGGAGCTGACCGATCTGTCCCTACCCCGGATCGGCCAGACCTTCGGCGGCCGGGACCACACCACGGTCATGCACGCGGACCGCAAGATCCGCAAGGAGATGGCCGAGCGCCGCCGCACCTACGACCAGGTCCAGGAGCTCACCTCCCGCATCAAACAGCGCGCCCGTTCCTGATCTGTCTTCCGCATTCAGCAGGCTCAATGCGGTTATCCGGCCCCATTAGGGCACGTTGAGCCCGCTGAATGCTGCAGACGCCTGGTGCGGGTTAGTGGTGCTCGAGGGCGGCTAGGCGGATTTCTAGTTGATCGACCCGGCTGCGCAGCAAGGCGAGTTGCGCTTCCAGGCTGACCTCACGTTCGGCCCGGCGCTGGATCCGGGGCGAACGCTCGGCGCGTTCGATGATCGCCTCCAGCGGGACCAGCCGCTGCGGGCCGTGCGGCCCATCGACTAGGCGGGACGGTATCTCCCCGTTCCGGTACCAGGCCCGCAGCGCCGAACGGGAGACTCCGGTGCGGGCTTGCGCCTCGGCGAGCGGCACCCAGCGGGTGCCCTCCACCCGTCCGAGCAGCTCCAGCTCGTCCTGCCACGCGGCGAGCCGCGCGTCCCACTCACTGTCGGCATCCTTGTTCATGGCAACCTCTCCATATCAATAGCAGTGTATTGACAGGGTTGCGATACTGACAGTGTGTTCGAGAGATTCACCAGTGATGCCCGCCAGGTCGTCGTCGGCGCGCAGGAGCGCGCCCGCGAGCTCGGCCATAACTACATCGGCACCGAGCACCTGCTGCTCGGGATCGTCACCGAGCCGCCGGAGAACGCGGCGAGCCGCACCCTGTACCAGTTCGGCCACCTCCCCGAAACAGTCCGGGCAGGCATCGAGCGCATCGTCGGGTTGGGGAACACCACCGCGCCGAGCGGGCACATCCCGTTCACGCCTCGGTGCAAGAAGGTTCTCGAGCTGTCCCTGCGGGAGGCGCTGCGCTTGCGGCACGACCACATCGGACCGGAGCATCTGCTGCTCGGCATCCTGCGCGAGGGCAGTGGTGTGGCGGTGCAACTGCTCGCCGAGGGCGGCACGTCCCTCGATAAGATCCGCTCGACGGTATGCGCCGCCATCTCATCACCGCTGAACCCGGGTGGCGCCGCGGCGCGGCGAACCCCCGCCGCCGAGCGGGTGCTCGCGCTGGCGGAAGTGCTGGCAGCTGGGGCCCCCCTGGGCAGCCACCACCTGTTGGAGGCGCTGGCCCGGGTCGACGCCAGCATGGCCGGGCGTGCGCTGGCCGCCCTCGGCGTGGACGCGGCCGGGGTGACCGCGCAAGTCGACTCCCTTGACATCACCGAAACCAGCGACGTCACCCCCGAGCAGGTCGCCGCCGCGCAGATGCGGTGGCGCCTCGACGGTGACGAGGCCATTCTCGTCACCGCGGACCCCGAAACCGTGGCGCGCCTCAGGAAGGTCATCGAGCAAAGCAATGGCGAACTCCGCGGGGAGGGACCGCTTGCGGGACTGTTCATCGGATTGCATCGCTCGTTCCAGGCCACGCTCGACGCCCTGGAGGCCGCGTTCGGATCGGCTGAACAGCCCGCCGATAAGCCGATCTCGTGGCACGACTCGCGGCGCGAGCGGTTGGGTCGGCGCCGAGACGACCACTGACTGCCGCCAGTAACTCCCCCGGAGCATGAGCGCGTCGTGAACTCGACCCCACCTACGTCCCCGACAGGGTGAACGTCGGCACTGTCGAGTTCGCGACACTGGACCCGCTCGATGCCGGCGCGTGATGACGCTGGACGGTGCGGTGGTGCCTGCCTCGAGAGGGGGTCAGGTGACGATGGTCTCGAGGAAGGTGCGCCAGGCGGGGGTGGGGACGGACAGGGCGGGGCCGGTGGGGTTCTTGGAGTCGCGGACCAGCACGCGCTCCGCCGCGGGCGCGACCTGGATGCAGTCCCCGTTGTCCGTGCTGTAGCTGCTGGTGCGCCAGCCGACCTGGACGCAGGTAGCGCTGCCGTTGGTGTAGCTGCTGGTGTGCCAGACGATGCGGTCCGGCTCAGGCGCGGTCATCGTGGTCCTCCCGATCCGCTGCGAGCCCGGTTGCCAGGGCGGCAATCAGCTCCCGTGATTGTCCCTCGCCCAATGCAGTATCCGCCAGCACCGTCAAGATTCGCCGGTAGGCGGAAATTTCCTCCGGCCGCTCCAGGAACAGGCAGGCGGTCTCGCTGTCCAGGTAGGCCACCGGCTTGAACTCGGCGAACTCCATCAGCATGAACGCCCCGGCAATGCCGGCATGCCCCCCGCGTGCGGCCGGCACCACCCGAAGCGTCAGATAGGGGCGCCTGGCCATCCGCAGCAGGTGCTCCAGCTGCTCGCGCATGACCGCGGGGCCGCCGACCGGCAACCGCAGGGCGTACTCGTGCAGGTAGAAGGTGAAGCCGGCCGGGCGCTCCCGGCTGAACAGGCTCTGCCGGGCCAGCCGGGCGGCCACCCGGTCGTCGATCTCGTCCGGCGGAGCGTTCCCGGTCTCCCGGATCAGGGCGTGCGCGTACTCGGCGGTCTGCAGCAGGCCGGGCATCACCATCGGCTGGAAGTCGCTGATGGTGACCGCCTTGTTCTCGTGATCGATCAGCGTGACGAGCTGCTTGGGCAGCCCGGAGCCGTGCGGCTGGAACCAGCCCGGCGTGTCCTGCTCCCGGCACAGCGCCAGCAACCGGTCCCGCTCGGCGCTGCTGACCCGGCAGACCCCGAGGAACGCCGCGACGTCCAGCTCGCTGGCGTTGCGCTTCCCGGACAGCAGCATCGACACGTAGCCCGGTGTGCAGTCCAGAATCTTGGCGGCCTGCTTACCATTCAGCCCGGCCCGCTGCATGGCCTCGCGCAGGCCCTCGCCCAGTTCCCGGCTGCGGACCGTCGGATCGCGATGCGGCATTGGTGGCACCTCCCGGCGCAAGATCGTATACCAGCACATCGCGAAATTCGGTCATCGAAGTCAGATTCACCAATGGTGAATTCTCATTCGCACCGCACCCGCGCGCTCCATGCACCGAGTTTCACATCAGCGCTGCTCACGCGCCGTCCTGGAACCCTCCGGTGAAACTCGGAACATCTGCGAAGGACGCACAACTGGAATTGATTAGGTGCGGAGGAAACGGCTCCTCTGACCCGAATCCGCGAGTTAGGGGCGCGACACGGTTGCGTGGATGACGATAGGTGTCCTCTGACTTGGGATGATGGCGGTTACCACGCCACAATCATCCGGGTTGAGAGGACACCTATCAGGTGGACAGGTTACGCGG
>DASYAZ010000163.1:0-6604 GCA_036501085.1 Pseudonocardiaceae bacterium | reverse complement strand
AAACGACAGGGGCCGTTGCCCTTCAAGCGTGACACGCGCCATTCACAGATTGTGAAGCAATTGTGAGTCGAACTCCGGTGGAGGACTGCCAGACTCACCTGAGATCTATCTTCTCAGGAGGCTTGTGAATTAGCCTCCAGGTATGGCGTTATTCTATGTTTTTCGCGGCGTCGTCGCTGTTAGTGTTGTGTTCGGTTTGCGCCGTGTGCGCCAGCTCTGCTCCGCGCTCCGGCCCACCCACCGCACGCTCCCCCCGCCGCAACCACCATGATCATGCCCCCTCCCCGGGATCCCCTTCGCCGCTCCCCTCTCAGCACCACTCTCGCATTCAGCGGGCTGCGCGGGGTAATCCAGTCCCCGCGCGCCCCGCTGAGCCCGCTGAATGCGGAGTGGGGCGGAAGTGTTGCGCTAGGCTCATGATGAGTTCGGTCAGGGCTGTCACGGACGGAGGCAACGGTGACTCAAGCGGCACAGACAGACTTTGGTTGGTACGGTCAGCTGTCAGAGTCGGAGCAGGAAATACTCAATCAAGCCCTTGCGTCCATTCCAGAGGACATCTTGTCGACGGGGGAGCGACCGGCGATCAATTCTCGGATCCGGCGACGCCTGGAGCGGGAGGGACTCCTGCCGACGGGAGACGCGGGAGGCCCTCTCGGGGTGGGGCAGATTCCTCCGGTGGCTTATGTGGGGCGAGCGGTCGGATGCCTCGCCGCGACTTATGTGTCGTTGCGGGGAATCAGCCACAACAAGCCTGC
This sequence comes from Pseudonocardiaceae bacterium, assembly GCA_036501085.1. Lineage (GTDB taxonomy): Bacteria > Actinomycetota > Actinomycetes > Mycobacteriales > Pseudonocardiaceae. The sequence continues at coordinate 5,849 of DASYAZ010000163.1, read as the reverse complement.
CAAGGTAGTGGCCGAGTCGATTGCCCGGACAGTGGGGGGCTGTGTCCCCGGTGATGTCGATGCGGTCTCCTCCGACATTCTCACCTACCGGAAAGAGATCGCGAAATCCCTCAGTGCGATCGGGCTCCCCGCGCTGGGTGATGCGCTGGTCGCGAAAGATGCCGGGACCTACCAGTCCTGACAGGGGAGTTCCGCCGCACGGGCGCAACCGGGGTGGGGTGGCGGGGCTGCGGCGGGGCTAAGGTGCCGCGCAGTAGAGGCGAAGGGACCCCCGCAACGTGATGATCAGTGCGCGAGAGAGCACTGCGGCGCTCAGCCCGTCGCGCTGGCGGCTGGCAGCGCCGGTCGCGCTGGTGGCCGGGGTGCTGCTGGCGGTGAGTGGCTGTTCAAGCACGGAAAGTGAGCAGCAGCAGGCCGGGCAGGCGTTCCTCGCCGCCTGGGCGCGAGGAGACATCCCCGCGGCGGCGCGCGCCACGGACAATCCGCCGGCAGCTCAGACGGTCTTGCAAGCGACCCAGCGGGCCCTGGATCCCGCTGCCGCCACGCTGGTCCCCGGCTCGGTCACCACTACCGACAAGCGCACCACGATGGCGTTCACCGCGTCCTGGACGTTGGCCGGGCTGACCGCCCCGTGGCGCTATCCCGGCCAGCTCCCGCTGGTCCACGGCGACGACGGCCAGTGGCGGGTGCACTGGCAGCCCCAGGACGTGCACCCGAGGCTCGGCCCCTCCGATGTCCTGGTGCTGGACCGCACACTCCCGCAGCGCGCGCCGATCCTCGATGACCAAGGGAACCAGCTGGTCACTGCTGCTTCCACCGTCACGGTCGGCGTCGAGCCCAAGCTGGTCACCGATGTGCAGAGCCTGGCCGCGACGCTCGCCTCGGTACTGCATGTGGACCCGCAAGACGTCGTCACCGCCGTCGGCAAAGCCCGGCCGACCGACTTCGTACCGGTCATCACCCTGCGGCAGCCCGACTACCTCGCGGTGCAGTCGCGGATCCACGACCTGCCCGGCACCGTGTTCCGGACCGGTACCCAGCTCGTGGGCCCGACCCAGCATTTCGCCCAGCCACTCCTCGGGCGGGTGGGCACTCCCACCGCCGAGGCGCTGCACCAGGCGGGCCCCGCTTACCTGGCCACCGACCAGGTCGGGCTCTCCGGGCTGCAACAGGTGTTCAACGGCCAGCTCGCCGGGACCGCGGGGGCCACCATCGCGGTCCAGGACGCGGTCGGGCACACCGTGGGCCAGGTCGGCCAGTTCACCGGCAAGGCGCCGGCCCCGTTGCAGACCACGTTGGACACCCGGGTCCAGCAGGCGGCCGAGTCCGCGCTGGCGAATGTCGGGTTACCGGCTGCGATCGTGGCCGTCCGCCCCTCGACCGGAGCGATCCTCGCCGTGGCCAACAGCGCCGGCGCCCCGTTCAACATCGCCCTGGCCGGCCACTACCCGCCGGGCTCCACCTTCAAGATCGTCACGGCGACCGCGGTGCTGAGCAGCGGGACCGCCCGGGCCGACACGCCGGTGCCCTGCCCCGGCACGGTCACCATCGACGGTCGCACCATTCCCAATGAGGACTCCTTCAGCCTCGGCACGGTCAGCGTGACCGACGCGTTCGCGCACTCGTGCAACACCAGCTTCGCGTTGCTGTCCCAGAAACTCCCGCCGGGCGCGCTCGACCAGGCTGCCGCCGAGTACGGCTTCGAGGCCGGCTGGCAGCTACCGGTCGACTCCTTCAGTGGCGCCTACACCCCGGGCCGGGACGCCGTAGCGCAGGCTGCGAACGCGTTCGGTCAGGGCACCGACCTGGTCAGCCCACTATCCGAAGCGCTGATGGCGGCCACCGTCGTCCACGGTTCGACCCCGGCTCCGATGCTGATCTCCGGGCAGCCCGCTGCGGCGACGAACCCGCCACCCAGCCCGCCCGCGGCGGTCCTGGCCGACCTCTCGCGCTTCATGCGGGCCGTGGTCACCCGCGGGACCGGCACCGAGCTGGCCGGAGTGCCCGGCGGGGCGGTATCCGGCAAGACCGGGACCGCCGAGCACGGCACCACCCGCCCGCCGCAGGCCGACTCCTGGTTCACCGGCTACCAGGGGGACCTGGCTTTCGCGGTGCTCGTGGTGAACGGGCAGACCAGCGGGGTGCCCTCCAACCCCATCGCCCGCGGCTTCCTCACCGCGCTGCACAGGTGAGCCGGATGGTCAACCGGGCCGGCTCGGGTGCGGTGCGAGCCGGCTGCATAGCAGGGTGAGCGCGGCCACCGCCGCGAGGATGAGCACGGCGAGGTGGGGTCCGGCGCCGAGGTGGTCCCGCTCCAGGCTGAGAGCCAGGGTGACCAGGGCGACGCCGAAAGCGGTGCCCAGGCTGCGGGTCATGTTGACCAGCCCACCTCCGGTTGCGGCCGACCGGCCGGGGATGGCGGTCATGACCAGGGCGTTGTTGGCCGGGATGAACACGCCCAGGGCGAGCCCGAGCAAGCTCAGCAGGACGGTTGTCCAGCCGGTGGTCGCTGGTGCCGCCAGCAGCCCGGCGAGCGCCACGAGGCTGGCCCCGGCGCCGAGGCTGGCCCGGCGGCGATCATTCCACCGTGCTGGCAGGAGCCGTTCCGCCGCGGTGGCGGCGAGGGCGAATCCGGCCGGCAGCGCGGTGAGCACTAGCCCGGCGTGCAGTGCCGATGAACCGGCGGCGGTGAGCGTCACCGGAATCAGCACCAGCGGGCCGAACAGCACCAGGTAGCCGCCGAGCGCTCCGGCCAGCCCGGTGCCGACTCCGTGCTGGCGCAGCAGGGCCAGATCGATCAGCGGTGTCGCCGCCCGGCGCTGGCGGGCGACGAACCCGCCGGCGGCCGCCGCCGCGCCGGCCAGCAGGACGATCGCCGCCCAGCGGGGCAGTGGCAGACCCGAGACGACCGAGATACCCAGCAGGAGGCTGGTGGACGCGCTCGCGAGCAGCACCAGCCCGCTGCGGTCCCACCCCCTGGCGGGAGTGCGGTCCTGGGTGCGGGGCAGGAGGTAGAACCCGGCCACGATGGCCAGTACGCCGACCGGGATGTTGATACCGAACACCCACCGCCACCCCACGGTGGACACCAGCAGGCCGCCCAGGGTGGGACCCAGCGCCAGGCCGATGGCCTGCGCGGCGGCTTGGACGCCTAGCGCGGCGCGCATCCGGTGCGCCGGGGCGCTGGTGGCCACCAGCGCGACGCTGTTGGCCTGCAGCATGGCCGCTCCGATCGCCTGGATCACCCGGAAACCGATGAGGGTGCCGAGAGTGGGCGCCAGGCCGCAGGCGGCCGAGGCTGCGGTGAACACGATGAACCCGTAGAGATAGGTCAGCTTGCGGCCATGGACGTCGGCGAGGCGCCCGATCGGGATGAGCAGCGCGGTCAGGGCCAGCAGGTAGGACAGTGACACCCACTGCACCGCGGCCAGCGAGGTATGGAACTGCGCCTGCAACGGCCGGTAGGTGAGGGTGACGATGCTGGCGTCGAGCTGGCCCATGAACGCGCCGAAACACACCGTGCCGACCGCCAGCCACCACGCATGCGGCCACTTGCGCAGCCACCCGGGCCGGGCCCGTTCCTGGCCGAGAACGCTGAAGGCGGAAACGCCGTTCCCCACCCGGCCAACTGTATCGGTAACCGATATAATCGGCGACCGATGTACCCTCCGATATGCTCCTCGTATGGGTGCAGCTTCTTCCTCGCCGCAATGGACTTTTTCCGATGCCGGCGTCCTGACCGAGGTCGTCACGCGGTTGCGCCGGGCGCTGCGCACCAGCATTCGCACCGACTATCCCTTCGAGTCGCTGCCCATGGCCCAGGTCGAGCTGCTGCTGGCGCTGCGCGAGGGCCGGCCCGCCAGGGTCGGCGAGCTGGCCACCCGGTTGACCCTGGCTCCCAACACCATCAGTGGGCTGGTCCAGCAACTCGTCGAGTCCGGGCTGGCCAGCCGCGGTCCCGATCCGCGCGACCGGCGGGTAGCCGTGGTCGCCCTCACCTCCCACGGCGAGACCACCCTGCAGGAGTGGGAGCAGGCCCACCACCAGCGGCTCGGTGCCGCGCTGTCCTGCCTCGATCCCGCGGACCGGGCCGCGGTGCGCGCCGCGCTACCCGCGCTCGCCCGCCTCGTCGAGCACCTGGCCCAACCGGCGGACACCCCGGTTGGCTAGGTCTGAGGGCGGGCGACCATCTCGGTCTCGGCGGAGGCCAGCGGGACCGGCTTGGGCCGGGGAGCAGCGGCGGGTTGGTTGGCGGCGTGCGAGATGCGGATCAGCAGCGCGATGAGAATGTAGTTGGCCAGCAGTGAGGAGCCGCCGTAGGACAGGAACGGCGTGGTCAGCCCGGTCTCCGGGATGAGGTTGGTGACCCCGCCGGTGACGATGAACACCTGCAGCGCGATGGTCATCGCCAGGCCTGCGGCGAGCAGCTTGCCGAACGTGTCCCGGATGGACAGTGCGGTGCGCATACCTCTGGTGACCATCAGCAGGTAGATCACCAGCACCGCGGCGAACCCGACCAGGCCGAGTTCCTCTCCGATACTGGCCATGATGAAGTCGGTGTTGGCCACCGGAACCAGTTCCGGGCGGCCACCACCCAGACCGGCCCCGAGCACCCCGCCGGTGCCCAGACCGAACAGGGACTGAGCCACCTGGTAGCCCGATCCGTAGTAGCTGGCGAAGGGGTCCGACCACACGTGCACCCGGACCTGGACGTGGGCGAACAGGTAGTAGGCGAGCACGCAACCCACCACGAAGAACCCCAGCCCGATCAGCACCCAGGACAGGCGTTCCGTTGCCGCGTAGAGCATCGCCAGGACCACACCGAAGATCAGTAGTGAGGCGCCCAGTTCCTTCTCCAGCGCCAGCACCGAGATCGACAGGCCCCAGGCTGCGAGGAGTGGGGCGAGATCCCGCGGCCGGGGAAACGTCATTCCCAGGAAGTGCCGGCCCGCGGAGGTGAACAGTTCCCGGTTGGTGACCAGGAACCCCGCCGCGAATATGATGATCAGGATCTTGGCGAACTCACCGGGTTGGATCGACACCGGGCCCAGCCGCAGCCACAGCTTGGCGCCGTTGATCCGGGAGATGCTTCCCGGTAGGAGCCCCGGCAGGGCCAGCAGTCCCAGCCCCACCAGCCCGGATGTGTAGCCGTATGCGGACAGGCTCCGGTGGTCGCGCACGAGCCACAGCACCGCCACGAACAGCAGCACGGCCACCGCGGTCCACGCGACCTGGCGGGGCGAATCCCCGGCCGGCAGGGCCTGGCCGGCGTCCAGTGCTTGCGCCGCAGCGGCAAGATCCAACCGATGGATCATCACCAGACCCAGACCGTTGAGCAATGCCGCACACGGCAGGATCAGCGGATCTGCTCGGGGTGCCAGCCGGCGCACCGCGGCATGTGCCACCAGGAACATGCCCAGATAGGACAGGCCCAGGTACAGCAGAGACCGGGTCAGCTGCTGATTCTGATCGGCCTGTACCAGCACCAGTGCCACCGTGACCAGGCCGGCGGCGAACACCAGGAGCCCCAGTTCGATGCCACGGCGGGTGAGCCCCAGCCACCCGTGCGCGGACGCCGACGTCCCCGAAGTCGTCCCTGACGTTCCCACCGTCCCCGACATCCCTGAAATCACTGCCTCGCCGTCCCGGCCGGGCAGCGCGACACCGGCTTCACGCGTGGCGACGGGACGTATCCGCATGGAGCGACCCTAGGGACCCGCGGGTCGGTGCGGTGTCAAATGGACCCGGACATCAGCCCAGACTCTGGGCACTGCGGGCGTAGCTCTGCGCGAAGCCGTACACCTGCCGCACGTAGTCCAGTGAACTGTTGTAGGACAGGATCGCCCGCA
>DASYAZ010000162.1:0-4830 GCA_036501085.1 Pseudonocardiaceae bacterium | reverse complement strand
GCTAGGGTGTTCGCCGAGTTGCCAGGCGGTGCGCACCAGCCGGTCCACGTGGGTGGTGACATCGAGCTGGGGGAGGGCGTCGGGGGTTACGCGGCGCTCGCCGAGCCCGAAGTGCTCGGCGCTTTTCGTGGCGTACTTGGCGATGTAGCGGGCGGCGTGTTCGGGGGTCAGCTGTCCGGTCGGGCCACCGTTGACGGTTTGGGTGTCGAGCTGGTCACCGAAGCGCAACACCAAGTCGGATCCATTGGGCATCTCGACGGTGAGCCGGACGTGCGCGGCGGCCTGGTGGATGGCCTCGGCGAGCCCGGTGGTGTCGATGCTGACCTGGGATGGCTGGTAGTCCTCGCCGGGGCCGTCGAGCCTGATGAGGGAGTGGAAGTGGACGACGCCGCGGCGTTGGAATTCCGCGACCTTGACAAACGACACCCGGCACCGCCGACCGAACTCGGCCGCGCTGATCCCGGCCTGGTGTGCGAGGGTGCGGCGGACGGCGATGGTGAACCGGCGCCAGAGTTCGGGGGCGTGCCAGTTGAAGGCGATGTGGGCGGGGTAGTCGTAGCAGTCCGGGCAGATCGGCTGCCCCAGCCGCGGGTCGTCCTCGGCGTGGATGGCGGTACACGAGGTGGGTCGGCCGTGCGGGCATCGTCGTGGTGTGCCGCGGGCCGGTCGGCACTGGGCACGGTGGGTGCGGGTGGTGTGGACGGGTCCGAAGCCGGGTGCGGTGAGGGTGGCGAACACCAGCGGGTGTGACCGGATCGAATCTGGCACTCCCTTACGACCACCCGCGGCGCCAGCGTAGAGCAGTTGCCACATGTCGCCCGCGTACTCAAAAGAGCAGGACGGGCACACCGCGGCCCGCCGGTTCCCGCACCGGATCAACAGCACCCGGTCCGGCTCCCGGTCGGTCGAGTACACGACCCGCAGGCCACTGACTGTTCGGTGCTCGACGCGTCCGCGCAGCCGGACTGGGCGGGCGCAGTGCCCGCACCGGGCCACCTGCTCAGCCCATCTGTCGAAGTCCGCCCGGGCGGCTCGGGTGACGATCTTCTCCACCGCACGCGGTGGGAGGGATGCGACCTGGGTCATCGTTGACCCGGGCGTATGTCGAGAACCGGGACTGTGGCCATTCCAATACCTCCGTTGGTCAGTGGGTGGGTTGGAAAGCGGGTAGCGCCGGGGCCTCATCGCGCCCGGGATTGGTGATGAAGGCTTCGAGGTGTTTGATCGCCTCGTCGGGGACCCAGCCGGCGCGGATGCGTAGGGGTTCGCGGATGCCTTCACCGAAGACGTAGCCGACTCCGGGCTCGTTTTCGGTGATTCGGTTGGCCCACGCGCCGCGGTCGTAGGCCTGGTCGCCGAGCACCATCCCCACGTGGGATTTCGCTGAGACCCGTAGGCAGATCCGGCGGGGGAACAGCTCCCGGACCGGGACGGTGTCCTTGGTGGGTTCTTGGACGTAACCGCGCACCGTGAAACCCAAGGCCCGGCCCTGGGTCGTCAGCAGGGCAACCCGTTCGGTGATCGCCTCGCGGGTGCGGCGATCGGTATAGCGGGTGAGCGCCCCGATCTCATCGAACTCCACCAGCTCCAGGGGGTGTTCGAGGCTGATCGGCACGGTGCGGACCTGCCCGGCGAAGGTGGTCTTACGGGCAGCCATCGCGTCGACGAGGTCATCAAGCACCGCGAGCGCGTCAGCGCCGGTGACGGCGTAGCGGTGGAAGATCCTTCGCCCGTAGGCCAGCTCCATGCCCTTCGGGTCGATCCCCGACACCCGCACCAGCCCGCCTCTGATGGCGGGGGCGATGGAGACCAGTGGGCACCAGGTCACCGAGTTCTTGCCCGCCCCGGTCCCACCAGCGGTCAGGCAGTGGCTGGCCGGACCGGCCAACGGCACGTGCCAGTCCTGGCCGTACTCGGTGCGCCCAGCCCACACCCGCCGCAAGTCAACTGACTCCCCTGCAGTACCCACAGCGAGGTCGGGGCAGGCCACGGGATCGGCAAGCAGGTTGCGGCGCTGAAAGTCGATCGAGACAACGTTCGGGGACAGTTCGCGGACCTGACAGCGCGCCACCCCGCGGGCCGAGGCCAACGCCCGGGCCGCCTGGTCGACGTCTTCTGGTTTCTGCCCGGGGATTAGCCGGATGCGGACCTCGTCCCAGGAGGCACCGGAACGCACCCCCAGCACCCGCGGCAATACAGCATCCGGCCGACGCCGACCGAACCGCAATCGCCGCCCCACCGGGGCCAGCACCACCACCGGCGTGGCGTCGCGTGTGATCCCCAGGCCACAGGCGTGGAGCCATTCGGGCAGCTTGGGTGCGTAGATCGTCCAGCGCAGCCACCAGGACCGCAGGTGCCGACCCGCCCACGCATCGAACGACCTCAGATCAACCAGCCGCCACCCGGTGAGCACCCCGGCGACCACACCAGTGGTGATCGCTAGGGAGGGCCAGCCCCACCACTGCGACCACCCCAGCACCCCGATCACCGCGAGGCTGGTTCGCCAGTGAGTGAACGCTTGTCGCAGCGCCCACCCCACACCCTTGATCAGCAACCACAGGACGAAGAAGACCGCGGCGGCCGCGGCGAGCGCCTCCGCGATCGTGATCAAGACCCGGCCGATCTTGGCCAGGACCCAGACGACGATGCCCAGCACGGCACCACCCGCGATCAGGGCGGCGATCACCTGCGCACTCATCGGCGCTCACCGACCCGGCACCGGTCATCGCTGGCACCGCAAGCACACAAGGTGACCGACCGCTGGTGCGGATGTTGGGGGGCTTGTGTGCCCCGCCGTAGGCTCACGAGTGCTCCTCTGTCTTGACTGTTGATGGGTGGAGCGGGGCGCCCGGCCGGCGTTGGTTTCCAGGTCCGACCGGCCGGGCGCCACAACTAAGGGGTGATGGCCTCGACCCAGGTCGTCCACGCGGCGGAGGCCTCGTCGCGGGCTACCTCGTAGGCTCCGTAGGCCTCCTGCCAGCACACGAACGCGGCCCGCTCAGCCTCGGCAGCCTCGTCACGCAGCTGCTCGGCCCGCCCGTAGATCTCCCGGAGCTGATCCAGCTCACGCTCCGTCGTGAGGGCGCTCATGACGCACCCACCGAACTCGCCGCCTTCACCGAGCTACCGTGGGCTGCCGCTACCGGGACGATCGCCTCAGCCCGGAACGCGACCCCACCGCGACCGTCGATGTTCCACGGCGTCGCAACCAACTTCCGCACCATCACCGGCTGCCTCATCACAACCCGGGGCTCCCCGGCCGTGGTGACCTTGATGACCTCCGCACCACTCTGATCCATCGCCACTAGCTCGGTCACGTGCAACGGAGCACCGGTCTCCCGATCGGTCTTCTGCCGACCGTCGTTGTCGTTCTTGTGCTGCGGGGCGCGAGAAACAACGAACTCCACACCGTCGGTCTTGATTTCCAACTGCATCTAGCTGTTCCTCCTGATGTTGGGGCGGGCCGTGCGACCCGCACACCAATTAAACGGCGGAACAGCCGATCTGAGGGGGTCCCGGAACTAGTCCCGAACTAGTCTTCTTCTAGTCCCGGCAATCCTTACGGGTGACACGAAGAAGCGTTTCGCAGTTGAAGGCTTGGTTTTCCGAGGCATCTGCGACTAGCGGGCTGTCATCGTCACGGACTCGCAAGCGGACCGTCCGGGCTTGAGGTTGCGCCGCTCCCGGCGGCGTCAGTCCGGGTGGCTTCGGCGGACACTGCGTGACATCGGTATGTCTGGGCCTCGTTGAGTGGAACCGATCTCTCTTACTGGATCGCGTTCGCCGTGTCGTTGCCGGGGAGATGACCAGACTCGATGGTTGCTGGCTGGACCATGACTATCTTGTACCGGGATATGTCACGGATGCCCTGAATGAGTTGCTGGCGAGCGGGTTGGTAACGCTGGCTGACCCAACGGCGAGGAATGTATTTCCGGCGGCACTGACACACGGGAAGCGCGCGTTTCGAGCAACTATGCCAAACAGCTTTGGGGTTGCCCGCTGCCTGGCGCGTAATTCTGCACGCCACGGTGGTACCTGCCTGATCTGTTTGGTCTACTGCTCTTTGCGGCGCCTGTCGTCACGCGGCGAGGTGGGCGAGCTGTTCGTCGAGGACCCGGAGGGCACGCGAGCCGATCGGTCGGGCCGCGGCAGCACGGAACGCGTGCAGACGGGTGGTGCCGGTGGCGTAGGGAGCGCGCTGGAGCAGGTTAGCGGCGGTGGTGGCGTGGCGACACGCGTCGGGGATATTGCCTGCCTGCAACTCCGCGGTGGCGAGATCAACAAGCACAAGGATGCGCGCCCGCCGGGCGGTGGGCGGAAGGTCGTCGAGTGCGGCGGCTAACTCGGGCTTGGCTGCGGTGTGGTTTGCAGCTTGGAGCCAGGCGTGCCCGGTCGCGGCAGCCAACTGGGCCGGACCATAGTCGGGATGCGTGGGCGACTGCTGCGCGGTGGGCTCAGCGCGCGCGAGGGCATCGTGGGCGCCGCTGTGATCACCAGAATCGGCACAAATAGTGGTCTGGATGCTGGCCAGCCAGGCAGCAACGGCGGGTGCCCACTCGGCGTGGGCAAGGGCGACGGTGAGATGGTTGAGCGCGGCGGCAGTCATGCCCTCGGCGTGAGCCAGCTGAGCGGCGTAGCCAAGGACGGTGGCGGTGGCCTGGTCGTCCTCGGCCTCACGTGCGCTCTCGGTGGCCAGGTTGTAGTACGCGCGGCCGGAGAATGAGTCGCCGAGGTCTTCGTAGGCGAGGCGGCCGGCGAGGGTGGCGACCCTCGCGAGGTTGCCCAACAGCCGGTGGCGCTGCGCGGCGGTGTCTTGCCGGCTCAGCGCGG
>DASYAZ010000161.1:0-1638 GCA_036501085.1 Pseudonocardiaceae bacterium | reverse complement strand
GCCCATTGCAGGTCGTCTAGGCACACCAGAACCGGGTTCTCCGCAGCACGCTCTTCCAGGTGCGCCCGTAGCCGACCGATCCACCGAATGGTGTTGTCGAAGGGGTCGGCAGAACCGCTGACCTCGTACCCGGAAAACGGTTCAGGCAGAGCCATGCGCAGCGCATGCAGGGGAATCTGCTGGCTCAACTGATCCGCGGTCCCGGTCGCCACGGAGAATCCGAACCCAACGGCCTCACCCGAAGCGGCCCGCAGCAATGCGGACTTGCCGATGCCTGGTTCTCCTTCGACCAGCACCACAGCGCCGCTCCCCCGCTGGGCGTCACGCAGGAGAGCACGGATGGTGTTCTGCTGATCCGTCCGCTCACGCAGGATCTCGTCGCCGACCAGCCGAAGGCCGGTCCGGGCCATGCCGCGAGACCGTGGTGACAGTACGCCAGCAGCCGTCGTCAGACCGGTCATTTCGTCTCGTGTCCGTCATGTTCCCGATGGAGATGGCATACGTCGAGCAACTCAAGACCCAGGTTCTCGATCTCGGCGAGCACGCCGAACAGCGCAGCCTGATCTCTCAGCGCACCGGTCAACACGGTGTCATTCCCCCGCCGCTGCGCACGCAGAGCTGGGAACGCGGAGCGCATGGTCGCACCCAGGCGGCCTCGGACACGGATTTCGTATCGTGGCTGCCCTTCACCATCATCACCGGTCACGGTCCGACCTTGCACGCTGAGGAGACCGGGGGACATCACACGATCAGGATGAGTCTCGGCCGACGCTCAGTCTGCCTCGGGCGGAGCCGGGTGTCCCGGCCCCGGAGCCGATGGGGCGATCAGGTGCAGAACCCGGGCGGACTCGACCGCGTCGGCCCGGCGATGGACGCCCAGCTTGATGTAGAGGTTGCGCAGATGGGTCTTTACCGTGTGCACCGAGACGGACAACTCAGCGGCGATTTCCGGGGCCGACAGGTGGGTCGGCAGGTAGCGCAGCACGCGTAGTTCGCTGTCACTGAGCGGCACGAACGACAACTGGCTTTCCTTCGGTTGCACGTCAAGCCGATTCTCGGCCAGCGCGTTGAGAATTTGGGCGATCAAGGCCTCGTGCGCCGTACCCTGGCGGGCATGGCGCTCGAGCAGGACAGGCGCAGGGTGCAGCAGAAACCACAGCAATGCGCCATCTGGCTCGGCCTCCTCCAATGCGCGCTCAATTGCCCGTCCGGCGGCGGCCGGATTGCCGAGCGCATCGCTCGCTATCGCGTCCAGCAAGAATGCTTGGGCCAGCCAGGAGCGCCAGCCCACTCGTGCAGATCCATCCAGAACTGGTCCGAGCTCGGCCACCGCCGTACCCGGGTCGCCCACGGCCAGGCGCAAGGCTGCTGTGGCGATGCGCAGCTCACCACGCTCGCGAACATGCCGGTCAGTGCCGGAAAGTAGCCGTTTTACAGCGCCGATGTCGCCGGAGCGGATCAAGGCGTGCAAGGTCCACACTCGTATCGGCCGGGCCAGAGGGTGCGGCTCGGGCAAGCGTCTGGCCAGCCGCTCGGCTGACCGGAACGCCGCCAAGGCCTCACCGGACCGGCCTCGGGCCAGCTCAACCTGACCACGAGCAAACTGGACACCCATGGCCGACACCGGCGCCGCTTCCG
>DASYAZ010000160.1:0-2158 GCA_036501085.1 Pseudonocardiaceae bacterium | reverse complement strand
CGAGTGTAGACACACGTAATGGACAGTCCGATGGACAAAGATCCACCCGGCACCACTTAATTCGATCTTGCTTTACTACTTCACTGCTGCTCAGAGGGGCTACAAACGTTGCGCGCCCGAAGAGATTCGAACTCCCAACCTTCTGATCCGTAGTCAGATGCTCTATCCGTTGAGCTACGGGCGCATATTTTGTTATCGGTCAACATGAAGTCTGACCGTTTTGCGGAGGCTCCGGGATTTGAACCCGGGAGGGGGCGTAACCCCCAACCGCATTAGCAGTGCGGCGCCATAGACCAGACTAGGCGAAGCCTCCCGGGGCCTTCGAGGCCGCCAGGTCAGCAGCGTACACAGCGTCAGCATGATCAGGCAAAGTGGGTAGCCGACCGGCAAGCCCAGGACAACACTGCTGGTCACGGCCGCACTCGCGCCAGACTGTCAGACCACTGCCCTAGCCTCACTCCCATGGACGAGCCACTGATAGAGACGGTCGCAGCAACGCCGCGGGCCCGGCTGCGTCCCCTGGTCACCGGCTACACCGGCTACCGGATCGAGGGTGCCGAGCCTGGCCTGCACCGCGGCCTACCGTCGCGTCACTTGACCCTCATCGTCACGCTCGACGGCACGGTCGATGTGGCGGCAATGCCCGATACCACCCAGCCAGCAGCCTCGTTCACAGCGCTTGCCGGCGGCCTGCACGCCACTCCGGCACTGATCAACCATAACGGTCACCAGCACGGCATCCAGGTGCACCTCACCCCGCTCGGCGCTCGCATCCTGCTCGGCTTGCCCGCGGGTGAGTTGGCCAGCACCGTCATCGACCTGACCACACTACTGGGGCCGTTGGCAGGCGAGCTCACCGAGCGGCTGCGCTCGGCACCCACCTGGACCGACCGCTTCCTCGTGCTGGACGGCACGCTGATCCGGATCGCCAGGCAACGCGACGGACCGGCACCTGAGCTCACCCGGGCCTGGCGGCGGCTGACCGCCAGCCATGGTCAGGTCGAGGTCACTGCACTCGCTACTGAGGTCGGCTGGAGCCGGCGGCATCTGGGCGAGCGATTCCGGCGGGAGTTCGGCCTGACACCCAAGGTGGCGGGCCGGGTGATGCGCTTCGAGGTGGCCCATCGGCTGCTTCGAACCGCCCATTCACCCGGCCTAGCCGAAGTCGCCGCGCGCTGCGGTTTCTACGACCAGGCCCACCTCCATCGCGAGTGGCGGGAGCTGGCGGGCTGCACCCCGTCGAGATGGCTCGCTGAGGAGTTCCCATCTGTCCACGACAGCGATCCCGAAGGCACTGCAATCTAGGGGGCATGACCGACACCCCAGCACCCACCATCTGGCCCGCGCTGGCCTATGCCGACGCACCGGGCGCCATCCGATTCCTGGTTGAGGCCTTCGGCTTCGTCGAGACACTCGTCGTACCCGGCGAGGAGGGCCGGGAAATCGCACATGCCGAGCTGCGCTGGCCCGAAGGCGGCGGCATCATGCTCGGGTCCACCTCCGACGACAGCGTGTTCGGCCGGATGAAACCGGGCGCGACATCGATCTACGTGGTCACCGACGCACCCGACGCGCTATTCGAACGGGCCACCGCAGCCGGCGCAGAGGTTGTCCGCGGGCTCAAGGACGAGGACTACGGCTCCCGCGGATTCACCGTGCGCGATCCGGAAGGCATGTTGTGGTCCTTCGGCACCTACCGCGGAACCTGATCCACCGGGTCGGCCTCGCGGCTGGTTGTCGCTGGCAGCGGCGGCTCAGCCGATAGCCGCCAGGCTGGGCATGACGCGCTCGACGAGTTGCTCGGTGAACTCGACCGGATGCCGGTCCGGCATGACCTGTACCTCGGTGACGCCGAGCGCCGCGTACTGCTCGGCATCGGCGAGGAAGCCGGCAATGTCGTCGAGGACCGGCCGGATCACCAGCGCCGTCTTGCCGATCGAGGCATAGTCGCGGCCCTCATCGGCGCAGTGCGCGCGCAGCACATCGAGCTTGTGCGCGACCTCGGGCGGGCTGGTGCCGAACACGTTGCACGCATCGGCGTACCGGGCCACCAGCCGCAGCGTCTTCTTCTCGCCGCCACCGCCGACCAGGATCGGCGGGCGCGGGCGGGAAAGCGGCGTCGGGACGCAGAGCGTCTCGGCCAGCTGGTAATGCCGCC
>DASYAZ010000159.1:0-5061 GCA_036501085.1 Pseudonocardiaceae bacterium | reverse complement strand
TTCTGCGCGGCACCGATTCCCGCACTGGTGATTGCCGCCAGCCTTGTGGTGGCGGGAGTGGTCGAGCAGGTCGTGGTTGTCGCAGGAGGCTCGCTGCCCAAACTGGGGATGAAATTTGAGGGACACTTGCGCCACGGTCTGCCTGTACTGGAAGACGTGCTCGGTGGCGCGGCAATTCTGGTGACCGCCGACGACGGCGTCTCACCTCGAATCCGGCTCGACGCCGTGGGGCGCCACAAGGTGTCCTCGGGCGGCGGCGGCGCGCAGATCTTGCACGACCTGGCCGTGCAGCCGCTGGAGGCGATCGGCGCACGCCTGCTGAACGTCGACGACTACGCCACCGAGCTGCACAATCCGGAGATCACCGAGCCGCAGGGTTCGGGAGATGTCGCAGCGCGCAACTACCGCACGATCGCGGCGCTGGCTGCTCGCCGCAAGGAGATCGCCCGAGACGGCATTGAATCGTTTGTCGCGCAGCGTGGCATGCCGGGCTACGCACCCACCCAGGGTCACATCGCGTCAGCGGTGTGTTACCTGCCCCACGCCCTGAGCCGGCTCACATCGGGACCGGCCGACCGGGTGTTGCTGCTCGCCAAGGGCAGCCTGTTCCTCGGGCGGATGAGCCAACGGTCCGACGGCATGAGCGTGCTGCTGGAACGCAACGGAGGCTAAAATTATGGCGCCTAAAAAGGGCACTGTAGATGCGACGAGAGAGAACTTCGACGAGCTCGTTGCGTCAGGTTTGGTGCTCGTGGATGTGTGGGCGGAAAGCTGCCGCCCGTGCGTGGTGCTGGGGCCACACATGGAGAACATCGCGAGTGGGAACCCAGATCTGACCGTGATCAAGGTCGATGCCAGCAAGGCGCGGCGACTGTGCATGTCACTGCAGGTGCGTGGACTTCCCACCATCCTGCTGCTCCACGACGGCCAGGAGGTGGACCGGATTTCCGAGCCCAACCTCACAGCAGGGCAGGTGGATGCGTGGCTGGCAGAGACATTGGCGGCGCTACCGCAATCACCCACAAAGGAGGCGTGAATGTTCGACGGCAAGCAGGTCATCGCGATCGGGGAACGCGACGGGGTTTCGGGGACGGCGATTGCGACCTGCGTCCAGGCGGCGGGTGCCCGGGTGGCCTACGTCGCCACCGAATGCTTCGTTTGAACCGCCGCTGGCGCCATGGACCTGTCCACCCAGGAGACGATCAAGCGCCTGGTCGACGAGCACGGTGCAGACGCGCTGCTCGTCCTGCTCGGCGCCCCGGACGCGGAGAGCGCCGGGATCGCCGCCGAGACGGTGGTGCTCGGTGATCCGAGCTGGGCAGGACCGTTGGCCGGGGTCCAGTTGGGCCTCCCCGTTTACCACATCCTCGAAGACGAGCCGCGCGCCGCAGTCCCCACCGAGGTGTGGGAAGAGCAGGTCGGGCTGATGATCGACGTGCTGGAGGTGGAAGCCATCGCCGATGCCGTGCGTGAATATCGGGAGCAGGCTCCCTCGTGAGTGCGTAACAGTGTTCTCACACTGTTACGCACTCACGAGGCTCGGGGGCTAGCGTGCGGGCTATGGATGCGCGCCGGCAGGTTCCGCGCACCGACGCGCTGCTGGCCGTTCCGGCTGTCGCCGCCGCCGCGCAGCGGTTGGGGCGACAGCAGGTGAAGCAGGCGGTGACCGCGGCCCAGCAACGGGTGCGCGAGGGTGTCCTGCCTCCAGTCGGCATCGTCGCCGACGTGCTGGCCACCTTGCCGGACACTGCGACGACCCTGCATCCGGTGCTCAATGCGACCGGTGTGCTGCTGCACACCAATCTTGGCCGAGCTCCGCTGTCCGCGGCTGCCGTCGAGGCGCTGGGAGTCGCGGCCGGCACCACTGACGTCGAGCTCGACCTGGCCACCGGTGAGCGTGGCCGGCGTGGTGCCGGGGCATTGGCTGCGCTGGCCGCCGCGGTACCCACGGCAGGTGCGGTGCACGTGGTGAACAACGGCGCCGCGGCGCTGGTGCTCGCCGCGACCGCGCTCGCAGCCGGCCGCGAGATCGTGCTGGCCCGCGGCGAGATGGTGGAAATCGGCGACGGATTTCGCATTCCTGAGCTGCTGGAGTCCACCGGGGCCCGGCTGCGCGAGGTCGGCACCACCAACCGGGTCCACCGCGAGGACTACGCGGCAGCGATCAGTCCGCAGACCGGGTTCATGCTCAAGGTGCACCCGTCGAACTTCCGCATCACCGGGTTCACCTCCTCGGTGCCAGTAACAGAACTGACGGGGATGGGCGTGCCGGTGATCGCCGACATCGGCTCGGGACTGCTCACGCCGCACCCGGCGTTGCCCGAAGAGCCAGACGTCACCACCACTCTGGCCCACGGCGCTGACCTGGTCACGGCCAGCGGCGACAAGCTGCTCGGGGGCCCGCAGGCGGGGTTGGTGCTGGGCTCCGAGCAGCTGGTGACCCGGCTACGCCGCCACCCGCTGGCCCGGGCGTTGCGGGTGGACAAGCTCACCCTGGCCGCACTGGAAGCCACTCTGCGGGGACCGGAAACCCCTACCGCCCAGGCGTTGGCCGCAGATGTCAGCGAGTTGCACCGGCGAGCGACGGCGATCGCGACGGCGCTGGCTGCGCACGGGTTGGACGCGACGGCGGTGGCGTCGCAGGCCACGGTGGGAGGAGGCGGCGCGCCAGGGGTGATACTGGACAGCGCCGCAGTCAGCCTGCCGGAGCAGTACGTGGCACCGTTGCGGGCAGGGCGCCCCGCGGTGCTGGGCCGGGTCGAGCATGGCCGCTGCCTGCTCGACCTGCGGACGCTGGCCGCCGAGCGGGACACCGCGTTGCGGGACGCGGTCCTGGCATGCATGTCATAGCCACCGCGGGTCACGTGGACCACGGCAAATCCACCCTGGTCCGCGCGTTGACCGGGATGGAGCCCGACCGCTGGGCGGAGGAACGCCGCCGGGGGATGACCATCGATCTGGGGTTCGCCTGGACGACCCTGCCCACCGGGCCGACGGTGGCGTTCGTTGACGTACCCGGACACGAGCGGTTCGTGCCCAACATGCTCGCCGGGGTAGGTGCCGTGCCTGCGGTGATGTTCGTCGTCGCGGCCGATGAGGGCTGGATGCCGCAGTCGGCGGAACACTTGGAGGCATTGCACGCACTGAACGTCCGGCACGGAGTGCTGGCGGTGACCCGCAGCGATCTGATGGATCCGGAGCTGGCCCGCGACGAGGCGCTGGACTATCTGGAGGACTCCACGCTGGGCCGGATCCCCGCAGTGTGCGTCTCGGGCAGTACCGGGGCTGGGCTGGACGAGCTGCGCACCGCGTTGGACTTGTTGGTGGCCACGCTGCCCGAGCCGGACGTCAACGCCGACGTCCGGCTGTGGGTGGACCGGGCATTCACCATTCGCGGCGCGGGCACCGTGGTCACCGGCACTCTGGCCGCCGGATCGCTGCATGTCGGCAACGAACTGGAATTAGCCTCCGCTGGGCGGCGGGTGGTGGTGCGGGGGTTGCAATCGCTCGGCACATCCGCCGAGTCCGTGGACGCACTCGCCCGGGTGGCGGTCAATTTGCGAGGGGTGCCCCGGGGGGCCGTGCGCCGTGGTGATGCCCTCCTCACTCCCGGAACGTGGCTGACCACCGGCACTGTCGACGTCCGGTTATCGAGCGGCTCGGCCGCCGACCTGCGCCGCCAGGTGGTGCTGCACGTCGGCACGGCGGCGGTCCCGACGCGCGTCCGGCCCCTAGGGACCGACACCGCCCGGCTGAGCCTGGCACAACCGCTTCCGCTGCGGATCGGGGACCGCGCACTGCTTCGTGATCCCGGTGCCCCCGGACCATGCAGTATCCCCGCCGGGGTCACCGTGCTGGACGTGCGCCCACCCGCCCTGCGCCGCCGCGGTGCCGCCGCGGCCCGCGCCGCGGACCTGTCCACAATGGACGGCACACCGGACGGAGCGGCCGAGCTGCGTCGCCGCGGTCTGATACGGCGCGACGAACTCGTCGCCATGGGTGTGCCCGAGCCCACTGGAGTGCCGCAAGAGGCTGGCTGGCTGGTCGATCCCCCCGTGCTGGCGCAGCGCGCCACCCAGCTCACCGCTGCGGTGGCGGCCTACGCCGCCGGGAATCCATTGGAGCCGGGGATGCCGTTGGAGACTGCCCGGCAGGTCAGCGGGATGCCCGATGCGCGGCTGGTCGACCGGCTTCTAGACGCTGGTGGGCTGACCGTCTCCAAGGGGCGGGTGCACCTGGCTGGGTCCACCACCGGCCTACCCGACGCGGTCCGTAGCGCGATCGCAGAACTCCGCGCCGAACTCGCGCAGCGGCCCTTTGCCGCACCGGACGTGCACCGGCTCGCCGAGCTCGGGCTGGGCGCCAAGCAGCTGGCCGCCGCCGTGCGCGCCGGTGAGCTGCTGAAGATTGCCGACGGGATCTACCTCGCTCCGGGCGCGGAGCACGACGCCATCGCGCGGCTATGGGGCCTGCCCAGCCCGTTCACCCTCAGCCAGGCCCGGCAAGCCCTGGACACCACGCGCCGCGTCGCCGTCCCGATCATGGGGCACCTCGCCCGTCGCGGGATCAGCCGCCAGCTCCCCGACGGCACCCACGAGCTGCGCTAAGCCCGGTGTATTTGCTCCCACTACGCACCCAGCACCTACATCCACCACCGGCGCACTGGTCTCGGTCTTTGAGTCGGTAGCTATCGCCTTGTTGCTGGTGACGATCAGGGTGGCCCGTTCATAGCGGGAGCACGTACTGAAATCCCTTGCGGAGGTTACGGAACAACCTGGTAGCGGCCTGGTGAGTGCCGCCTTCGGAACGCTCACCAGTCACGGCGCATATTGCTGGCTTCTCTCACTGCGCCTTGGCTGTTGGAGAATACCCAACCAGTCACTGCTTCAGGGGGATGCCGCCGAGTGCGGCTACTCGGCCTACTAAGGGAAAAGTAAGTATGTAGACTGGTTGGGGCTCATGTGGTGATGTAGTGGAGGTTGGGGTCACCGAAGAACGCTCGGATCAGATTGGGTAGCTGGGTGAGGCGTTCGAGTGCGGTGATGATTCTGGTGGTGAATT
>DASYAZ010000158.1:0-25529 GCA_036501085.1 Pseudonocardiaceae bacterium | reverse complement strand
CGTTCCGCAGTCCATAGCCGACCTGGAACACGCCGCCAAGTTCTTTGAGGATCGGGCAAAGGTAGCGCAGAGTCTGGCGATGATTCCGGCTCCGGGCATCGATGGAGTTAGCCTTAATGCAGTTGCGCAGATCGGCCAGTGGGCGTCAAACGATGGCGTGAACAATCTGGAAGCCACTCTTCTCGCGGGAGCCAAGCAGCTCAAAGATCTGGCACAAAAGTTGCGCGAGGACCTGATGACTTATCTTCAGGTGGAAGAGCTGAACATCCCGCAGCCAAGCCCAGGTCTGCACATATGAGCATCTATTTGGCGATGAGGGTCACCGCTTGCGGCATAGCGATCCTACTTGCTGGATGTGGCACGAGCCCGAAGACGAACCCGCAACCCGTCGGACCTGGCGCCACCAATCTAGAGAGTCCGATCCCAGCAGTGAAAAATCCCCGCGATGTCACAGCCATGGCGCGCCGACCGTGTGAGTTGCTGACCACGCAGCAGGCTACCAAATTTGGACTCGACACCCCCCCGGAACAGCTGGACGGTCTTTTCGACACCCTGCGCTGCAAATGGACGAGCACCACGCGTGACCGACGCATAATTCGAACTGTCGACATTAGCATGTTTACCAATAATCCTACACTGGAAGTCGCTTACGATCAAGATCGAAGGCGGCCCTTCTTCGACTTGATCGAGATTGCGGGTTATCCGGTTATCGTCACTCGACCAAAAGCAGATCTTCCCGTGTGTGATATTGTCATCAAACCTGCCGAGCGGCAAAGTGTCACGGTCAGTTACGATTCCGACATATTCAAGAACAACCCGCAGCAGTCGTGCGAGGTGGGGAAGCAGGTTGCTGCGGCGGTGATCATGAACCTGCCGCTGAAGCGCTGAGGGATCTTCCTCCGAGGGCCGGTGAAGCAACCGGTTTTTGTCAGGGTCGCGTCATAGCATCGGGTCATGTCGACGGCACCGGTGTGGCAGGGCAGTGATGCAGAGCTGCTCGTCGAACTCCGGGCGCTGGAGACCCGTCTGCACGCCACCTGGGCCCAGGTGCTGTCGGTGGTGGCCGAAATCGACACCAGGGGAACCGCCGCGGCCATGGGATACGGCACCACGGTGGCGCTCGTCCAAGCGGTGTCGCGGGTGCCCCGAAGTGAGGCGCGAGCCCGGGTCAGCGCCGCCGCCGAGGTACTGCCAAGCCGCGGGTTGGGTGGCGTCCCGGTAGAACCTCAGCTACCAGCGACTGCGGCAGCGGTGGCTGATCACGCGATCGGGGCTGCGGATGTGGCAGCGATCCGGTCGGTGCTGGCACGGATTCCCCCGCACATCAGTGCCAAGAAAAAGGCCGAGGTAGAGGCGGAGCTGGGTCGCCACGCCCGCACCCTGGACGCTGGGCAACTGATGGTGCTGGGCAAGCGGAGCCTTGCCTACCTGGACCAGGATGGCCGGCCGCCCAACGACACGCCCGAAACCCGGCGGCGGCTGAGCTTCCACGACCGCGATGGTGGCTACGAGCTGGGTGGATGGCTGGATCGGGAAGCAGCCGAGATCGTCCGGTCGGCGTTGAGCCCGCTGGCCGCACCGCGCCCGGCCAACGGGACCGAGGTCGACCTGCGAAATGCCGCGCAGCGCGACGCCGACGCCCTGGTCGAGCTTGCCCGACGCGCACTGAATGACGGTGCGCTACCGACCGAGGGCGGGGAACGTCCCCAGGTGGTCGTGACCGTGAGCCTGCCCACGCTGCAAGGCCGGATCGGTTCCGGGTCACTGGCCCTGGGTGGGGCCATCAACGCCGAGACCGTCCGTCGGATCGCTTGCGACGCGCAGATCATTCCGGTCGTGCTCGGCGCGCGGGGCGAACCGCTGGACGTGGGGCGCGCCAGCCAGACGGTGCCAACGGCGATCCGCCGCGCAGTGGTCATCCGGGACCGCGGGTGTGCGTTCCCGGGCTGTCCGGTTCCCGCCCGTTGGTGCGAGATCCACCATATTGTCTATTGGGCGGACGGGGGCCCGACCAGTCTGGGCAATTGTGTCGCACTCTGCGGTCGCCACCACCGGCTCATTCACCATTCCGACTGGCGAATCGAGATGGCCGACGGCATCCCGAGATTTCACCCACCACCCTGGCTCGGGCGCGAAGCCCTACCACGCAATCCCGTTCATCGGGCCGCCGAGCTGACCCGGATCCGCGAATAATCGCAAGGACCAGGCAGTGGACCTCCACCCAAGCTGGGCGTGGAAGATACTCCCGTGGTCGGCCCAGTCGGACAGCCAGCCGGACACCGCGGCAGAGCGCGTAGGCGCGTAACACCATCGAATTCGCCCGCTTCGATTCAGGGACGCTGCGCAAGAGTGTCGACTTGGGCGGGTACTTAGGCGTATCTTTACCAGAGCAACAAACACTCGCACGCTGGCAGCCGAGGAGAGTCCATTCCCGCGCTCGGTGTGCCGTGGCCGCCGTTGTACTGACGACTCACCGAAGAGGTGACGACAACATGAGCCGTCCGAATCATGAGGTCTCTACGCGTTGGACTGTCAAGTGCCCATCCTGCGGTGGCGTGGAGTTCCATTTGAATTACATAACGCCAGACACGCCGGAACAGCTCGCACAACGTCCGGCTCATGTGAGGGCGATGACGGATACATTCGCCGGCGAAAGCCCACTTTGCGCACGGTGTGTGCACTGGACGGGTTTTTCGACTCTGTCACTCACATTGAGGCAGAATTGAGGAATCCGAGGTAGATGTTCTTGTCAGACTGCGGTGACCGCCCCGCAAGCTCCGCAGACTCGTCTCAGCGTGGGTTGTCGTACCCGGCGCGGCGCAGTGCTTCGGCGAGCGCCCCACCCGCAGCCGGCTTGTCGCGAGCCGGCTTGGCGGCGCGAGCCGGAGCGCGCTTGGCTGGTTTGCGAGGCGTACCCGTGGGCGCTTGAGCGGCGCCGGCGGCAGCGTCGTCGAGCCGCAGGGTCAGGGCGATGCGGTTGCGCGGCACGTCGACATCGAGCACCTTGACTCGTACCACGTCGCCCGGTTTCACCACGTCGCGCGGATCCTTGACGAAGGTGTTGGACATCGCCGAGACGTGCACCAGCCCGTCCTGGTGCACCCCCACGTCGACGAAGGCGCCGAAGGCGGCGACGTTGGTGACCACACCTTCCAGCACCATTCCCGGTGTGAGATCGGCGATCTTCTCGATGCCCTCGGCGAAGGTGGCGGTGGCGAACTCCGGTCGCGGGTCCCGGCCCGGTTTCTCCAGCTCAGCGATGATGTCGGTGACGGTCGGCAACCCCACCGCGCCGTCGACGAAATCAGCCGGCCGCAGCGCCCGCAGCACCCGGGTGTTCCCGATCAGCGTGCTGATGTCGGTGCCGGCGGCGGTGAGGATCCGGCGCACCACGGGGTAGGACTCGGGGTGCACGGCGGAGCGGTCGAGCGGGTCATCGCCACCGGGGACCCGCAGGAAGCCGGCGCACTGCTCGAAGGCCTTGGGACCCAGCCGCGGGACACCGGCCAGGGCCTGCCGGGTGCGGAACGGGCCGTTCGTGTCGCGGTGGGTCACGATGTTCTCCGCGAGGCCACCGGTGATGCCCGACACCCGCCGCAGCAGCGGAGCGGACGCGGTGTTGACGTCGACACCGACCGCGTTCACGCAGTCCTCCACCACCGCGTCCAGCGAGCGGGCCAGCGCGGTCTCCGGCAGATCGTGCTGGTACTGCCCTACTCCGATCGATTTAGGATCGATCTTGACGAGCTCGGCCAGCGGATCCTGCAACCGGCGCGCGATCGAGACCGCGCCGCGCAGGGACACGTCCAGCTCCGGGAGCTCCTGCGAGGCATAAGCCGACGCGGAGTACACCGAGGCACCGGCCTCCGACACCACGGCCTTGGTCAGACCCAGCTGCTTGACCAGCTCGGCGGCGAGTTTGTCGGTCTCCCGGGAGGCGGTGCCGTTGCCGATCGCGATCAGTTCGACGTGGTGGGCCCGTGCCAGCCGGGCGAGCACCGCAAGCGCCTCGTCCCAACGTCGTTGCGGTACGTGCGGGTAGATGGTCTCGGTGGCCACCACCTTGCCGGTCGCATCGATCACCGCGACCTTGACGCCGGTGCGGTAGCCGGGGTCCAGACCCATCGTCGTCCGGGCCCCCGCAGGTGCGGCAAGCAGCAGGTCACGCAGGTTGGCGGCGAACACCCGCACCGCCTCCAGCTCAGCCGCCTGCCGCAGCCGCATCCGCAGATCGAGGCCCAGATGCAGCAGGATGCGGGTACGCCACGCCCAGCGCACCGTCTCGCCCAGCCAGCGGTCCGCCGGGCGGCCCCGATCCTCGACGCCGAAGCGGGCCGCGATCTCCCGCTCGTAGCGGCTCGGTCCGGTCGCCGCGTCCTCAGCGTCCGGAGCGTCCGGCTCGGGACTCAGATCCAGCACGCCCTCCTTCTCACCGCGGAACAGCGCCAGGATGCGGTGCGAGGGCAGTTTCGTGAAGGGCTCAGCGAACTCGAAGTAGTCCGCGAACTTCGCACCGGCCTCCTGCTGGCCCTCCCGCACCCGGGAACTCAGCCGGCCCCGCGACCACATCTGCTCGCGCAGCGACCCGATGAGGTCCGGGTCCTCAGCGAAGCGCTCCACCAGGATGGCGCGTGCACCCTCCAGCGCTGCCGCGGCGTCCGGCACGCCGGCCTCGGCGTCGACGAACGCCGCGGCGGTGACCTGCGGGTCCTGCGCCGGGTCGGCGTGCAGCGTCTCCGCCAGCGGTTCCAGCCCGGCCTCCCGGGCGATCTGGGCTTTGGTCCGGCGCTTGGGTTTGTAGGGCAGGTAGAGATCTTCCAGCCGGGCCTTCGAGTCGACCGCCATGATCCGCGCCTCGAGAGCGTCGTCGAGCTTGCCCTGCTCCCGGATCGAGTTGAGGACCGCGGTGCGGCGCTCCTCCAGTTCCCGCAGGTAGCGCAGCCGCTCTTCCAGCGTGCGCAGCTGCGCGTCATCGAGCCCGCCGGTGGCTTCCTTGCGGTAGCGGGCGACGAACGGCACGGTCGCGCCGCCATCGAGCAGCTCGACGGCGGCATCGACATGCCGCGCGGGCACGCCCAACTCCTCCGCGATGCGCCGGGGCAGCGAAGTGGTCACGGCAGGCACGCAGCCTCCTGGAGATGATCTGACAATCGCCTCGGCACGGTAGCGCCTCAGCTGAGGTAGCCCTCGACTTCGCTCGCCGGGCGGACCTGCGCCTCGCCGGGATCCAACCCGGCCGAGGACCGGGCCCGACGCTGACGCAGCAGGTCCCAGCACTGGTCGAGTTGCACTTCCAGCGCGGCCAGCCGTGAGTGTTCCTCGTCGCGACCCAGCTCGCCCCGGCTCAGTCCGGCCCGCAACTCGTGTTCCTCGTCGACCAGCTCGCGAATGCGACCGAGCACGTCACGCTCATCGTCCATCAGTCCGCCCTCGATAATCGCCGGTTCGTCCTTGACGTTGCGCTCCCCGAGTGTGTCAGACCCGCCCGGTGGTGGATGCCGGAAGCAGTCCGGGCGGTGGCGCCAGGCCGGTATCATCACCGGGGTGCTGCGCCCGGGCCGCGGCTGCCAGCAACCGGGGAGCGAACAGCGACACTGGCCGGTCGACCATACCCATCACCCGGACGAAGGCCTCGGCGACCGCCTGATCGTGGCTGCTGGCAGCCAGCACCCGGTCCAGATAGCGGTGCTGCACCCGCATCAGGTGGCTCACCCGCATCCCGGTTGTCGTCGGGAAACGCAGATCCTCCCCGGTCGAGAGCAGCCAGGGGTCGGTGTTGCGGCGGGCCAGCTGCCGCTGGAAGCGCCGGGCCAGCCCGCCGAAGTGGTTGGCTGAGCGAGCGCGCCGCTGCCGGCACAGGCAGTCGTCCAGGGTCTCGGCGGCGATGGCGGCGGTGCTCATGCCCTGGCCGTAGACCGGGTTGAACGCGCAGACCGCGTCACCGAGGACCAGGAAACGCTCCGGCCAGCTCGGCATGCGTTCGTAGTGGAGGAGCCGGTTGACCGTGCCGCGGTAGGCCCGGATCGGGGTGAGGGGCTCGGCCTTCTCCACCGTGTCAGCGATGATCGGGTGACGCAGGCTGCGGAGGTAGGCCGCGAACCCATCCTCGTCGGTCGGCGGGTGCTGGCCGGCGGCTCCCATCAGCCCCAGCATCCATCGATCATGCTCTATCGGGAGCAATAACCCCATGCGGGGCATCGACGGTGCCTGGGCGGAGATCATCACCAGCTGCCAGTCAGCCCGGAACCCGTCCGGGATCCGGTAGATCCGGGAGGCGTACCCGACGTCGGGGTCGACGTGGGTCTGGGCGGGTGCGGGGTAACCACGCTCGGCGAGCCATGCCGGCGCCCGGGACGCGCGGCCACCGGCATCCACCACCAGATCGGCGGCGAGCCGGCGCTCCCTGCCCGTCTCGCCGTCCAGCGCGCGCAGCATCACGCCGGTCACCTGCCGGCCGTCGTGGGAGGTCAGCAAGGACGCCGCGTCATGCCGGCCCAGGAGTGTCACCCCTGGCAGTTGCTGCAGCCGCCGGCGGACGGTCCACTCGAACAGCGGGCGGCTCGCCGAGAGAAGGCGCAGGCCGGGCCCGCGCCGATCCAGCCAGCCCGCCGAGGTCAGGATCAGCGCATCAGCCGGCAGGCGGAGCGAGACCGCCCCGGCTGCCAGCAATTCGCGGTCATAACCCGGAAAGTACCGCTCCACGATCTCCCGGCCCCGGGGCAGCAGCACGTGGAGCATGCGTCCTTGCGGGACGCCCTTGCGAACCTCCGGCCCGCTCTCCAACGCATCCCGTTCCAGGACGGTGACCTGCTCGAAGTGATTGGCGAGCACCCGGGCGGCCAGCAACCCGGCCATGCTGGCGCCGATGACCACTGCACGCCCACACGGAACAGGAGATCGATAGTCGCCCCCCGGCGGCGCACTCACATCCGCCACCCTAGTCCGCCCAACCCACCAGCCCACCACCCCGACATGGAGACATATCGGGGTGAAAGCCCGGTCCGCGACCCCGATATGTCTCCATGTCGGCGGAGGGGGGAGGTTAGGTGGAGAAGTCGGGGATGGGGGCGCGAGCGGCGGTGGCGCGGCCTTGGGGCTCTTCCCAATCCTCCTGCCTGCCGAGTGCGGTCAGGTCCAGGAAGTAGTACGAGCCACCGAGCATCTCGGCGCCGCGGGCGTAGGTCGAGTAGGTGTGGAAGACACTGTCGCCGTCGCGCAGGAAACAGCTCAGTCCGGGTTCCTCGGTGGGCGACTCACCCTCGTCAGCGGCCCGGTAGTTGTACTCGACGGGAGCGACGGATCGGTCCAGCGTGACGTGGAAGTCATGGTTGAAGTCGCTGCCGTGGGAGGAATACCAGGGGAAGGTCCATCCCTTGCGCGATCTGTACTTCTCGATCTTGGCCAGCGGGGCGCGGGAAACGTGGACCAGCGTGGTGTCGCGGGTGTGCAGGTGGCGGAGCAGCCCTTCGGAGATCTCATCCGCGCCGGCCGAGCAGCTCGAGCAGCCCTCGTCCCACTCCGGAGCGAACATGAAGTGGCTGACCATCAACTGGCGGCGCCCGTCGAAGAGATCCAGCAGGCCGACCTTGCCCGCCGGCCCCTCCAATACGTAGTCCTTCTCGATCCGGACCATGGGTAGCTCGCGCCGCTTGACGTTGAGCGCATCCCGTGCCCGGGTCATCGCTTTCTCCTCGGCCAGCAACTCCTTGCGAGCCGCCAGCCACTCGTCTCGGGACACGACCTGCGGAAGACTCATCGCACGCTCCTCCTGGCACTGTTGCGAACCGGTTCCCACCCCGAGGTAGACGCGCGCGAAACCGGAAACTCATCGCGGGGGCAGCTGCTAACGACGCACCTCGGCGCGCCGATCTATCCCGTACAGCGTCCGCTTCGCCGCGACACGAGAAGAGCGACCGCGAGCGATCACATGATCTTGGTAACCGGGGCGACTGGCAGCGTTGGCAGTGCTGTGGTGCAGCAACTGGCCGGCCGGGGGGCCGGTGTTCGCGCCTTCGTGCGTGATCCCGCCCGCGCGCGAGCCATGCTCGGAGACGACATCACGCTGGTGACGGGGGACTTCGCGAGCCCGGAAACCGTCCTCCGGGCCCTGGACGGTGTGGACACGCTCTTCCTCGCGTGTGCCAACGGTCCGCGGCAGGTCGAGTTCGAGGCCACCGTCATCGAAGCGGCTACCTCGGCGAACGTCCGGCGGCTGGTGAAGTTGTCAGCAGCGCTGGCCGAGGTCGGCTCGCCGCTCTGCGTCGCCGACTGGAACGGCCGGATCGAGCGCATCGTGGAGGACTCCGGGCTACCAGCGGTGATCCTCCGGCCGGGTTTCTACATGTCGAACCTGCTCGCGAACGCGGCCGCAGTTCGGCGTACCGGCACACTGCGGGCACCTGCCGGCGAGGCCGGCATCACCATGATCGACCCGTGGGACGTCGCGGCGTGCGCGGTCGTGGCGCTGACCGAGTCATTGGCCGGTGGCAGCTACGTACTCACCGGGGCTGAGGTGCTCTCCTACCGACAGATCGCCCATTTCCTGTCGGAAGTAACCGGCCGACGAATCGAGTTCGCTGACATGAATGACGACGAAGCGCGGCATCACTACATCACCACCGGCCTCCCCGAATGGTTTATCGAATATCTCGTGCGACTATTTCAAAAATTCCGCAACGGAGCCGCGACGGAGATGACGGACACCGTTCGATCGTTGATCAACCGGGAGCCGAGGTCGTTCTCCGAGTTCGCCCGTAATCATGCCGCCGCATTTTCGTCCTGACTCTCCGCGGCGAGCGGTGCGCGACTAACCGCCAGGAGCAGGCACCTCCCGTGGTCAGGCTCCTGGGGGGCAACCCAGCCCGGTCCGGCGCAGTGGGCCCACTCGCCGGGTATCGGGGCCGGTTGAGTACGGCTCGTCGTGGCGGACGCCGAGCGCGAGATAACCTCCTCACCGGGGAGGTATCCCAGCACGCTCTGGCCCGAATCGAACGGTTCGTCCCGCCGCGCCCCGATCGCCCCGTTTATGCTGGTCAACGGCGTGAGACCAGCCTCGGGGCGCTGCGCGGAGACCACCGCACGGTGCCAACCGACGCAACCCCGCAACGGCTAATCCCATCATTAACCTCCGCAACTGCGGATGATTTCTGTCTGAAAATTTCCATCTGCGGTCGTACAAGACCTTGACGACCGCATCTGCTGATACCACTATGGGCTGGAAGATCATAGCTGTGGAGGTGTCTGCACATGCGGTTCGGCGCGGGGGTGCCGCCCGTCCCCGGCAGCCAAGCAGCCGGGGACGCGAGCGGCAGCGGAACCCTCTACCACGCTGCGCCAACCTTGGGCGGATCCCCGAAACCCCAATCGGGAAAGGAATAGAGATGATTCTTATCGTCTTAACGGTGGCAGTCATCGCACTTATGATCGCCGTTCTTGCGATCTTCCTTCTCATGATCGGCAGCCTGCTCAACCGTACCGCAAACAATCTCGATGACGGCCTCAAGAGCATGGGAACAATCCTTGGCCATGCCGGCGCGATCCGACCAGGCATCGCACGTATCAACAAGACGGGTGGTGAACTGGTAGGCGCAGTGCCATTGCTTATCGATGATGTCGACCAGCTGATAGCCAAGACGGCGCCGGCTGCGCCCGCCTCGGCATCTGCGGCGCCTGCCGCTCAGGGTTCGTCGACAGCCACCCGTTCACCGGCAGTCACCGCGGCGGATCCCGCGATCGCCACTTCCGAAGCGGCTCCGGTGGGTGTCGGCTACATGGACGAATAGCGACGACCCGGTATCGATCAGGGCCAATCAGCGCTGGCCAGAGATCGATCATCCGAAGACCTCACCGGCGGGGCCCTCCACCGGTGAGGGACTTCGGCGGCGCCTCGCGCAGCGACCTTCCTCGGAAACGTCGGCCGCGACTGGCCGGATTTCGGCGACGTTAATATCCTGTATCCGCAAACTCGGTAGCTTGACTGTTCACTTCTGCCGACAGCACCATTGGTCGTGACGTGCTCGTCACGTACTGGCCTGGCGGGGGAAGGACAACGACGATGCTCACCATCTTGACAGTAGTACTCATTGCATTGTTGATCGCCGTTCTGGCAGCGTATCTCTTCACGATCGGCATGCTACTTAACCGCGTCGCCGACAATCTTGACGACTGCTTGCAGAACGTGCAGAAGATCATCACGCAAGCCGGCGTCATCGTTCCCAACGTCGAGCGGATCAACCAGACCGGTAGCGTCGTGGTCGGTGCGCTGCCGCTGCTGATCGACAGCGCCGAGCGGATCGCCGTCACGTCGCCCCCTCCTCCGAACAGCGTTCCAGCCGGAGTCGGCTACCTGGACAAGTGACCGCTGCGAGCAGAGCTGTCCCCGGGGCTCGGTTGAGCTCTGGCGGGACCCGACGTACCATTCGTCGAGAATCCCCCGCCAGAAAGGAATCCCGTGGACACGCAGGTCGAAACGCTTGAGTTCGAGGCCGAGGCTCGTCAGCTCTTGCAATTGATGGTCCACTCAATCTACTCGAACAAGGACACCTTCCTGCGAGAGCTCATCTCCAATTCTTCAGACGCGCTGGACAGATTGCGGCTCGAAGCGTATCTCGACAAAGACCTGGATGTGGACACCTCTGATCTGCATATCGACATCGAGGTGGACAGGGACCAGCGCACACTCACCGTCCGGGATAACGGCATCGGGATGTCGCGCGACGAGGTGGTGAGCCTGATCGGAACCATCGCGAAATCCGGGACGGCCGAGTTCCTCGACAAGATGAAGGAAGCAAAGGATGCGACCGCCTCGAAGGAACTGATCGGGCAGTTCGGTGTCGGCTTCTATTCCAGCTTCATGGTGGCCGACAATGTCACCTTGCTGACCCGGCGCGCCGGAGAGACCCAGGCGACCCGCTGGGAATCCAATGGTGAGGGAACCTATACCATCGAGTCGGTCGACGGCGCACCGCAGGGCACGTCGGTCACCCTGCATCTCATGCCGGAGGACACGGAAGAGAACCTCTTCGACTACACGGCGGACTGGAAGATCAAAGAGATCGTCAAGCGGTATTCCGACTTCATCGCGTGGCCTATCAAGATGAAGGTCGAGCACACGGACAAAGACGGCGAGACCACGAGTGAGATCGAGACGATCAACTCGATGAAGGCGCTCTGGGCGCGTTCCAAGAACGAGGTCGAGGAGAGCGAGTACAAAGAGTTCTACAAGCATGTGAGCCACGACTGGAACGATCCCCTTGAGATCATCAGCATGAAGGCCGAGGGGACGTTCGAGTACCAGGCATTGCTGTTCATCCCCTCCCGCGCGCCGATGGATCTGTTCATGCGGGACCGCAAGCGCGGCGTCCAGCTGTACGTGAAGCGCGTCTTCATCATGGACGACTGCGAAGCGCTCATGCCGGAGTACCTGCGCTTCATCAAGGGCGTGGTGGACGCGCAGGATCTGTCGCTCAACGTGTCCCGGGAGATCCTCCAGCAGGATCGTCAGATCCAGGTGATGCGCCGGCGCCTGGTCAAGAAGGTGCTGTCGACGGTGAAGGAGATGATGACCAGCGCCGACGGCGTTGAACGTTACACCACGTTCTGGAAGGAGTTCGGTCGCGCCGTCAAGGAAGGGCTGCTCAATGACTACGAAAACGCGGCCTCGATCCTGGAGATCTCGTCGTTCACCTCGACGAACGATACCGAGAAGCTGACCACACTGCGTCACTATCTGGACCGCATGAAAGAGGGGCAGCAACACATCTACTACATGACCGGCGAGTCACGGGCGATCATCGAGAGCTCGCCGCACATGGAAGCCTTCCGCGCCAAGGGATTCGAGGTGCTGCTGCTGACCGACCCGGTGGACGAGATGTGGGTCGATGTGGTCCGTGAATTCGACGGCAAGCAGTTCCAGTCGATCGCCAAGGGTCAGGTCGACCTGGATACCGACGAAGAGAAGAAGACGGCCGAAGCCGAGCGGGACCAGCAGAACAAGGATTACGCAGGCTTGCTGGCCTGGATGACGAGCACCTTGCAGGAGAACGTGAAGGAGGTACGGTTGTCCACCCGCCTCACCACCTCCCCGGCTTGCATCGTCGGCGATGCGCACGACGTCACGCCGACCCTGGAGAAGATGTACCGCGCGATGGGACAGAATGTGCCACCCATCAAGCGCATCCTCGAACTCAATCCCCACCACCTGCTGGTGAACGCGCTGCAGAAAGCCCACAGCGAAGCAGCGGATGACTCGGACAAGGCGGAGCTGGCCTCGACCGCCGAGATACTTTACGGGATGGCGCTGCTGGCAGAGGGCGGTGAGCTGGGCGATCCGTCGCGTTTCATCCGCCTGCTCGGGGATCGCCTAGCGCGGACGCTGTGACGATCCAGGCGGCCGGATCGCGAGCACCTCCACGACGATCTCGCCCTCGGGCCCGTCGTAGGTGACCGTATCCCCGGCTTTGGCATCCACCAGCGCCTGGCCGAGTGGGCTGTCCGCGGTCAGCACCTCCTTGGACTCAGGCGCAGCATCCGGCACCATGACGACGGTCATGGTGGAGACAGTGCCGTCATCGAACCGCACGCTCACCTCGGTGCCGTCGGCCAGGCCGCCTTCGGCGGAGCGGTCCACCTCGCCGGAGAGCAACCTGGTGATGTCGTCGGCGCGGCCGTCGAGCAGGGCGCGCTCGTCGGCGCGTTCCAGTCGCTGGGCCGCGTCGGCGCCGTCGTCCACCCCGTCGGTCTCGTTGATGGCCTCGTCGAGCTGGCGACGCTGCGCCCGCAGGTCGTCGAGCTCGTGCTCCAGGCGTTGCTGGGTGTCCGCGCTCAGTTGAGGACCGGCAGCGGATTGGTGCTCGCTCGTCGTACTCACCTCCGATAACCAAACAGAGTCAACAGGGTCGGGTGGCCAGGATAGGGCCAACACCGGTCGGCTACAGATCGAGAGCTTCCACAGCGAGGAGGTAGCCCTCGCTGTAGGTGGGGAACTGGGCGACCTGGTCGAGCAGGATCTCGATGGGGATCTCGGCGCGGATCGCCAGGCAGGCCTGGTGGATCCACTCGCC
Source organism: Pseudonocardiaceae bacterium (assembly GCA_036501085.1). Taxonomy (GTDB): domain Bacteria; phylum Actinomycetota; class Actinomycetes; order Mycobacteriales; family Pseudonocardiaceae. Next base: position 12,468 of record DASYAZ010000158.1, on the reverse strand, counting down.
GGCCTGCGGAGCCACCGCCCAGGCGCCCACGAGCACACCGCGGTCGACGTCGGCGAGCAGTCCCAGGTTCCCGCGCGGGTCACGTTCGTGGGTCACCGGCCGGGTCAGGGTTGCGGCGAGATCGAGCTCGGCGGTAACGGTGTTCAGGCCCTGCCGATCGGCCTGCGCCCGGGTCAGCCCGACCGCGGCGATCTCCGGGTCGCCGAACACCACCCGGGGGACACCCTGGTACCGGGCCGGCCGCGGGCGGCCCAGGATCGCGTCGGCGGCGATCCGACCCTGGTATTTCGCCACGTGGGTGAACAGCATCAGTCCGGTGGCGTCGCCGATCGCCCACACACCGTCGGCGGCCCGGCAGTGCTCGTCCACGACGATCCCGCCGTGCGCGCCGACCCGCGCCCCGGTGTGCTGCAGGCCGAGCCCGGCGGTGCGGGGCGTCCGGCCGGTGGCCAGGATGACGACATCGCCACGCGCCTGGCTGCCGTCCTGAAGTTCCAGGACACTCTCGGCGCCCTCCCGGTAGGCCCGCAGTGGGCTGGCGCCGGTGCGGACCGCCACCCCGGCCTCGCGTAGATACGCAGTCGCCAGCTCGCCGACCCGCGGCTCCTCCCGGGTGAGTAGCTGATCGCCGCGTTGCAGCAGCGTCACGGACACCCCGAAGCGTGCCAGGAACAACGCGGTCTCGATCCCGACCGCGCTACCACCGATGATCACCACCCGGGACGGCAGTTCGGCGGTGGTGTAGGTCTCCCGGTTGGTCCAGGTGGTGACCTCAGCGAGGCCGGGGATGGGCGGGATCACGGCCGCCGAGCCGGTCGCGACGATGAGGTGATCGGCGAGCACCTCCCGCTCTCCGACCTGAACCCGGCCGTTTCCGGTGATCACGGCCTCACCGCGCAGTACCACCGCACCCCGATCGGCATAGTCGGTGGCCTGCCCGGAGTCGTCGAGATGCCGGGCGATGACGTCGCGATAATCCCGGGTGGCCGGCCAGTCCAGCCTCGCGCCGCTGACCCCGGCGGCGCGGTCGACATCGGCACAGGCCTCCGGCGGCCGCAGCACCGTCTTGGACGGGACACACGCCCAGTAGGCGCACTCCCCACCGATCAGCTCCCGCTCGATGACCGCGACGCGCTTCCCGGCGGCCATCAGCCGGTTCGCCGCGACCTCCCCGCCGGGTCCCATCCCGATCACGGCGACGTCTACCTCAACCCCGACCTCAACCCCGTCCTGCTCGCTCACCCGATCTCCCCCATCCCCGCAGCACGCACAACCCCCTGCCAACGGGGACACTAGTCGGCGTGAGCCGGCCATCCCCACACCAAGCCTCGAGCGCGGCACCCGCCCGGCGCAGGTTGTCGTCGCAGGCCAGGCGGCGTGAGCTGCTCGAAGCGGCGCTGCAGGAGTTCGGTAGCCGGGGCTACTACCTCACCCAGATGGAACACGTGGCGAGCACCGCCGGGGTCAGCAAGGCGCTGCTCTACCAGCACTTCGGCAGCAAGGAGGAACTCTTCGCGGCGGTCACCGAGCAGGTGGTGGAGAGCTTCATGAACCGGCTGCCCGAGATCCTCGGCATGGCCGGTGACGCGCTCGGCGCCTGGCGCGGCGCGGTCCGGCTGCTCTGTGACCTGGTCTCCGAGCATCCGGAGTCCTGGGCTCTGGTGGCCCGGCACCTGGACAACCCCGAGGTCGGCGCGCCGCTGCGCACGCTCCGGGAGCAGTTCAACGAGGCGCTCGCGCGGATCCTCGCCAGCTACTACACCCCCGAGCAGCAGGATGCGGCTGCGCTGTCCAAAGAGGAGGTGCTCGCGCAGGCCCGGCTGACCGTCCCGCTGGTCGTCGGCGCGCTCCAGGGGCTCATGTCCTGGTGGCTGGACCATCCCGAGGTGCCGCGAGCGATGGTGGAGGCGCGCGCCGTCGACTTCGGATGGCTGGGCCTGGACCGGATCCGCCGGGGAGAATGGGTACCCCTTGCCAAGTAACTGACTAGTAAGTTACTTTTAGCCTTGACTCGCTCGTCAAGGAGGCCGCAGATGTCCCCCACCAGCGCCCCTACCAGCTCCCCCACTGGCGCCCCCACCAGCGCGTTTGACGCGACCATGAGCCGCGAGGTCCCTGATCGGGAGCTGACCGCGCAGCGGCTGCTGCGGACCTCGGCCAAGCACTCCTACGACCCGGACGCCGAGATCGACTGGGAAGCCCCGCTCCGGCCGGATCGCTACTTCTTCCCCCCGGAGCGCAGCTCGCTCTATGGAACGCAGCTGTGGGACCGGATGAGCGAGGAGCAGCGGATCGCGCTGACCCGCCACGAGCTGGCGAGCCTGTACTGCATGGGCATCTGGTTCGAGACGATCCTGATGCAGATGCTGATCCGGCACGTCTACGACCGTCCCGCAGGCAGCGCGCACGCCCGGTACGCCTACACCGAGATCGGCGACGAGTGCCGGCACTCAGTGATGTTCTCCCGCGCGGCGGAGAAGTTCGGCGGCCCGGACTACGGTCCCGGATGGTTTGTGCACCACCTCGGCCGGCTGCTCAAGACGACCTCCAACGGCACCCTGACCTTCGGCGGCGCGATCTACGTCGAGGAGATCCTCGACACGCTGCAGCGCGAGCAGATGGCGGACGAGTCCCTGCAACCGATCGTCCAGACGGTGTCCCGGATCCATGTCATCGAGGAGGCCCGCCACATTCGCTACGCGCGCGAGGAGACGTTGCGGCAATGGCCGCGGCTCGGCCCGCTGGGCCGGGCGTACAGCCGGATGGTCCTGGCCCTGGTGGTCTATTTCTCCACCACCAGGCTGATCGACTCCAAGGTGTACGCCGCGGTCGGGCTGGACGTCCGGGAGGCCGTCGCAGCGGCCGCTGCCAACCCGCACTGGCGGCAGACCAAACGCACCGCCGCCCGCAAGGTCATCGACTTCTTCAACGAGGTCGGCCTGATCGCCGGACCGGGAAAGCTGTTCTGGCGCTGGTCCGGCTTGCTGTAACGGAGATCCCTACCCCATTGTGGTGACGATCCTCTCAACCTCTGGGTTCGGGTAGTCAGCGAACCTGGACGGATGGCACGCTGAGATGGTGTCTCGCGCGTTGAGCCTACGACTGGTGGCCCGTCGCCACGTCGATTACCAACGCGTCTCCAGCGCGATGTGCCGGTCAACCGTCTGACCCGCGCCGAATCTCACTGCGAGTGACGGCCGGGGAGCCGGCCGGCCGGTCCCTTTCTGCCCGGATCCAGGTCTGCCGCGCGTGCCCCCGCCGCGACCTGGAGGTCGACCCAGATGGTGTCAACACAGCTGGCCGGCGCAGCTGCTCCGGCCCGTCGGGCGGCGCCCGCGAAGCGCCGCCGCGGTGAGGGTCAGTGGGCGCTGGGGTACCGGGAACCGCTGAACCCCAACGAGCGGACCAAACGCGACGACGACGCGCTCAACGTGCGGGCCCGCATCGAGGGGATCTACTCGAAGCGCGGCTTCGACTCGATCGACCCGGGTGACCTGCGCGGCCGGTTCCGCTGGATGGGGCTCTACACCCAGCGCAAGCCGAACATCGACGGTGGCCGCACCGGCGCGCTGGAGCCCGAGGAGCTCGACGATCGCTACTTCATGATGCGGGTGCGCATCGACTCCGGCGCGCTGAGCACCGAGCAGCTCCGGGTCATCGGCGAGGTGTCCCGGACCTACGCCAGGGACACCGCCGACATCACCGACCGGCAGAACGTCCAGCTGCACTGGATCCAGATCGAGGATGTGCCGGCGATCTGGGACAAGCTGGAGGCGGTCGGCCTGTCCACCACCGAGGCGTGCGGCGACTGCCCCCGGGTGATCCTCGGCTCCCCGGTCGCGGGCATCGCCGCCGACGAGATCATCGACGGCACCCCGGCGATCCGCCAGATCGCCGAGCGGTATATCGGCGGCAAGGAGTTCTCCAACCTGCCGCGCAAGTTCAAATCGGCGATCTCCGGTTCACCCCGTCACGACGTGGTGCACGAGATCAACGACATTGCGTTCGTCGGCGTGCGGCACCCGGAGCGCGGTCCCGGCTTCGACCTGTGGGTCGGCGGCGGGCTGTCCACCAACCCGCACCTCGGCGTGCGCCTCGGTGCCTGGGTGCCGCTGGAGGAGGTCGCCGACGTGTGGGCCGGGGTGGTCGGGCTGTTCCGGGACTACGGATACCGGCGCTTACGCAACCGTGCCCGGATCAAGTTCCTGGTCGCCGACTGGGGTGCCGAGAAGTTCCGCGAGGTCCTGGAGATCGAGTACCTCAAGCAACCGATGGTCGACGGTCCCGCTCCGGAGCACTGGACCGGCCCCCGGGACCACATCGGGGTGCACCAGCAGGTCGATGGGCGCTACTACGTCGGCGCCGCGGCGATCGCCGGCCGGGTGTCCGGTTCCACGCTGATCAAGGTGGCCGACGCCGCCGAGCGGAGCGGATCCCGCCGGCTGCGCACCACGGTGCAGCAGCAACTGCTGGTGCTCGACGTCGAGGACGCCCACGTCGACCCGCTGGTAGCCGAGCTCGACGAGCTGGGCCTGCACGCCAGGCCGACGCCGTGGCGGCGCAACACGATGGCCTGCACCGGCATCGAGTTCTGCAAGCTGGCGATCGTGGAGACGAAGGGCCGGGCCATCGCGCTGGTCGCCGAGCTGGAGGCCCGGCTGGCCGACATCCCCGATCTGGACGCCCCCATCGCCATCCACCTCAACGGCTGCCCGAACGCCTGCGCCCGCACCCAGACCGCCGACATCGGCCTCAAGGGACAGATCATCACCACCGCGGACGGTCACCAGGTGCCCGGCTTCCAGGTGCACTTGGGTGGTGGGCTCGGACCCGACGCCGGGTTCGGTCGTAAGCTGCGCGGGCTGAAGGTCGCCTCCAGCGAGCTGGGTGACTACGTGGAACGGGTAGTCCGCCAGTACGTCAAGCAACGCGACACCGGTGAGCGGTTCGCCCGGTGGGTGGCCAGGGCAGACGAGGCTGATCTCCAATGAGCGAGCGCGCGGTGCCGTTCTATTGCCCCTACTGCGGGGAGGAGGACCTGCACCCGGTGGCAGAACCGCACGGGGCATGGCATTGCGCGGGGTGCCTGCGGAGATTCGCGGTCAAGCTGATCGGGATCGGTGTTCCGGAAGGGGCGATATCGGGATGAGCGTCGCTGGGCGAAGCAAGACCGAGCAGGACCTGCGCTCGGTGGCCGAGCAGGGGGCTCGCGAGCTGGGGCCGGACGCCAGCGCCGAGGAGGTGCTGGCCTGGGCGGTGCGGACCTTCGGCGACGGGCTGATCGTGGCGTCGAACATGCAGGACGCGGTACTGGTCGACCTGGCGGCCAGGGCCCACCCCGCGGTGGAGGTGCTGTTCCTGGAGACCGGGTATCACTTCGCCGAGACCATCGGTACCCGGGACGCCGTGGCGGCCACCTACGACGTGCGGATCGTCAACGCCCAGGCCAGGGCCACCGTGGCAGAGCAGGACGCCGCCGAGGGCAAGGACCTGTTCGCCCGTGAACCGGACCGGTGCTGCTTGCTGCGCAAGGTGGTGCCGCTGCAGAACACCCTGTCCCGCTACGACGTGTGGGTCACCGGGGTGCGCAGGGTGGAGGCACCGACCAGGGCGGACACCCCGCTGATCACCTACGACGAGAAGTTCGGGTTGGTCAAGATCAATCCGATCGCGGCGTGGAGCGACGAGGACATGGACGCCTACATCACTGAGCACAACATCCTGGTGAACCCGCTGGTGGACGCCGGCTACCCGTCGATCGGCTGCGCGCCGTGCACCCGCAAGCCACCTCCCGGCGAGGACAAGCGGGCCGGGCGCTGGGCCGGCCGGGCCAAGACCGAATGCGGGCTGCACGCGTGAGCACGCGGACCGGTTTTGATGCCCTGGAGGCTCTGGAATCGGAAGCGATCCACATCTTCCGCGAGGTGGCCGGCGAGTTCGACCGCCCGGTCATCCTGTTCTCCGGTGGCAAGGACTCCACCCTGCTGGTGCACCTGGCGGTCAAGGCGTGCGCACCGGCCCCGGTGCCGTTCTCGCTGCTGCACGTGGACACCGGACACAACTACCCGGAGGTCATCGACTTCCGGGACCAGCTGGTGAAGCGGCTCGAGCTGCGCCTGGTCGTCGCGCACGTGCAGGACTGGATCGACGACGGCCGGCTCCTCGAGCGCCCGGACGGCACCCGCAATCCGCTACAGACCGTGCCGCTACTGGACTCGATCAACTCCCACCGCTTCGACGCGGTGTTCGGCGGCGGCCGCCGGGACGAGGAACGAGCCAGAGCCAAGGAACGGATCATCAGCCTGCGCGATGCGTTCGGCCGGTGGGACCCGCGCAAGCAGCGTCCCGAGCTGTGGAACCTCTACAACGGCCGGCACGCGCCCGGCGAGCACGTGCGGGTGTTCCCGCTGTCCAACTGGACCGAGCTGGACGTCTGGCGCTACATCCAGCGGGAGGACATCGAGCTACCGTCCCTCTACTACTCGCACCAGCGCGAGGTGTTCCACCGGGACGGCATGTGGCTGGCCGAGGGCCCGTGGGGCGGCCCGCGCGACGGCGAGAACCTCGAGCTCAAGGCCGTGCGTTACCGCACCGTCGGGGACGGCTCGTGCACCGGCGCGGTGGAGTCCACCGCGACCACGCTGGACGAGGTGATCGCCGAGGTCGCGGCGTCCCGGCTGACCGAGCGCGGCGCCACCCGCGCGGACGACCGGCTTTCCGAGGCGGCCATGGAAGACCGCAAGCGGGAGGGCTATTTCTGATGGTTCCATGGGTTTGCGATGAGTAGGGACCTGCTGCGGTTCGCCACGGCCGGCAGCGTGGACGACGGCAAGTCGACCCTGGTCGGCAGGCTGCTCTACGACACCAAGTCGGTGCTGGCCGACCAGATCGAGGCGGTCCGGCGCGCCTCGGTGGACAAGGGCCTGGCGACGCCGGACCTGTCACTGCTGGTGGACGGCCTGCGCGCGGAGCGCGAGCAGGGCATCACGATCGACGTGGCGTACCGCTACTTCGGCACCCCGAAGCGCGAGTTCGTGCTGGCCGACACCCCCGGGCACGTGCAGTACACCCGCAACACGGTCACCGGCGCCTCCACCGCCGGGCTGGCCGTGCTGCTGGTGGACGCTCGCTACGGCGTGGTCGCGCAGACCCGCCGGCATGCCGCCGTGATCGCGCTGCTCCGGGTGCCCCGGCTGGTGCTGGCGGTGAACAAGATCGACCTCGTGGACTACGACGAGGCGGTGTTCACCGCGATCGCCAAGGACTTCCACGGCCTGACCGCCGCACTGGGCTACCCGCAGGAGCGGGTGGTGAGCATCCCGGTGTCCGCGCTGATCGGTGACAACGTGGTGGAGCGCTCGGCGAACACCCCGTGGTACCCCGGCCCGACGCTGCTGGAGCACCTGGAGTCGGTGCCGGTGAGCGGCCCCGAGCGCGACGCCCCGCTGCGCATTCCGGTGCAGTACGTGATCCGGCCGCGCACCACCGGATACCCGGACTACCGTGGCTACGCCGGCCAGGTTGCCGCTGGCACGGTGCGCCCCGGGCAGCCGGTGCTGGTGCTACCCGAGGGCCTGCGGAGCACGGTGACCTCGGTGGAGACCGCCGACGGCGAGCTGGCCGAAGCCGGCGCGGGCCGCAGCATCACAGTGCGGCTGGCCGACGACCTGGACGTGGCCCGCGGCAGCATGATCGTCGATGCCGACGACCCACCGGCGGTGACCGACCGGCTGGAGACCACCGTCTGCTGGCTCTCCGAGCAGCCGCTGCGCCCCGGTGCCCGGCTGCTGCTCAAGCACGGCACCCGGGTCACCCCGGCGATCGTCGGCGCCCTGCACTACCGGCTGGACACCGACACCCTCACGCGGAGCGTGCCGGAGCAGCTGGAGATCAATGAGATCGGCGGGGTGAGTGTCCGCACCGCCGACCCGCTTCCGGTGGACGACTACGCGGACAGCCGGGCCACCGGGTCGTTCCTGCTGATCGACCCACCGACCGGCGACACGCTGGCAGCCGGCCTGGTCGGCACGCCGCTGGTGCCGCTGCCCGAAACCTGATGCCTGCCGCGCCGCCAGCGGTGAGCATGGGCGGCGGCCCGGGCTCACCGGCCCTGGTCGCGGTCGCGCACGGCAGCCGGGACGCCCGGTCGGCCGCCACCATCTCCAGGCTCGTCGACGAGGTGCGGCGGCAGCGACCCGACCTGGACGTGCGGCTGAGCTTTCTCGATCTGAGCGCCCCCCGGCTGCCTGACGTGCTGGCCGCCGTCGCCGGCGAGCACCGGCACGCGGTCGTGGTGCCGCTGCTGCTCGGAAACGCCTTCCACGCCAGGGTGGACGTGCCGGGTGCGGTGGCCCGGGCGGCCCGCCGGCATCCCCGGCTGCGGGTCACCATCGCCGGTGTGCTCGGCGGCGACCCCCGGTTGGAGGGCGCGGCGCTGCGCCGGTTGGCCGAGGTCGCGGGCCCGCTCGAGGCCCCCGGCCTGGGCGTGGTGCTCGCCGCGACGGGGTCGTCGCACGCCCCCGCCAACGCCTCCGTCGGCCGGCTGGCCACGGCATGGGCCGACCGCCACCGCTGGCACGGGGGGCTCGCGGCCTTCGCCACCGCCGCCTCCCCGTCGGTCCCCGAGGCGATCCACCGGCTACGGGCCTGCGGAGCCGAGCGGATCGCCATCGCCGGCTGGTTCCTCGCCCCCGGCCTGCTGGGGCGCCGGGTGGCACAGGCGGCGCTGGCGGCCGACCCGACCGTCCGGATCGCGGCCCCGCTCGGCGCCGACGCCTCGGTCGCCGAGGTGATCGTGGACCGCTACCTGGCCGCGGCGGCCGCCGAGACCGGTGCCGAACGTGCCGCGGGGTGAGATCGGCTCAGCGCGCGTCCGTCGGCCAGACCGACTGCCAGGACCGGTCCTCGGCGGCGTAGGCGACGACGCTGTCCGGCAGCCGGCCCTCGACCACTTGGGCCACCGTGGTCAGCTCGAGGATGGCGCGCAGGCTGGCCCGGACCGCCACCCAGACGTCCTGCAGGTGCTGCGCCGCCCCCTCGTAGGCATGGCTCTCCGGGCGCTGGCCCCGGACCAGCGCCAGCGGGCCGTCGGTGACCCGGATGACATCGGCGAGGGAGATCGCGTACGCCGGCCGGGCGAGCCGGTGCCCGCCGTCGGGACCGCGGCGGCTCTCGATCAACCCTGCCCGGCGCAGCTCGACCAGGATGCCGTCAAGGAAGGTACGCGGGATGCCCTGCGCCGAGGCGATCTCGTCGGCCTTCACCGTGCACTGATCCGGGGCACTCGCCAGGACACACAGCGCCCGCAGCGCGTAGTCCGCTCTCGCCGAGATCTGCACACCCCCATTGTGCGATCTTCGCGGCTCAGGCCCAAACCCGACTTCCCGGCAGTTTGTTGACTATATGGCTCAGGAATGTGAGCATCGAAGAATGCGCCCCCGCTGCCAGGCCACACTGCTGGTCCGGCGGTTGCATGTCGACCTGATGCGCATCGTCACCGCCTGCTGTCCGGCCAGCTGCTGACCCGGTCCGTTTCACACCGGTCGCTCCCGGCCGCAGGCGCTCGAAGTCATAAGGCAGGCACCCGATCGTGCACATCGATTTCTCGCTGTCCGTCGCCGGACTGCTGGTGGGCTTACTCGTGGGCCTCACCGGCATGGGCGGCGGAGCGTTGCTCACCCCGTTGCTCGTGCTGTTCTTCCGGGTCACCCCGCTCGCCGCGATCTCCAGTGACCTGCTCACCTCGCTGGTGATGAAGCCGGTCGGCGGCGCCGTGCACCTGCGCCACCGCACGGTGAACTGGCGGCTGGTCGGCCTGCTCACTCTGGGTTCGATGCCCGCAGCCTTCGCCGGCGCCATGCTCATCGGCTCGATCGGGCACCGGGCCGGCGTGCAGGACAACCTAAAGATGATCATCGGCGTCGCGCTGTGCGCCGCGGTGGCCCTGATGGTGCTCCGGCAGCTGCTCGATCGCCGGGCCCGCCGGCGCGAGGCCGACGCCCGCGTGCCGGAGGGACCGGTGCCGCCGCTGGTCATCCGCCCGCTGCGCACCCTGGCGATCGGGGTGCTCGGCGGGTTCGCGGTGGGCATGACCTCGGTCGGCGCCGGCTCGGTCATCATCGCGCTGCTGCTGATGGCCTACCCCACCCTGCGGCCCGCCCAGCTGGTCGGCACCGACATCGTGCAGGCCATCCCGCTGGTGGCCGCGGCGACGGCCGGGCACCTGCTCTTCGGCGACGTCCAGTTCGGCCTCACCACCGCCCTGCTGGTGGGCGCGTTGCCCGGGGTGTACCTCGGCGCCCGGCTCTCTGCCCAGGGCCCGGCTGCCGTCATCCGCCCGGTGGTCGTGGGGGTGCTGCTCGCCTCAGCACTGGCACTGCTCAAGGTGAGCACGCCGGTGATCATCGCCGGGGCAGTCGCCGGCTTGGTGGCGATGGCGCTGCTGCGCCCCCGGCGCCGCGCCGACCCAAGCCCGGCCAGTGCCCAAACTCAACCCGTCCACTGACAGACACGAACAGCGCGACACGCCCCTCGCAAACCTTCCGGTGCCTGTGCCACGCACTCATGCCGCCAAACCGCACGCTCTACCGAACCACCACACCGGCGAGCGGAATGGTTGGGTCCTCAATGAGTTCGTTCGGCGCCAGCGTGGTGAGGAGACGATGTGCGGGGTCGGGTCTTGCTGATAGGAAGCATGTTCGCCGCGTTGGTGGTCGCGGCACTGACCACCGTGGTGCTGATGCTGGTCGAGCCGACGCTGTCCAAGGCCGAGGCGATCAAGACCGGGGGCCTGGCCGGGGGCGCGGTGGTCGCGCTGTACGCGCTGTGGCTCAACGACCGCCGTCGACGCACCGACGAAGCGCGGCATGAGTTGGAGAGCGACAAGGCAGCCGACGAGCGCTTCGCGCGTTCGGTGGAGCTCCTGGGTAATCAGGCCGATCAGGTGCGTGTTGGTGCGCTGCACGCCTTGGCATGGCTCGCTGATTCCGTTCCTCGCTATAAGCAGACCGTGCTCGACGTGTTCTGCGCGTATCTACGCCGACCCTTCATCCACCCCAGCTACCAAGCCCGCGCGGATGACCCGGACCAGATCGTTCCGGACGACTCGTCGGAGGCCGACCGGGAGCGCCAGGTACGGCTCACCGCGCAGCGGCTCATCGCGGACCTGCTCCCCTGGGGCCGGAACCCCGACCCGACCGCATATCACCTCGATCTGAGCGGGGCGAGCCTGGAGTACCTCCGGTTGGAGGGCAGGCGGATCGGCCGATTGACGGCGCGCCGGACGCGGTTCTTCGGCATCACCCGGTTGAGCGGGCTGCACGCCGGCAAGCCCGCTCTGTTCACCGGTGCGGCATTCCTAGGACGCCTGGACCTGCGCGAGGCCCAGTTCAAGGGCGGTATCTCCTTCCAGGACACGACATTCGATGGCGAGGTCGCCGTCAATGGCGCGTCGGTCAGCACGTTCATCGACCTGAACACCGACGCACCAGAACGGCAAGCCGGCACTCTCACGATCACCGAGGGGACGGTGGTCAAGGGCGATGCCGGCCGCTGGGCATCCGGCGACCTTTCCACGAGGTCAATCACACCTGATGAGCATTAAGCGCCGTCACCTGTCAGTCCGGAAACTTGATACGTTCCGTGGAAGAATTGCGCTTCACTTTGCGAAAATGATAGCCAGTGAAAAGGTTGCCCTCCCACCGGAACGCTTCATCGGACTTCAGCGGTTTATGGTGAGCTAAATAGCGATCTCTCTCGATCCGCTCAGCCATGGATGCATTGCGTGCACCCTCCTCCGTGTTACTACCGGATAACCACTCGTACCACCCCATGCGCTTCGTCCTTATTTTTAACACAGCGCCACGAGAGCACACGACTCGTACAGATCTTTTGCCACCCTGACGAATTCGAAGAGAAAAGCTCGACATGGCAGCAGCGGGCCACCACGGGCTACTAGCGCCCTTTCATGACACACCTGATTAGTGGGGGAACATCCTCGGAGCCGGCAGGTTTACGATACTCTGAGTTATAAACCAAGATGTCAACGCTCACTCTTGTGGGTTACTTAGACACATTATCGGCGACAATGAGTAGCCACCCCGTCGCGACCGCAGGCCCGGCTTGGCTCTGTCATCGGGAGGGTAGGTGGGCGCCGCTGTCCCGGTCGTCGCTCTCGACGGGCCGCCCCAACACATCCACCACGGGCACGGGAGACCTTAGCTACGTCCGCGAGCCCGACGCACTGACGAACCCGACCTCGCGCCGCATTCGGGGCAGCGGGGGAACCTGACCCGGTTGAGCAGCGGGGTCGTTGGGTCAGCGGGTGAGCGACAACAACGTCATCGGCGCCCGCGCCGCGATGATATGCAACGCAATCAACTGCGAGAGCGTCAGATCACTACCCGCCCACGCACCAGGCCGACCCGCCACCATCTTCCGCAGATAACCGGCAAGCCAGCGAGCATCCTC